>JACSRF010000221.1 GCA_014879875.1 Anaerolinea sp.
CTGGGGATACCCGATAACCGCTACCGCTCACCCCCACGACCAGCGTCATTGTAGCAGTTTGGACTGGAAAAGGTCAATAATCAACGCCCGATTTCCCCCCTTCGTTTTGCGCTGTCGCCAGCGTCACTGGGCGAACAAACCGAAACTTCACCATTCATTGTTCATTATTCACGATTCATTATTTTCTGCTTAGCGCCAATTTTTTGTCGATCTTGGCGCTGTTAGCGCCTAAACCCGCTTTTTCATCTCTCCACCAACTGCGCCAGCACATCATCATAGCGCGCCGACATGTGTGACCACCCATAACCGGCAACGGCCGTCGCCAATTCCCCTGCTATCTGCCTGGCGGCTTCCCGCTGTTGCAGCGCCCACCGCAGCCGCGGCAGCAGCCCCGCTTCATCTTCATACAGGCAGCGCCAATGATACGATTCTGGGATTAACTCCGGGTAACTGAGCCGGTGCGGCAAGATCGGGAACGTGTGGCAGTAAATGGCCTCTAAAACACTGATGCCAAAAAACTCGTGGTGCGCGGTCGAGACGGTCACGTCTGCCGTCCACAAAAGCTGCCGGTAATGGTCTGGCTGGGCATACCCAATGTGGATCAGGCGTTCTCCCAATCTGGCGACAGCTTCCGCAAAGATAGACGGCCGTTTCCCAAACTGTTCTCCACACAAAGCCACCTGAAACGGTATCCCTTCATCCGCCAACGTAAACAACGCCTCAAAAAACATCGTTGGGTTCTTGTCATATTCCCAACGCTGATTCCACAAAACAAGCGGCGATTGACTCCGGCCCTCCTCTCCCATCTCCAATCTCCCGAAGTCCACCCCCACCGGCAAGACGCGGCTCTTCTGGCGCACTGTTTCCACCGAATTCAACTCGTTAAACTCTGGATACCGGCGCAAGAAACGGGGCAGCGCGTGCAGCCAACTATCCAGATGAAACTGTGAATTGAATAACACCACGTCGGCCGCTAACATGGAAGCATAATTGACAAAGGCATAATGCAAATCCCGCTCACCGTGCTGCCGGCGCATGGCCCCCTCGTTCGGATTGGCAGACAAGGGGTACGTCAACTGGTTTTCGTGCATATAGAGGGCGATGGGTGTGTGGGCGGTAAACGGCCGTGTCAATGCCAAAAATGTCGTCACATCCAGCATATCCGTCGTCAAGATCACGTCTGGCCGCTGTTCCTGCGCCAAAAAACGGCGCGCCAGCGTCACCGCGCCGCCATGCATACGCCACTTCCAAAACCGCGCCGGCAGCGTCAACAGCGTAACATCGTGCTGCGTAAACGCTTGCAGCCCTTCTGCCCACGCCCGATGGCTGCCGCCATGATAGGGTGAAATCAGGGCAGCTTGAATTTTTGACATCATCATAGGCAAACGATACACTAATTTGTGAAAGAAATCATAAATCATTCGACCCATCAGGCACAATTGAATATACTTAAGCGGCAATGGGCGCTGCAATTTCAGGTAACATACAGCGCCACACAGATACATCATCCAGGTGGGAAAAACGTTGACGGGCAACACGCCTGAACTCTATTGGGATTCAACATACGCCATCGTCATGGCTCTGATAGACCAATATCCAGAGCAAGACCCGACACAGGTTGGATTGCATGAATTGACGCGCTGCATCCTGGCCCTACCCGGATTTAGCGATGACCCCACAATAGTGACCGAACAAGGATTGCTTGACATTTTAACTGTTTGGTATGAGGAGACAGTAAGCCTATGACGACAACCAATGCAGGCATCGCTTCACCTGACATCACCGTGCCAGATGAAGTGCAAAACAATGTGGTAATCACAAACCTGGCAAAGCTGCTAGACCCCATTTACAACTGGTCACGGCGCAATTCGCTTTGGCCGTTGGGCTTTGGCCTCGCCTGCTGCGCCATCGAGATGATTTGCACGGCGTCCAGCCGCTTTGACCTTTCCCGCTTCGGCATGGAAGTGTTCCGCGCCTCGCCGCGCCAGGCGGATCTCATGATCGTCTCCGGGACCGTCACCAAAAAGATGGCGCCCATTATCGTGCGCCTCTACAATCAGATTGCCGAACCGCGTTACGTGCTCAGCATGGGCGCCTGCGCCTCTGGTGGCGGACCTTTCAAAGAAGGGTATAACGTCGTGGATGGCATAGATAAATTCATTCCCGTAGATGTCTACGTTCCTGGCTGCCCCCCAACTCCGCAAGCATTGATCAATGGGTTGATCGCCCTGCAAGAAAAAATAGACCAGCAATCTATTGCCACCGTACCCTGGTATCGCAAGAATGACCCGACGGCCGAGATGATCCCCGTGCCCCTGCTTGGGCCAGACTTATTCGACGTGCGCCAACTTGATCTGATTAAAGCGGAAGCGGCAAAAGCTGAGGTTGTCACCGCAGCGTGACCACACCAGAGGAAAAATAACCCATGAGTGAAATGATTTTAGAAGCCCCACTTGCTGGTGAGATGTCTGAATTTGCTGACGACCCGGTAGCGGCGGCAACGGCCGTACTCAAACAACGGTTTCCAGATTACGTCACAGATGATACACGCGATGGGTATGAGGGTGTGCTGGTTGCACCAGAAAGAATTACCCAGGTCAGCCGGGCGCTGCGCGACGAATTAGGCTTCAATTACCTGTCCAGCGTGACTGGCGTGGACCTAATCGAAGAAAACAAGATGGAAGTGGTCTACCACACCTACAACATTGAACGGGGCGGCCCGGCTCTGGTCATGAAAGTGCAGGTAGACCGTGATAACCCGGCGCTGCCCTCTGTTGTTCCGGTCTGGCCGGGCGCTGATTTCCAGGAGCGCGAGGCTTACGACTTGTTTGGCTTCCACTTTGAAGGCCACCCCGACCTGCGCCGCATCCTCACCTGGGATGGTTTTCACGGCCACCCCCTGCGCAAAGATTGGAAAGAGCCGTTTTACGAAGAAGAGAACAAGCCATTTGGCAGCCGTTGGCCGGGTGGCGCAGTTTTCCGCGCCGAAGAAAAGAACCCGTATGGCAAAAACGTGCAGTACCCGGCCGGTTGGACGCCCACATTAGAAGAACCAGAAGCCGAGACAGATTCCTACGCCGGCATCACCTACACGCGGGAACAATCCAAGAATATTAAGACGGACAAGATCATCATCAATATGGGGCCACAGCATCCCTCAACGCATGGCGTATTTCGCATGGCGCTGACGTTGGATGGGGAAACCATTGTCGGCCTGAAACCGGTGATGGGCTATCTACATCGCAACCACGAAAAGATCGGCGAGCGCAACACCTTCATTCAAAATATCCCTTACACCGACCGCCTCGACTATATCTCTTCCATGTCCAATAACCACGGCTACGTGCTGGCTGTGGAAAAGTTGATGGGCGCCGAAGTGCCAGAACGAGCGGAGTGGATTCGCATTTTGATGGTGGAATTGACGCGCATTGTCAACCATTTGTGGGCGATTGGCTTTTTGCTCAATGATATGGGCGCGCTGCAAACCCCCATGCTCTATTTTTACATTGAACGGGAGCTGGTTCTGGACTTTTTCGAGGCCGCGTCTGGCTCGCGGATGATGTGCAATTATATGCGCTTTGGCGGCCTGGCTTACGACTTGCCCGATGACGTGCGCGGCGCGCCGACGATGAAGTTTTTGCACGACCTGATTTATGAACGACTGCCACGCGCCATGACACAAGGGGATCAGTTGATGACCGGCAACGAAATTGTGCGTTCGCGTGGTATTGGCGTGGGGTATTTGTCCCCTGAAGATGCCATCGCTTATAGCGCGGCCGGCCCGGTATTGCGCGCCAGTGGCGTACCTTATGACGTGCGCCGCGCGCAGCCGTATTCTTATTACGAACACCTGGATTTTGATGTGGCTGTACGCTACAACGGGGATATTTATGATCGCTACTTGATCCGCGTGGATGAGATACAGCAAAGTTTACGCATTTTGCAACAAGTGCTGCCCCATTTGCAGGAGACGGAAGGCAGCCCCATTATCGGCGGCAAGCCACAGTATGCCATTCGGATGCCGCGTGCTGGGGAAGCATACGGCCGTGTCGAAAACCCGAAAGGTGAACTAGGCTATTACATCACAGCTAAACGGCGCGACGCCAACCCGGCGCGTTACCACGTGCGCTCCCCCTCGTTTATTAATCTGACGGCGCTGGAAAAAATGTCTCTGGGGCACAAGGTTGCGGATGTGGTCGCCATTCTGGGCAGCATTGATATTGTGTTAGGCGAAGTGGATCGGTAAACGGTAAACGGTAATCGGTAATCGGTAATCGGTAAACGGTAATCGGTAAGCAGTAATCGGTAAACGGTAATCGGTAAATGAGTATACGCCACGGATCACCGATAACCGACCACCGATAACCGATAACCGACTCCCGATATGGAGATAATATGTACGGATTAGGCATTCTGAAGGGGATGGCAATTACCATCAAGCATTTTGTCACATCTTACGTTGATGATATTTTTTGGGCGTCACGCGGCGGCCGTTATTACAATGACGCGGCGCTGACCGTGCGGCAAAGCCTGGAAGGTCGCGGCGTCGTTACCGTTTTCTACCCCGAAGAAAAGCTGGCCGTGCCTGAACGCTTTCGCTTTGTACCCTTCCTGGTAACAGACGATCCCGCTCCGGGGCAAAAATGGGCGCATGAATGGTGTACGTCGTGTGGCATTTGCGCCAAGGTATGCCCACCGCAGTGCATCTGGATTAAACGTGGCACGCAGCCCAACGGCCGTCCCAAGCCCGAACCCGAAGAGTTCTACATTGACATTGACATTTGCATGAACTGCGGCTTGTGCGCGGAATTCTGCCCCTTTGACGCCATTAAAATGGATCATGATTACGAACTAGCCAGCTATGACCGCACCACTGCGCACATCCACGACAAGGAACGGTTGAGCAAACCACTGAGCTACTGGCGCGAAATTGCGCCGCGCAAAGCTGAGGCGGAAGCAGCCGCGCGTGATTTCACCGAACAATCAAAGCAGAAAAAGAAAGGGAAACGGGGTGAAGCCGGCGACGAACCAGAAGATCGTTTGGAAGAACTGAAGGCGCGCCAACTTATATACAAAGGCCAATTATACTAATGTTTAAGAAAAAAAGTGAACTTAATGAAGACGCCATTATGCAGGCGTTGTCTACAGTCATCGAACCAGAACTACATCGCGATCTGGTATCGTTGAACATGATTCGAAACCTCAAAATTGACGGCAATAACGTCGAATTTACCATCATGCTCACCACGCCAGCATGCCCACTAAAAGGGAAAATGGAAAACGATTCGCGAGCGGCGCTGGCGCAGCTTCCCGGAATAGGCGCCATTAAAATCAATTGGGACGCCAACGTGCCCAAAGATAACCGCATCAGCAGCCAGATCGGGCAGCAATTTCGCAATACCATTGCCGTTTCCAGTGGCAAAGGTGGCGTTGGTAAAAGCACCATCGCCGTCAACCTGGCAATTGCCCTGGCGCAGTCGGGCGCGCGGGTCGGCCTGCTCGACGCCGACATTCTTGGCCCGAATATCCCTATGATGATGGGCGTGGAGCAAATGCCGCCACCGCAAAACAGGAAGATGGTTCCGGCCGAAAGTTATGGCGTCAAGTTCATTTCTACTGCGTTTCTGGTCAGACCCGACCAGCCGCTAATCTGGCGTGGCCCCATGCTGCATGGCGCCATTCAGCAGTTACTCACAGACGTAGATTGGGGCGAATTAGATTACCTGGTTGTAGATTTACCACCGGGAACAGGAGATGCGCAGTTGACGCTGGCGCAAGTGCTGCCCCTTTCGGGGGCGTTGGTGATCACCCAACCCATGCAGGTGGCGGCGGCCGACGCGCTGCGCGGCCTGAAAACATTCGAGAAGCTGGAAGTGCCCATCATTGGCGTCATTGAAAACATGAGCGGTGAATTTTTCGGCACGGGCGCCGGCGCTAAGTTGGCGCAAGATTACAACATCCCTTACCTGGGATCCATCCCCCTGGAAGCACAGGTACGGGTTGGCGGTGACAGCGGGGAACCCATTGTGGTATCCCATCCAGATTCGCCGGCGGCCGTTGCCCTCAAGCAAATTGCGCAAGATGTGGCCGCGCGGATCAGTGTGCTAACGCTGCAAAGCCACGAGGCGAACTTTATTCCGATCCAGATGATTGGGTAAAAGCGTGAAAGGTGAAACGTGAAACAACGCAGTTGTCCATCACGTTTCACCTTTCACGTCTTCAACAAGCTATCTGCCGCAGCCATCGCCTCCTCGACCGACACCCCCTCCGCCCAACTAAACTCCATAACCGACCTATCACGCCATAAGCTAGTTGCGCGCCCTCGCGGCGTGTACGGGCCGGAAATGGCCGGTTGGCTTGGGCCAAATAGCGCCAGGACAGGGCAGCCAATGGCCGCGGCAATGTGGGTGGGGCCGGCATCATTGCCCACATACAAATCAGCCACTTCGCACAACGCGCCCAATGCGCCTAACCCAATCCTCCCGGCCATATTCGCCACAGGCGCCGACATCATGCCGGCCACCACGTCGGCAACCGGCTTGTCGGCAGCCGCGCCAACGAGAATGATACGCGCCTGATAAGTCCGCGCCAGATAGTTGCCCAGCCGCGCAAACCGCTCAGGAGGCCACTGTTTTTCGGGAATGGTATACAGCGGATTATGTCCCCCACCGGGATGAATCAGGATTAAAGGCACGTCGCCTAACCAATCCACTTCTTCAATGAGACGAGCAGTCACGGCCGTTCTGTCCGCGTCTGGGGGGTAAAATTCCATTTTGCTGGACACCGCTATTAATGCCGGGTCAAGGTCAATGGCGCGCGCCAACGCCAGGTAAACATCCGCTTCATGTATGGCGTCTTTTTCAGGGCGCACGGCCAACGTGTGCGCCAGACCACGGCCGTTGACATGCAGCCCAACCCGCTGCGGAATTCTGGCGCGCCAGGCAACGTAAGCCAACAGACTTGAGCGGCTGGGAATAAAACAGGTGTCATACCGCTCCTGACGAATACGGGCGATCAGATCGCCAACGTTATACCAACTCGCCGTGGCTGTGACCAATTCATTTGCCGGGATCAGTTCGGTCAGGCGTGGGTTTCCGGCCAGAGCCGGCCGCGCCCAGTCGGCGACGGCCCAATCAATGCGCGCACCGGGGAAAGCGTCACTTAAGACAGCGAGTAAGGGCGTCGCCAACATCACCTGGCTGATGCAGCAAGGCTTCAAAATCAACAACTTTTGCGGCGGGTGAAATGGGCGGCGTGGCAGCGAGGTAACGGGAAAGCGTAAAAAGCGAGCAGCGGCCGCCGCGATCTTTTTATAAGGCATCAGGGTCCACCAACCGTAATGAGCGTTTTGATCTGATCAAATTTAGCCTGACCAATGCCGGAGACGTTCATGATGTCTTCAATGGTCGCAAAACGGCCGTTTGCCTCACGGTACTCAATGATCTTTTGCGCCGTACTGGGGCCGATCCCCGGCAGCGCATCCAGTTCTGCCAGCGACGCCGTATTGAGATTGACCAGGCCATCAGCAGCGGTAAGGGAAACTTCTACGCTGCGGGTATCGGGCAGGGTGAACAGGTCCGCAGTCACCGGCGCAGCCTCCCCCAGTGCGGGAATAAACAATTGCATACCATCTTGTAAAGGAAAAGCGAGATTGACAACGGCCGTATCCGCCTGTGCCGTAAAGCCGCCAGCCACCGCAATCACATCCTCAACAATACTGCCAGGGGGCAGCGTATAGACGGCCGGCGCAGCAACCGCGCCATTGACAAAAACGCGCAGTGGGCCAGACGTAGCCGTCGGCGCCGGCGTCCAGGTAGGCAGCGGCGCAATAATCTCAATGGGAACCGGCCGCTGCCGGTTTGCCAACGTCAGGCCACCTGCCCCGACCACAACTCCCAACATCACCCCCACGAACAGCGACCCAAGACTTTGCCGTCCTTTCATTAAACAACCCTCCTACTATCGGTATGCAGTAATCGGTATCTTCTCAATATCTCGTGGAGGAGTGGCATCTGAGGATGCGCACTCCTCTCACCCCCATTTATTGAGATGATACAGTAATCGGTAATCAGATGAATCAAATCCATTTTAACACACCAGTTTCCCCAAGGGCAGGTTGAACTGTTGCTACCGAACTATGCAGTTTTGCAGTTCGCCCAAACTATAGTATCTTATGGCACATAGGCAAGGAGCAAACAATATGAGCGAACAACAACCCGAATCCAATATACCAGTCCCACCTGGGCCAAAACAAATCACCATTGACATGCCCAGAGAAGTACCCATTGTCTACTCCAATGTGGCCCTCATCAGCCATACTCCGGTCGAAGTTGTCCTCGATTTTGCCCAGGTGCTGCCGCGCACCCCACGCGGCACAGTGCAGGCGCGGATCATTATGACGCCCATGCACGCCAAAATGCTGCAACTGGCCCTGGCGCAAAACGTGCAAAATTATGAAAAACAGTTCGGCCAGATTCGCATCCCCAGCCAATCGTCGCCGCTGGTTGACGATTTCTTTCGCTTTTCTACCGAGGGTGGCAAGCAGCAGGATTAATCATGAATAATCTGGATAAGTTAGCCGACAAAATTCGCCTACAGTTTGAACAGACCAACAGCGCCCGCGACCAGGCGTACCAACAGTCACGGACGTTAATTAGCTTGTGCGCGCGCGCCATTCGCGCCATTCACCGCGATGAGTGGGAGCCGGCCGATCAATTGATTGCGGAAGCGAAAACGGCCGTAACCACCCTCACCACCGGCGTTCAAGCTTATCCCGGCCTTTATTATGCTGGCTATACGCAAGATGCCGTTAAGGAATACGTCGAAGCGTGCCTGACCTATGCCCTGGTGCGTGACCAACCACTGCCCACGCCGGCCGAACTGAACGCCGAGTCCAACACCTGGCTCAACGGGCTGGCCGAAGCGGCCACGGAACTACGCCGCCGCATCCTGGACATCATCCGGCACGGCCACAGCGACGAAGCCGAGCGGCTGCTGGACCACATGGACCAGATTTACAGCACATTGGTCACGTTTGATTTCAACGACAGCATCACTGGTGGACTGCGCCGGCGTACCGATACGGTGCGCGCCGTGCTGGAACGTACGCGCGGCGACGTGACCACCAGCCTGCGCCAATCACAACTGGAAGCGGCGCTGGCATCCTTAGAATCCAGGCTAAATCAGTAATTAGTGGTCGGCGCGCCGATCACTAATCACCGACCATCGCCAACGACAACAGCCCCAGGCCAAGCCCGGTCATGCCTCCGACGCCGGCCCACAAGGGTAGCTGCCGCATAACCCAGGCCAGTTCGTCAGCCGTAAATTCAGGGCCATGCGCGTGCAAGCCTGTCTTTAGCGCCATGAAAAACAGGGTGAGGATGCTGCTGCCCGCGCCCAGAAGCAGGCCAGTCGCCGCCATTCGCGCCAACCAGCCAGGGGCCGGAAACGGCCGTCCCGCCCAGCGCCGCTGCATCCCATGCCCCAGACCCACCAACATGGTACACACTCCCAACGCCACCACCTGGCGCAAATCTCCTTCCAGACTAATCCAAATAGCCGCATACACCCCCCACACAATGGTCAGCCAGCGTAAACCAGGAATACGCGCCGGTATTTGCACAACCACCTCCCAAAGATGTGTACTACGTAAACATCTCCCAAAAACAAATTCAACCTTGCTAAAATTCAAGCATACGATTCTGCGAACCCAATACAAGGAGACATAGATGGCAACAATAACTGCTGACGGAAAAACTTTCACTGCGCCCGATGGCCAGCGCCTCGTCCTGGCAATAGAAGACGCCGGGATAGATATTCTGCATCGCTGTGGCGGGAATGCCAGATGCACCACCTGCCGCGTTACCTTCAATAGTGGCGAACCAGAAGCGTACCATCCACGCGAACACGCTAAACTGGAAAGCGGTGACAACCTGGGCAGTTTCCGCCTCTCCTGCCACATTTTATGCGCAGGCGACATGGACGTAAACGTGCTGCAACATCTATCCAGCAGTGGCCTGTCTGATCCTGGTCCGCGTCCAGACGACGAAATCCCGGCCTGACCCGGCTAGACCGGACAGGTTTTTTGAAAAGTAAGCATTCAGCCCTACCTGGGGTGAACGGTTACTATGGCGCTTCCGGCGTCACCACATACCCCTTCGGCACAGGCTGCACATAAGGCGTCGCCGGCGGGAGTTCATCCTCAAAAAAGACGACTTCTGTAAAGCCCAATCCTTGCATAATCTTGCGAATTTCTTGCTGCGCGTTCACGTTCGCCTGTACCAACAAATTACTTTCCTGGGCAATGGCTAAGATTTCCTGTTCGGCCACACGGCGCACTTGTGTTTCCAACTCCGGATCGGCGCGGGTCAGCAGCCCGGTATCTCTATCGGCCACGTAAGAAAGGGTGGTATCTAGAATGGGCAAATCGGCAAAAATTTCTGCCGGGGGCAGTCTCACCCACACGGTCTGCGGCGCGACCACAAGCAAATCCTGTTCACCCATTTGCGACAGGTCAACGCCGGCGACGACGGTTCCAAACGCCTCAAAGACCAACTTCTCGCCTAAAGCGCCCCACAACACGTCATTATTGCGCTGCGCGATAAACGTCTCGCGGTAGTTGGCTGACAGGGTGATGAGCCGCGCTTCATTCTGAATGCCACGCAGCACAAAAGCAGCGCTGGGCAAGATCTCCGGGGTGGCCGGTATCACTAACTGCCGCACAAAGTCACTGATTGGGTTTTCGCTAATTTGCTTCACGCTCTGCCCCACCCGCAGTACGCCAATCATAGCCAAAATGACCGCAACGGCCGTTACCAGAAAAAAGAAACTCATAAACAGGTACATGGCCCGGCGCAGACAGGAATCATTGGTCCCATAACGCGCCGCGCTGCGGTTTTCAGGCGCTTTTGAATCTGTTTCAAACATCATAATCGTCATCCTACTCCTGAATCTACTGCCAAAAGTTCGGTTTTTTGTAAGGGTTGAACTTCTGCTCGTATCAGAATCGGTCAAGAATGGCACGGCCGTCAACCGACCACTCCCTATCAGTATACCAAATCACCTGGCAGCCTGTACGTATGTTCATGAAAAACCTCTCATAGGTCTAATTTGCAAATGGATCCAGTTCGGGGAAAATTACATTTATGTTAATCGCTACCTGCGTTGTTAAATTACACGTCAACGGTGTTTATTCTCTGAAAGAAAAACGGCAGATTGTGAAATCTATTGTAACCCGTTTACCGAAACAATTTAACGTAGCTACGGCCGAAATTGATCATCACGACGTCTGGCAAACGGCCGTCATCGGCATTGTCACCATCGGCACAGACGCCGGCTATCTACATGGCCTGCTCGAAAAAGCAGTCGCCTGGATCGAACAAACCCGCCCCGACGTACCCATTGAGGAGTATGCCATTGAATTTCGTTAGCAGGCTGTCAGGGCAAATGACTGCCAGGCATCGGATGTCTAAACACAAGAACTTAGGCAAACGATTGGACGTATTACACACCATGAGACAAGCCAAGAAACAATCCAAACAATTTCTACTCTTCTGCGCGCTCACGCTGTTGCTGTTTTGGTCACCGACCGCCACTCGCGCCCAAAGCAGCGCGCTAGGGATCACGCTGAGCGCCGTCGCCGGTTTTGACGGCTTCTACAAAACGGGCAGTTGGCTGCCGGTACACATCACCGCCGGTAATAATGGGCCGGCCATCGAAGGGGAACTGCGCATGAGCATCGGCTCGTTTGCGTCTGGGGACGAGTTGGTTTACAACACCCCTGTCAGCCTGCCCACCCAGTCCAACAAGCGCGTAACGCTATACATAAACTTGCGCGGTATGGCCGGTACGCCAACTGTACAACTGCTGGATCAAAACGGCCGTACCCTCACCACCGTCCAGACCAACACGCTCACCCAGCTTGCCAATGACGCTTTACTCTATGGCGTGGTCAGCCCCGATCCAGGCGAGTTTGACTTTCTGCAAAACGTCAAGGGCGGCCGTACCCGCGCCGCCGTGGCCTATCTGGACATAGACAGCCTGCCGGCTGCGGCCGCTGCCTGGGACTCCTTAGATGTGTTGATTTTCCACGACACCGACACCGGCGCCCTCTCGCTGGAACAACAGCAGGCGCTGCAACAATGGGTGCGCACCGGGGGGCAGCTTGTCGTCGCCGGTGGGCCAGGCTGGCAAAAAACCACCGCCGCGCTGACAGAAATGCTGCCCGTCACCGTCAGCGGCAGTGCAGCCGTCACCGATTTACCCGCTTTAAGCGCTGCCATCGGTGCGCCTTTCCGCGACGCCGGCCCTTACCTGGTCACGACCAGCAGCCTGCGCAGTGGCGAACTGCTTTACCATCAGGATGGGCTGCCCTTGCTGGCGCGGCAGGCATGGGGACAGGGGCAGGTCTATTTTCTGGCGCTGGACCCCAAACTGGCCCCTTTGCTGGATTGGAGCGGTAATGAGCAGTTGTGGACGGCCGTCGCCGACATTCCCCAGCGGCCCTATTGGGCGCAAGGGGTGCAAAACAGCTACGCGGCGGGAACGGCCGTTGCCAGCCTGCCTTCTCTCGTTCTCCCTTCCACCCTCACCCTCGTTGCCTTCCTGCTCATCTACATCCTCGTCATCGGCCCCGGCAATTACCTCATCTTAAAGCGCAAAGGGCGGCGCGAGTTGGCCTGGGGCACGATCCCGGTCCTCGTCATCCTCTTCAGCGGCGTCGCCTACCTCACCGGGTTCCAACTCAAGGGCAATACCACCATCCTCAACCAGATGTCCATCGTCAGCGGCAGCATCAATGAGGAAACAACGCGCGTGCAAACGCTGGTTGGCCTCTACTCACCGCGACGGGGCGTTTACGATGTCGTTTTCCCGGCTGGCGCGCTGGCACGGCCGTTTGAGCGTAATTTCGGCGACATAGGTGGCCGCGGCAGCATTGACGCCATCACCCAAAGCGCCACGTTTGTCATGAGCAACGCCCGCGTTGACGTCAGCGCCGTCGAGACCTTTGTCGCCCAACATTACCACACAGGGCCGGCCGTCAGCGGGCAGGCTGTGCTAGAACTCAACGGCCGTGACATTGTGCTCAATGCCCGCATTCAAAACAATGGTGACGTCGAACTGGAAAACGCGGTTCTCTTGCTCGGCACGCGCACCTTCGCCTTAGGCAGCATCAAACCAGGCGATACAGCCACAACATCCGCCAAAATAGGCGCCGCCGCTGCCGATAACAGCAGCGCAGGCATCACCTATTACGGCCCATCCGGGTCTACTGCCCCTTTAATGTCCAACGCCAACACCATTCTCGGTACATCCAACTACTATGACGACCGCGCCGTGTACCCACGCTGGCAGTTGTTAGAAGCGATGGACAGCCGCTCCTATGGCACGGGACTCTCCAATCCCATCCCCAGCACCATTGTGACGCTAATCGCCTGGTCGCAACAGCCACAGCTAGACGTGCGCCTGGATCAGGACACTTATCAAACAACCGCCACCACGCTCTATCTGCTGGAAATACCTTTGCAGCAAAACCTGGTCAGCAGCAGCATGGTCTCCTTACCCCTTTCATTATTAGATTGGAAAATTTTGCGGGCCGACAACGTGTATAACGCCTCTATCGAAAATCTGTACCTGGAAGCAGGGACGGTCGAATTTGAGTACACGCCCTGGCCCGATTTCCAAACGATGCAAGTGACTTCATTAGCCGTTGCCCTCACAGTACCGGATTACAGCACGTCGCAAATCGTGCCAGAGGTCAATCTGTGGGATTGGCAGCAAGAAAGCTGGATAACAATAGAAGATGCAGCGTGGGGAGAAACGGCCGTTGCCGATTACGGCCGTTTCCTCGGCCCCCACAACGCCGTGCGCCTGCAACTACGCAGCGGAGACAGCTATGGCGTCACCATTCAACAGGTATACCCCATCTTCACCGGCGACCTAAAAACCGAACCGTAGTACCTTTCCAGTGAGATGTTTGCATGATGTACAAGAATTTTTAACGCAAAGGGGCAAAGGAAGAA
>JACSRF010000041.1 GCA_014879875.1 Anaerolinea sp.
CTAACCTGGACAAGCCAGAAAAGAATTTAACGCAAAGGCACAAAGAGACAAAGAAGAAGAAAATCCTTTGATTTGTCAAAGCCAGTTAACCTATGGTAACATACTATCCCGGTGTAAAGCAGATAAAGAGAGAGATTTGCATGAACAAATTGTTCACCGGATACAAGATTGAGCGACCAAAACGAAACATGACGCCCACAGCGGCGCAAAAATTGTCATTAATGGCCTGATCCTTTGGATCAGGCTTTTTTTTGTCTGGTAAGGACGAATATGACCACACTGACATTACCGGGATTGATTGACGTACACACCCATTTGCGCGTGCCAGGCGGCGAGCATAAAGAGGATTTTGCGACGGGCACGGCCGCTGCCCTGGCCGGCGGTATCACCATGATTTTGGGTATGCCCAATACGTCGCCGCCGCTGACCACGCCCTCCGCCCTGCACACCGCTTACGCGCTGGCCGCGGCAGATTGCCGCTGCGACGTGGGGCTGTTTGCCGGGGCCAGCCCCGAAGATGTGCGCCATTTGCCGGAATTGGGGGAAACGGCCGTCGCCCTCAAAATCTACCTCAACGACACCTTCGGCAAACTGCGCGTGGAAGACGTGCCTACTTTGCGCGCCTGCTTCCGCGACTGGCCGCGCCACAAACTCATCGCCATGCACGCCGAAAAGCAAAGCGTGGCTGTGGGCATTGGCCTGGCGGCCACCTACGACCGTCCCGTCCACTTTTGCCACATCAGCCGCCGCGAAGAGATCGAACTGATCGCCGACGCCAAAATGCGCGGTTTACCCGTCACCTGCGAAGTGACGCCGCACCACCTGTTCCTCGACCAGGCCGACGCGCAGCGGTTGGGGCCGTTGGGCGACATGCGCCCCATCCTCGGCACGCCGGACGATGTGGCTGCCCTGTGGGAACATCTCCACGACACGGTTGATTGCATCGCTACCGACCATGCGCCGCACACGCTGGCGGAGAAGCATTCGGCCACGCCGCCGCCAGGGGTGGCCGGGTTGGAGACGTCGTTAGGGTTGATGTTGACGGGGGTGGTAGACGGCCGTTTCACCCTCGACCGCCTCATCACCCTCATGCACGCCAACCCACGCCGCATCTACAACCTGCCCGCGCAGCCGGACACTCTGGTTGAAGTGGAGATGACGCCCACCCATATTCAAAACGAGCAGATGTACAGCAAATGCGGCTGGACGCCTTTCCACGGCCGCGAAGTGGCCGGCCGCGTGCAGCGCGTCATCCTGCGTGGGCAGCTTGTGTACGAAAACGGACAGGTTTTGGCCGCCGCTGGGAGTGGTAAGGTGATCGGCGGTCAGTAATCGGTGGACGGTGGCAATACGTAACATGCCGCCCGAAACCCCAAAAGTAGAGAAGAATCCATACAAATCAAGCGAGGAAAAAAATGAAAGAGTTACAACCCCTGTTCAATTTTGACGAGATGGCGACCAAAAACGCCAACAGCAATGGCCTGACCGGTCAGAATATCATCTCGGTTGACCAGTTCGACCGGGATAAGCTGGATTACGTCTTCGCCCGCGCCCGCGAGATGCGCGAATTGGTGCAGCGCGTTGGCGGCTGCGATTTGCTGAAAGGCAATATCCTCACCGCCCTCTTCTACGAACCGAGCACACGCACCAGCGCCTCCTTCATCGCCGCCATGGAGCGGCTTGGCGGCAGCGTCATCCCGATTACGCAAGGGGTGCAGTTCAGCTCCGTCAGCAAAGGGGAGACCCTGGCCGACACCATCCGCACCCTGGAGCAATATTCGGACGTGATTGTGCTGCGTCACCCGGAAACAGGTTCGGCGCAAATGGCCGCTGACTACGCCAGCATTCCCGTGATCAACGCCGGTGACGGGGCGGGTGAGCATCCTACCCAGGCGCTGCTCGACCTGTTCACCATCCGCGAGGAGTTGGGCACGTTGGATGGCTTAAAGGTGGCGATGGTTGGGGATTTGCGCTACGGCCGTACCGTCCACTCCCTCACCAAACTGCTGCTGCAATACAACGTCAGCCTGCGCTTCGTCTCCCCCGAAATTTTGCGCATGCCCCTCAGCATCATGAACCAGGTCATAGACGCCAAAGTGAATGTGCGCGAAACCCACGACGTGGCCGACGTCATCGAAAACGCTGACGTGCTCTATGTCACCCGCGTCCAAAAAGAGCGCTTCTCTGATTTGTCACAATATGAGCAGGTGAAAGACCAGTACGAAATCACGACGGAGCTGATGGGACAGGCCAAAGAGAAGATGGTCATCATGCACCCATTGCCGCGCGTCGGCGAAATTCATTACAACGTAGACAAAGACCCCCGCGCCGCCTACTTCCGCCAGGTGCAAAATGGGATGTTCATTCGCATGGCTTTGTTAGCGGCCGTTCTTGGCAAAGCGTAGATCATCGCCTGGGGGATACATGCTTGTTGCACATCCCCCAGGTACGTTTCCCTAACCTGGACAAGCCAGAAAAGAATTTAACGCAAAGGCACAAAGAGAGAAAAGACAAAGAGGCAA
>JACSRF010000040.1 GCA_014879875.1 Anaerolinea sp.
AGGTCTTAATGTCGAACTACCCACCTTATTTTTGCTGATTTGTGGTCTTGACAATGGGGGTCACTTTAGACATCTCGTTTGCCAACTCTTTAAGCGGTACAATTTCCACGCCCACATCAATCAAACCCATATTGTGGAAAATAGTCATCTTGGCGCACACGTTGTAAACCATGAAGGCATATTTACCAAACTGAACTTCTACCCCAACTCTATTTTTAATGAAGTCAATCTCCCGAAAAGCGCCTTTTAGCGAATGGTTGGGCGTATAGGCAGAAGTATAAAACTGAGTGGGATAGTCGCAAGCAACACGATAGGTGTGCCACTGCCTGGTCATAAACGCTGTTTTGAACGCTTTGTTAAGCGATCTGGGTTTGTACAGAATTTTTCCCGGCATCGTTTTCTCTTGACTGTGTTTTGTTTTGTGCTCAACGGCAGAAATAGACTCAATAATTGCCTCAATTTCCGCCAGTTCTGCTGCATAGTCGGTTTCAATTTTCTTTTGACCGCCTTTGAAAGAATAAATACCGCCAATCCTCATTCGTACTTTTCCTTTTCTTCAAGAAGTTTTGCCTGCTGAAGATGCTGCTGCCACTCTTCTGGTATCCGCGCTACTTTTTCCTGACCGGTGGGTTGATGGACTGGTTTACCCAACGGCCGTATCGGTAAAACGCCGTTAAAATAGGCGTGCAGGCGCTCTTGAGCCAGTGTCACGTACTCCGCTTCCTGCTCGCTGCCCATCGCGCGGCGGTTGTGCTTCGTCGCCGCAACCAGGCTAGAGCCAGCGCCAGCATAGGGATCAAATACCCAATCCCCTTCATCGGTCAAGGCCAACACACACCGCTCCACCAATTCAATGGGAAACTGGCATGGGTGGCTCGTTTTTTCTGGGTGGTTTGATTTCACATTGGGGATTTCCCAAAAGCAAGACTCCCATTCAGCGGCTAACCCTTCCCATACGTCAGCAGGGTTTTTGCCCTGGGGATTGCCAGAGGGTTTGCCTTTATTTGGCCCTTTGTAATGTCGTTTGCCAGGATATTTGGCGGGAACCCGCACCGGATCGAGGTTGAAGGTATAGTCATTGCTTTTTGTGAACCAGAGGAGCGTTTCGTAACGGCCGGAAAACCGTTTTTGGGTGTGCAGCCCGTGACCAAAATGCCAGATGATGCGATTGCGCAAAAACAGCCCCAATTCCTTAAACATCGGGTAGTAATAAATATCGAGCGGGAAAACTTCTCCCTTTTCCACAAAGTTGCCGACCTGCCAACAAATGCTGCCCTGGGGATGAAGCACACGATTCAGCCGGGCAATGGTTGTCGCCTGCACAGCCAAATAGTTTTCAATTGACACTTTGTCTTCGTACTCTTTGCCCAAATTGTAAGGTGGGGATGTGATGATGAGTTTGATTGAGGCGTCTGGCAAGGTGTCAATAAAATCGTTTGTATCTCCGTGGAAAAGGACAATGTTTGCATCTGGGTCAAAATGGGAGCGTATTTCTTTTCGTGCTGTGAGAAGTGGCAGGTTCATACGGTTTCCTTATCTGGTTTATTTAAAGGCGCTATTGTCAATGTCCGAAGGATCATTGTCAACCAATCACGCATAGTTCATTAAACTCCCACAAACCGCGTCTTCCCACCGCGCGCCAGATCTTTGCTGCCTTGCTTGGCGGTCAGGTCGCTGCTGAGGCCGTGTTTTTGCATGAGCAAGTCTATCATGAAGTTTAGTTCTTCGTGGTCGCGGTGGCCGACGACGGCGATTTCGTCGGCGCGGGCGAGGATGTAGGGGTAGTCGCCGAGGATGCGACATTGGTCTACCAGGAGGGCGTGTACGGCCGTTACCGCCCCCTCATCTTCCGCCACCCAACGGGGAATGTCTACGCGGGCAATGCCGCGCCCGGCGTGCAGATAAAAGAAGCAGACCTCATTGGCTGCGTCTTGCCGCGTAAAGGTCTCGTTGGGTGGGGAAATGTTGATGAATACCTTGCTGCGCTGGCCCGGTTGCAGCAGTTGGGTGAACAGGTCGCGGTCGGTGAGGCCATAGGTGGCAGCATGGCTGCCTAACGACTGCCAGGTAAAGGTGGGGTCGGAAACGGCCGTCAATGATTTCAGCAGCGTCAACACGGCATTCGTCCCCGGACGGTCAATGTACCCGCACAGCAGCGACCCGGTCTGGTGGATGGCCGTCATGTGGCTGCCCCATTCGGTAACGGCCGCGTTATCCGCCACCCCGGCGCCGCCGATGGGCCAATAAAGCAGCCGTTGGTCGAGCACGGCCAACAGCAGGTCGTTATCATGGCGGTGATGAAACGTTTGCCGCGCCAACGTCTCGATCTCTTTGATGTCGCGCTCAATGCTGACGGCGCCGCTGCTCGTATGAAAATCATCCAGCGCGGCGTCATCTTGGGGGTAAACGATGTGCGGAAAGGAGAAGGTTTCAGGGGTTTGGCTGCGGCCGTGATGGTAGACAATGCCGCCAATGTTGATGAGGTAATAGAGGTAGGCGGCGTGACGGTCGGGCATGATTTG
>JACSRF010000039.1 GCA_014879875.1 Anaerolinea sp.
GCGCATCAAGGCCGGGCTGCTCCACGACCTGCTGACGCGCGGCATCGACGATGCGGGCCGGCTGCGCGACCCGGCGACGCATCGGTTCAAGGAGACGGCGGTGGGATTGGTGCCGGTGGAGTGGGAGGTTGAACGATTTGGTGGACACGTAGAAAGTAGTGCTTTCGGACCACGGTTTTCCTCTGCTCTGTACGCGGAGGACGGCTCAGCAGCAATGTTGCGTACTACCGATCTGGATGATGATGGAAATATCATCTCGTTATCACTTCCAAGAGCAAATCTTGATTTGGGCGGATATGCCCACCACTTTCTCAAAGAGGGTGATGTCGTAATATCTCGTAGTGGAACCATTGGGGTAACAACTGTCTTTTCTGGCTACGAAGTGCCAGTAATCCCAGCAGCATTTATGATTCGATTTAGGATGTTCGACACAATGAATCCTACCTTCGTTCGCCGCTTGTTTAACTCGCCACGCGGCCGAAAGCTGATCTATGGCAAAATGGCGGGTGGCGTTCAAAGCAATATCACATCCACAGCTATCGCCGACATAAGGATTCCAGTTCCAAATCCTGAAGAACAGAGGGCTATTTGCCGGGTTTTTGACGAGGTCAATGAATCATTAGCCCAAACGCGGCGTCAATTGGACAAACTTCACTCTCTCAAATCTGGCTTGATGCACGACCTGCTCACCGGGTGGGTGGCAGTGACAAGGCTGGCGAACGCAGTGGAGGAAGGCAGCAATGCCGCCTGACCCAGTGTGGCTTTATCACATCACACATATCGACAACCTGCCAGGCATCCTGCAACAGGGTTGCCTGCATTGCCATCGTCATCTGACGCAGTTGCAGCGCCATCCCGTCAACATTGCCTATCAGTCCATCCAGGATCGCCGTGCGTCAACGCCCGTCCCTTGCGGGCCGTGTGGCGTCTTGCACGATTACGTTCCCTTTTATTTTGCACCGCGGTCGCCCATGTTGTACGCGCTCCACACGGGCCAAGTCGCGGGATACACCGGCGGGCAAACGCCGATTGTACATCTGGTTTCATCCCTGGCAAGAATACACGAGACGGGGCACTCATTCGTTTTCACTGATGGCCACGCCACGATGGCGCTCAGCCGTTTTTTCACTGGCCTAGACGACTTGGCGGAGATTGACTGGCCGCTTATGCAGCAAGAGTATTGGAACGACACGCCGCAGTATCCTGATCGCAAGCGCCGGCGCCAAGCGGAGTTCCTGGTGTATAATCAGGTGAGTTGGGCGGCAATCCTCGGTATCGGCGTCATCGACAATCGAATGCAAGCACGCGTTCAGTCGATCTTGTCGGCGCATGGCATCGCGACTGCGGTTGGCGTGCGCCGTAACTGGTACTATACATCATGATCACTTACGCCACCGGCAACATTCTAAAGGCACAAGTCGAAGCTCTGGTCAACACCGTGAACTGTGTCGGCATCATGGGCAAGGGTATTGCGCTGCAGTTCAAGCAAGCATTTCCAGAGAACTACCGGACGTATGCCCGCGCCTGTGAGTTGGGTGAGGTGCAGCCTGGACATATGCTCGTTACCCACACCGGCAATTTGATGCCGCCGCACTACATCATCAACTTTCCGACCAAACGTCACTGGCGCAGCAAGTCTCGCCTTGAGGATATCGAAACCGGTTTGGACGCGCTTGCACAGGAAATCCAACGCCTGGGAATCCACTCGATCGCCGTGCCTGCGCTAGGCTGCGGCAATGGTGGGCTAGATTGGAACGATGTCCGGCCACGTATTGAGCAGGCACTGGGGGCATTGCCAGGGGTGGAAGTATTGGTCTTTGCACCGGAAGGTGCACCTGCGCCTGGCCAGGTGGTGGTGGCCCCCAAGACGATCAATCTGACCCGCGCCCGCGCCCTGTTGGTGTTGCTGCTTGATATTTACCATAGGCAGGCCTACTCACTTTCTCGGCTCGAAATACAGAAACTTGCCTACTTTTTGCAGGCGGCGGGCGAACCCCTCAAACTAGACTATGACAAACATGAGTATGGCCCTTATGCCCATAATCTGAATCACATTTTGCGGGTAATGGAAGGTAAATTCATCAGCGGCTACGGCGACGGCAGCCGCCCTTCCGAAATCCGCGCTCTCCCGGCAGCAGTGCAGGCAGCAAAGGAGTTCCTGGCAAACGATGCCAGCGCCCAGGCACGCCTGCAGCGCATTGAAGCGCTGATTGACGGCTTTGAGACGCCCTACGGTCTGGAATTATTGGCAACGGTTCACTGGGTTGGTAGCCACGATGCGCAGGCGCGCACCGATGTTGAGGTTGCGATCGCCACTACGCAGCAGTGGAACGAGCGGAAGAAACAGCGCTATCAGCCCTATCACATTCAGCGCGCCTGGGAACGGCTGGCGGAAACGCAGTGGCTTGAGTAAGCAGGCTAGTCGGCCAAAGGACACCCTATGAACTTGAGCGACCTGAAAGCACAAATCGCCCTCGGCGAAGACAGCCGCCGCCAGTTCAAGCGCGACGTGACCAACGT
>JACSRF010000358.1 GCA_014879875.1 Anaerolinea sp.
ATAACGTGGGTGGCGTGATCAGGAGACCGACCACAGCAAATCGCTAAGTTAAAAACGAACGATTACTAACACAACCGGATTAGAGCGCAGGCCAACACATCCAGGGGAGATGTTACGGGAGGATTTTCTGCCGGACTATGGCCTTACTGTTTCCAGTCTAGCAGAAGCAATTGGTGTTTCTCGCCAATCAATCAATGAATTATTACGTGAGCGCCGAAGTGTTAGCCCAGAAATGGCATTACGGCTTGCACGCTTGTTTGGTAACTCGCCAGAGTTTTGGTTGAATGCCCAACAAGCGGTAGACTTGTGGGAGGCCGCGCAAGCCATTGAGAGCGATGTAGCACGTATTCAGCCGCTCGTGTTAGCTTGATAACGATGAAAGCTCGGAACCGGCCCGGCAATTTTACGACGCCTTGATCTTTTGGGACGCCAAACGGCCGATCACCGCCAAAATTTTGCACCGGCTGGATTTATTGGCTTTAGCTGACGAGGTTGGGCAAGGGGGCGGTTGGCTGGTTTGCGGGAGGAAACGGCCGCACAACTCATGCTGCTGGAGGTATAGATGGAATTTCAGGCATTACAACAACGCGCGCTCGCCATTCGCCAGCAGTATGCCGCATGGGAGCAGGGACAATACGGCCGTTCCTGGACCCGCGCCGAACTGGTGCTGGGGCTGGTCGGGGACGTGGGCGACCTGGTGAAACTGGCAATGGCCCACGAAGGCGTCCGGCGCATTCCAGACAAAGAGACCAAACTGGCCCATGAACTGGCGGACTGTTTGTGGAGCCTCATCGTCATCGCCGCCAACTATGACATTGATTTAGAGCAAGCCTTCCTGGATACCATGGATGCGCTTGAACACCATCTCAGAGATTCAGGGAGCATGTTGTAACACTGTGTACCTGAAAAAGGAACATAACGTGAAAATCGCAATTTTAGGTGGAACAGGTAACGAAGGATTTGGCCTCGGCTTCCGTTGGGCGGCGGCGGGACATGAGATTATCATCGGCTCGCGCCTGGCGGAGAAAGGAGAGCAAGCCGCAGCCGATATGCTGGCAAAACTCCCGGCCGCTGTGCGTGTTAGAGGCACAGACAACTTAACCGCGACGCAGCAGGCAGACCTGGTCGTCCTCTCCGTGCCCTACAGCGCCCAGGAAAAGACGCTGGTGACGGTGGCCGAGGCGCTGGCGGGCAAGCTGCTGGTGACGGTGGTCGTGCCCTTGGGTGAAAAAGCGGCGCGCGTCTGGCGGCCCCCCAGCGGGTTGTCGGCGGCCGAGGAAGCGCAGCAGCAAGTGGGCGACAGCGTGCGCGTCGTCGCCGCTTTCCAAAACATCTCCGCCCATCACCTGTTGGACGCCGACCACGACATTGATTGCGACGTGCTGATTTGTGGCGAAAAAGGGGCCGATAAGGACCTGGTGGCGCAGTTGTGCGCCGACGCCGGGATGCGCGGCGTCAATGCCGGCCCGCTGCAAAATGCCAGCGTAGTAGAAGGGTTGACCTCGGTACTCGTGGGCATCAACATCCGCCATAAAATCAAAAACGCCGGCATTCGTATCACCGGAATTTAAGACGTGAATCGTGAACCGTAAACCGTGACCCGTAAACCGTGAACCGTGACCCGTATACGGATTACGGACAACGGATTACGGACAACGGATTACCAAGCTATGACGACACACCTCACCCTAACGGCCGTCCCCCACATCCCCCACATCCAACCCGGCGACGACCTGGCCGACATTATCTTACGCGCCCTGGACGCGGCCGGGCTGTCCTTGCAAGATGGCGATATGCTGGCGCTGGCGCAAAAAATCGTCTCCAAAGCGGAGGGGCGACAGGTGCGCCTGGCGGACGTCACCCCCTCCGCGCGCGCCTATGAGATCGCCGCGCAGACGGCGAAAGACCCACGCATGGTTGAGCTGATTTTGCAAGAAAGCGACGAAATCTCCCGGCTGCGTAAAGGGGTGCTGGTGGTGCGGCACAAACTCGGCTTCACCAGCGCCAACGCCGGCATTGACCGCTCCAACGTAGGGCCGCCCGGCCAGGACGATGTGGCGCTGCTGCTGCCGCAAGACCCCGACGCTTCCGCCGAACGCTTGCGTCAAGCCATCCTGTCCCATTGCGGTGTGGCCGTAGGGGTGGTGATTACAGATAGCCATGGACGGCCGTTTCGTCTGGGCACAGTGGGCGTGGCGATTGGCGTGGCGGGCATCCCCGCGCTGTGGGATCGGCGCGGCGAGCAAGACCTGTATGGCTACACGCTGGAACACACCGACGTCGGCGTGGCCGACGAAATCGCTGCCGCCGCCGGGCTGCTGCTGGGGCAGGCCAGCGAAGGGCAGCCAGTCGTGCTGCTGCGAGGCTTGCAATTCCACGCCCCCCCTGGCAAAGCAGCCGACTTGATTCGTCCTAAAGAACTGGATTTGTATCGGTAATCGGGATCGTTAGAGCTGTCTCTTATACACATCTGACGCTGCCGACGACGGA
>JACSRF010000190.1 GCA_014879875.1 Anaerolinea sp.
TTTGCCTCTTTGTCTTTTCTTTCTTTGTGCCTTTGCGTTAAATTCTTTTCTGGCTTGTCCAGGTTAGGGTTCGCTCGTTAGTAACTTTTGAGTTTTCTGTGGCCGGTCTCCTGACCGTGCCACCTGAGTTAATTTTGAAGGAACCCAAAGTTGCCGCTCCTGTAAACATGGATAGGAAAACACAGTTCTTTTGGTTTTATTCGTGTTCTTCCCATCTGTGTTTACACCTTCTTTTGTCAGCGTCGTCTGGCACAAGACGTAGGCTCTTTGAGATTTTCATGGGGTATGTGGAACATAAGAAGTTCAACTTTTTCAGAAAAGTTGAACTTCTACAGGTGATGAGATGAGACCGTTGCGTTTTTTTGCGGTGACGGCCGTTGGGCTTACACCCTTACCCATTCCAGAGGGGGCGGCGCAGTTTGACGATTTGTTGGCGGGTTTGCCGTTGGGCGTGTATTCGGCGCTGCGCACATTTGCGCATAACCAGTTTCTCTACCTTGACGCCCACCTGGCACGCACAGAGCAATCCATGCGGTTGTTGGGATGGGCGGATGAGCTGGATCGGGCCATGTTGTGCGCGGCGCTGCATGAGGCGGTGACGGCCGTTCCCTGGGCTGATTCCCGCGTCCGTTTCGATATCTTGGCGCGGCCCGCGCCGGACAAATTGGGCACAGACGGCCGCGTGCTGCTGGCTGTGACGCCCCTCATTCCCCCGCCGGCCGCTTATTATGAAAATGGGGTGGCGGTGGGCATAGCCAAAGGACTGGAACGGGAGAACCCATTGGCGAAAACGGCCGTCTACACCCAACGCCGCGCCCAATTCCTGGCAGCCCATCACGAGGATGTGTACGAATATTTGCTGCTCGATGGGGCGGGGCGCATTTTAGAAGGCACGGGCACGAACTTTTGGGGCGTGCGCGACGGCGCGCTCTACACGGCCGGGGAGGGGGTGTTGGAAGGGATCACGCGCAAAATCATTTTGCAGTTGGCGCCGGCGCTGGGCATCCCGGTGCATCTGGAAGCGATCCCCCTGGCCGCGGTGGGTACGCTCGATGAGGCGGCGCTCAGTGGTTCGTCGCGCGCCTATTTGCCGGTGGTACGGGTGGGGGAACAGGTGGTGGGTAACGGCCGTCCGGGGCCGATCGGCCGTCAGATTTTGGCCGCCTACAATGAGTTCCTGGCGCGGGAAATTCGGCCGGCGCTAAACGGATAGAATTACCCTCTGGAGTAAGCCTGATGATAACGACTAAATTTTTATTGCGGGACGTGGTGGACGATGACTTGCCCATCTTCTTTGCTCAGCAAACCGAGCCAGACGCCATCTACATGGCCGCTTTTACCGCCAAGAGACCCACAGACCAGGCCGCCTTTATCACCCATTGGCGTAAGATTTTGGCCGATGCGACGGTGCTTATCAAGACCATCATCGCCGATGGGCAGGTGGCCGGTTACGTGTTGAGTTACGAGACTGACGGTAAGCCGGAAGTCAGCTATTGGCTGGGCAGGGCGTTTTGGGGGCAAGGTTTAGCCACGCGGGCGCTTACCAGCTTTTTAGCGCAGGTGAACCAGGCGCGCCCTATTTATGCCAGGGTTGCCAAAGATAACCTCGGCTCAATTCGGGTCCTGGAGAAATGCGGGTTCAGGATTATTGGCGAAGATAAAGGCTATGCCAACGCGCGCGGCACGGAGATTGAAGAATGGCTTTTCGAGCGATGACCGGTCGCAGCGCGTAGATTCCGTATCAGCCTGCGAGTTCATTCATAGCCAGAATTTTATACGAGGGGGTACAAAAATGCAGAGTGATGCTAACGCGCATCCTGATCGAATCACCCTGACGACGGCCGTAACCGGGGACATGGGCGAGATTCACCTGCTACAGCCGCCGGGCGCTTTTGCCTTGACGCCGGCCAGCCGGATCGCTATTCAGACTGTCGGTGAGCGCCATCACCTCCTTTCCGGCAACGGCCTTGATTGGGGCAGCGGCATAGGCTGCCTGGCGATCATCGCCGCCAGAATTGAAGCCGTAAAACGAGTTATTGGTCTCGAAATCTCCGCGCTTAACGTGACGGTGGCGCAGCAAAACGCCATCCACAATGGCGTGGCGGACAAGGTGGAATTTTTCTTGTCCGATTCGTATACCCCCTTTGCTGAGGAAGATCGGAAAAGCCTGGAGACGCTGCGGGGCCAAACTAATTTTATCCTGGCGAATCCCCCCTCCAGCGAAGGGGATGACGGGTTTGCCTTCCGCCGATTGGTTCTCAGGGGGGCGCAGTCGTACCTCGTCACAGGCGGAGTGGTTTTTTTGAGCATCTCGTACCAGTATGGCGCGCAAAGAGTGGCGCGTTTGCGCCAGGAGGCCCCTGGGTTCAGCTATGGCGGTGTGCTTGCCAGCAGCGATTGGGTTCCATTTGACTTACAGCGGCCTGACCTGCTGCATTGCCTGGAACTTTATGCTGAGGAAGAAAGGCATGGCGGATTGGCTTACGTTTTCCCAAATCTTGAAGATGCGCACGGGTATGTGGACGCCCAAACGGCCCTGGCGCATTTCCATCGCACCGGTTTAAGCCCGCTAACCCGGTGGCAAACGCACTTGTTCCGTTATATGGGCGAATAACTAAACCGCAAGGAAATCGCTCAATTCGGCGATACGGGTGCGGTATTCCTCTTTTGGCACGCGCGCCAACGCCGCCTGATAAGCAGCGAGAGCCTGGCGCGCGTATTCAGGCTTGTTTTCAATTTGCCAAAGCGCATCATAAACCTGGGCCAGGTTCTCGCTTTTTTCATCGTCGTTCAGATTCGCCAACATGCCGTGCAGTTGTTGACGGGCATCTTCCTGGTTTCCCGTTTTTGCCAGTAAACGCACTGCCAGTAACTTTGCCCGAAATTGACTTTCGCGGCGTTGAATCTCATCGGCAAGCTGTTTTCCCTGCGCAATCAGCCGCTCTGTCTGCCCATATGCGCCGCGCCGCAGCAAAACTTCTCCCTTGCCCAGTAAAGCGTCGCACAAATTAAAGCGATCTCCCATTTCCTCGTGCAAGGCAATGGCCTGATCATAATAATCCAGCGCCAGTTCCGGTTCATCAAGCAGCCGGTAGATGTTGCCGATTGCGCCCAACCACGTGCCTAACGTAGATTTGTGGTCGGCTTCTCGTTCCGCTTTAGCGGCTTCCAGATAAGATTGCAGCGCTTGCCGGTACTTGCCCCGGGCGAAATAAACAGACCCTAAATTGCCCAGGTTGCGGATGACCCCCAGGCGATTGCCCAATTCACGGTCAAGGGCTAACGCTTTGCTGAGCCATTCCAGCGCCTCGTCGTACCGTTCTAGCCATTGATAAGCCAGGCCAATGCCGCCATAGGCGCGGTTGATGCCCCGCTTGTTTTGCAGCCGCTGCTCGATGTGCAGCGATTGGTGGTAGTGGGTTAGCGCCGTGGCAAAGTCCCGTTTGCGCCAGTAAATGCTGCCCAGACGGATGAGGGCCAGCGAAGTTTGAAGGGGATTGTCCGTTTGTTTGAACAAAGTCACTGCCTCAGACAATGCCACTTCCGCTTCGTCGTACTGACTTTGTATTTGTAATTGCCAGCCCAAAATGGAAAGCCCATACGCCCGGCTGGATACATCGTGACCTTGTTCTGCCAGCGTTATAGCGGCCGTGACGTTTTCCAGCGCCGCCTGATTTTTGCCCAAACCGATTTGAAACCAGGCCAGATGGCTGCGCAACAGGCTTTCTACGATCAGGCTTTCCGGGTTATCAGTGGCGTTCGGCTGCAAGCTGCGCAGCGCGCTGGCAAACGTTTCTTCTCCTTCACGACCGCCACCTGTCAGCACCAGGAATTGGGCGAAGGCTTCTACTGCCGGTCGTACCAGAGAAATTTGCCTGTTGGCGACCGCCCACTGCCAGGCAGCGCGGATGTTGTCAATGGTCTGGTGTACCAGGGCGATGGCTTCCTGTGGCGTCGGACCGTTGAAGCCGGGGAACTGTTCCTTTAGAAAGATGAGGTAAAAGGTGGCGTGACGGGCACGGACGGCCGTTTCCTCCCCAGACTCCGCCAGTTTTTCGGCGGCAAATTGATACACCAGCTCATGCAAATCATACCGCCGCTCCTCGGCGCGGCGCAGCAATGACTTGTCCACCAGCAGAGCCAGGTCGAGCACCGACGCCTGCGCCACGAAGATCGCCGCCGTCGCCGTCAACCCTCCCTGGAAAACAGACATGGCGGCGAGAACCCTTTGCTGCTGCGCGTCGAGTTGTTCCCAGGTAGAGGCGAAAATGGCGCGAATACTGCGCTGGCGAATGGGCGCGTCTCGGTACGGGTTGGTGAGGAAATCCAGCCCGGTGGCGATACGCCCGGCGATTTCTTCGCAGTCGTAGCTGCGCAGCCAGGCGGCGGCGATTTCTAACGCCAACGGCAGGCCGCCCGTTAGACGACAGATTTCCTGGATGGCTTCGTGATGTGCGTCTGGAGCAAAGACAGGGCGATAACGGCGCGCGCATTGCCGGAACAGTTGTGGGGCGGGCAAGTCGAGCGGCGACGCTTCTGTTTCACCCTGGGCAGCCGTGTAAGGCAGCCCCTCCAACGGATAAACCCATTCCCCTTGCAAGGCGAGCGGTTCGCGCGAGGTGATCAGAAAGGTGACGCCAGGAGCGGAAGCCAGGGCCTCAACCAGCAAGGAGATGGCTGTGGGCAATGTCTCGTCGTGTTTGTGGCCGAGCAGATGCTCAAAATTATCCAACACGAGCAATGTCTGTTTGTTTTTGAGGTGATTGAGGAGTTCCTGGCGTGGTTCGGCGCTTTGCGCCAGCGCCAGCCCCAGGCTTTGGGCGATGGCGGTGATGAACAAGTCGTCACTTTCCACCTGGGTGAGCGGGATGAAGAACAAACCGCTGCTGAAGCGGTCCGTTTGCGCGGCCAGGTGGCGCGCGGTTTCAATGCCCAGGCGCGTTTTTCCCACTCCCCCCGGCCCGGTGATGGTGAGCAGGCAGCAGGCCGGGTCTTGCAGGGTTGTGGTCAGGTAGGCAAGGTCAGGGTGGCGGCCAATGAGCGGCGTGGGAAATACGGGGAAATGATGCAGGGGTAACGGCCGTGCGCCGGTGACGCGCTCCTTCATAACCGCGCCGGTATCCGCATGAATCTGGTCATAGATCGCCGTGGTGGCGGGGTCTGGCTCCACGCCGAGGTCGCGCAGCAGGAGGGTTTTTAATCTGGTGTATTGGGCAATGGCCTGCGCGCGATTCCCCGTCTCCAGGTAGGCGCGCATGGCCTGACGGTGTGTTTTTTCATGATACGGGTCAAGCGCGAGCACGCTTGGGGCTGTGGCGAGGACGGCTTCAGGATTGTCGTCGGCTTCGTGCAATGCGGTGAGATAAGTCAGCGCATCGAGCGCCTGCTGGTGAAACAGTTCGCGCTGAATACTCAGCCATTCGTCAAAGGCGTAGGCGTCGGGGATGTAGAACCCTTTGAGCAGCTCACCCCGGTAGAGATGGGTGATTTGGGTGAGCAAGGGGATGGGGTTCGCGCTGGTTTTGGCTTCCTGGAGGTGTTGGGCAAATTGGGCGGTATCCAGCAAGAGGGCTTCGGGATTGAGGGTGACAGTTTGGCGAGTTTGGGTGATGAGTTGGTCGGGCAGAGCGGGCGATGCTTCTTGCAAGGCGTGGCGCAGGCGATAGAGCGCCTGACGCAAATTGCGCAGGGCGATTTCGTCTGGGTAATCGGGCCAGAGCAGGCCGGCCAGGGTGTCGCGCCGGTGCGCCTGCCCAGACTCAACAGCCAGGTAAGCGAGTAGGGCGCGGATTTTGTCGGTGGCGAAGTTGGTAAACGGTTGGTCATTGAACCGCGCCGCAAAGGGGCCAAATAGGGTAAGGGCAAAAAGTTGTGCGGGCATGACGTATTGTACTCTGGTCGTTAAATCTGTGGCAATGAGGCTGCTACGTTGTTGTCACGTTATTGTGACGGAGCGGGTGTAGGATGGGTTGCAGATGGGTTCAATCGCCAAGATCGAACCCATCTGACTACGAGATTATTTATTAGGAGATTGTTGATCATGAACCAGAATCAGATTCAGTTAGTACAGGATAGTTTTGCGCAGGTCAAACCCATTGCCGACATTGCCGCCGACCTGTTTTATGACCGTTTGTTTATATTGGACCCTGGCTTACGGCCGTTGTTCAAGTCGAACCTCGGCGAACAAAAGCATAATCTGATGACGACGCTTTCTTTTGCCGTCGCCGGGCTGAACAAGCCAGAACGGATTTTGCCGGCCGTGCGCCAACTTGGGACCAGGCATGGGGGGTATGGCGTGCAGGCGCACCATTACCAGACGGTGGGCGCGGCGCTGTTGTGGACGCTGGCCCAGGGGTTGGGTGAACAGTTTACGCCGGACGTAGAAGAAGCGTGGACGGCCGTATACACCCTGTTGGCGCAAACCATGCAAGAAGGAACGCTTGAACCAGTCGCATTCGCTTAATGCACAAGGAATAGATGATGATGAAAATAATGACCTTTATCTTGATGTTAGCAGCCTTAATTGTGCTGCCCATACTGCTTGTTGCCGGTGGGGTGAGCGCGGTGGAAACGGCCGTCGCTGCCCCATCCGCACTGCCCCAGGTGCTCTGTAACCGCCTCTACTTGCCCACGATCATCAACGGGGCTGCTGTGGGGGGAACGGCCGTACACCCTGCCGATTTGATCACACCCCCCGGTCTGGATATGCGCAGCGCCGAATGCGCCGGCTTCCCCGACTTCAACGGGGATGGCTACGCCGACCTGGTCATCGGCGCGCCGCGTAAAGGGAATTTTGACACCGGCATCGTGCAAGTTGTTTACGGCGCCGCCACCGGCCTGAATGCCGGGGATGGGGCCGTGATAGACGACCAGGTGTGGCATCGTCAGTTGGGCGGTGTGGCCCCTGAAACGGATGATTGGTACGGCGCGGCCGTCGCCATGGGTGACTTCAACCGCGATGGCTACGACGACCTGGCCGTCGGTATACCCGGCGCAACGATAGGTGGTCTGGTTGGCGCGGGCGCGGTGCAAATTATCTACGGTTCGGCCGCCGGGCTGACCAACGATGGCATCCAGGAATGGTCGCAGGCCAACAGCGGCATCTCTGGCGACCCTGAATTGAACGCCAATTTTGGCGCGGCCCTGACCAGCGGCGATTTTGACGGCGACGGGTACGCCGACCTGGCGATTGGTGCGCATCAGGCCAACGTTAATGGCGACACCTATGCCGGGGCGGTGCATGTGTTGTACGGCCGTAGCAGCGGCCTCGGCGCACTGGGCAGCGAACTGATCACCCAGGACACCCCCGGCTTTGTCGCTTCTCCCGCCGAACCGTTCGATTACTTTGGGTGGGCGCTGGCTGCGGGCGATTTCAATGGCGATGGCGTGGATGACCTGGCCGTCGGCACGCCCTTTGAAGACAATGGCGTGGGGTACGCTGACGCCGGCTCTGTGCAAATTTTCTTCGGCAAAAGCGGCAATACCATCGGTAACTCCGGTTTGCTCATCCTGGGTGCGGTGGTTAATCCGCAGCATTGGCGCGCCGACAGCGCCAACGTGGAGGGATTGATGGAGGAGAACGACCGTTTTGGCTTCGCGCTGGCCGTTGGCGATTTTGACGGCGATGGTTACGACGACCTGGCGGTCGGTATCCCTTACGAAACGCATGGCGAAGGGGCCGGAGCGCTGGCCTTCGGCGGGGCAGTCAATGTCATCATGGGCAGCGCCAACGGGTTGGAGGCGACGCCCGCCAACCCAGGCCGTCTCTGGCATCAAGACCTGGCGGGTATGAATGGTGACGTAGACACGTTGGATCGCTTCGGCTGGGCATTGGCGGCGGCCGACTTTGACAACGATGGCTACGCTGACCTGGCGATTGGTGTGCCGGGGGATGATTACATTTTGGGAATCGTTGACACCGGCTCGACGCAAATTGTGTATGGTTCGGATGCTGGCCTGACGACGACAGGCAACACCCTGCACTTCCACGCCAGCCAACCGACAGCGGGTGATCTCTTTGGCGCAGCGTTGTTTGCCGCCGACTTCAATGGGGATGGCAATGCCGACCTGGCTGTGGGCGCGCCAAATGACGCCCCCACAGCAGCCAATGGCGGCAGCGTCTTCACCTTTTACAGCAACGCGACCATTGGTCTTTTGCAAATGGAAAGCCAAACCTGGTATCCTGGGTTCAATGGGCTAACGGGAACGGCCGTTGCCGCTGATTACTTTGGCGAGGCGCTGCCCGGCAGCCCGCGACGATAATATTGTTGTAGCCCAGGTTAGCAACCTGGGCTACGTGTACGAATAAAATGAACCATAAACCCATTCTCACTCAAATTGAAGCGAATATGCGCGCCGTTGGCCGCCAGGAACGGCAGGTCGTTACCCTGCCCCACTTCGCGCTCTTCATCTCTCCCGGCCAGCTTGACCACCTGACGTTTGCCACGCCGCTGCCCACCGAGCCACCTGATTGGGCGGGAGCGGTGGCCGAGATGCAAGCAGTTTTTGCCCAACATGGCAAACGGCCGCGCCTGGAATACATCGCCGATCTGCACCCCACCCTGGGGGCGGCATTGGAACAGGCAGGGCTGGTTTGCGAAAGCCGCGCCCCGGTGATGGTTTTGGAGATGGCCGACCTTGCCCCACCACCGCCGCCACCTCTGGCTCACTACCGGCAGTTAACGGCCGCCAACGATCCCTTGCTGCGCGCCTATCTTATCAACCAAAGCATCGCCTATGGCGGCTTTGGGGGGCAAGATGCGCTGGATTGGCTGCCCAATTTGCAGCGTGGCCTGGCTAACGGTGGGGTCATGGGCGCTGTCTTGGAGCAGGCGGGGGAAATGGTGTCTGGGGCCATGATCCAGATGGGCGGCGGTATTGGCGAATTGGCCGGGGTGTGGAGTGCGCCACAGTGGCGCGGCCGGGGATTGGCCTTTGCCCTGTGCCAGCAGCTTTTGGCGGCGTATACGGCCGTTGGCTATACCCACTGCTGGCTCTCCGCTGCCGAGGGCGCGCAGCGGTTGTATGAAAAGCTGGGCTTTGTTTACGTTGGGACGCAGTTGAATTACGGCCGTCCCGCTGCCGGAGAAGAGAAGGTGGTTATCGGTTATCAGTAATCGGTAATCGGTTATTGGAGGCAAGCGATGTATTTTGCGCAGCAGGAATATGACGTGCGGTTCGAGTGGGGTTTGATCGGGCTGCAAACGTTGGCCCCTCATTGCGAGGTCATCATCATTGTGGATGTCCTCTCCTTCACCACCTGCGTAGACATCGCCGTTGGTCGGGGAGCGATTGTTTTTCCCTACAATGGCGCGGCGGAAGATCTGCCCGATTATGCGGCGGCGCGCAATGCCCTCTACGCCAGGCCCGGCCGTCAACATGAAGCCGGTTTTTCGCTGGCGCCTTCCTCGTTGATCAACATCCCGCCAGATACGCGCCTGGTTCTGCCTTCACCCAATGGCTCCACGCTATCTTTAGCGTCGCTATCTTTAGCGTCGCTATCTCTAGCGTCGCTATCTCTGGCGTCGGGCAACCTCCCCACACTGGCCGGCTCTTTACGCAATGCTCAGGCTGTCGCGCGCTATGCCGACAAACTCGGCCGGCGTATTGGCGTGATTGCCGCTGGCGAGCGGTGGCCTGGGGGACTCTTGCGCCCGGCGTTAGAAGATTTGTTGGGCGCGGGAGCGGTCATCGCCCATCTGCCCGGTTCTCTTTCGCCGGAGGCGGCGTTGGCGTTGGCCGGTTTTCAGCAGATGGAAGCGACTATCCTAGATGCGCTCCAGCGGTGTGGTTCGGGTAAAGAGTTGATCGGGCGTGGCTTTGCCGAAGATGTGCAATTGGCCGGGCAGATCAACGTCAGCGATGCCGTCCCTCGTCTGATTGATGAGGCTTATCGCCAGGCAAGCGTCTTTTAGTTCTCGTAAAAGGAAATAGATATGAAAAGTCAATTACAAGCCCTGATTGTAGGCGTTGGATTTGTGTTGTTTGTTGCGGCCGGTTGGGTAGGATTAACGGCCGTTACCGCCGCACCCATGGCCGATTTTGTGGGAATCAACGGGGCCACCTGCGCCTACGCCACCGTCGGCGACGCCATCGCTGCGGCCGTTGATGGCGACACCCTTTACCTGGCCCCTAATCTGTATAATGAGACGCTGGGCACACTGGACAACGACTTACACTTCACGGCAGCCACGGCCGATTGCACGGTGGCCGCGCCCGATGCTGCGCCGTTTGATTACACCATTGACGGCGGCGGTGCGGCTGCTTTGGAAGGGGGGATGGCCTACATCGCTCCTGGCCGTACTGTCACCTTTACCAATATGTATTTGCAGAATACGCAGGCGGTGCGCGGTGGGGTGGTGTATGTGGCGGAAGGGGCGACGGCCGTTGTGCAGCGTTCCCGCGTGCGTAATGGCTTCGCCAACGACAGCGGCGGCCTCATTTACGTCGCCCCAGACGCTTCTTTGTTGCTCGTGAACCTGACCTTTCTCGAAGGGGGCGAAGCGGGCAACGCCGGGGGTGGAATCTACCTGGAAGGGTATGCCAATCTCTTCTCTGGCGTGGGCGTGCGGGGCAATACCGCACTCCAGGGCGGCGGGGTCGCCATCACCGGGGATGGGCATCTTGTGCTGCGGCAAAGCCATGTGGGTGATGGCCTGACGCCAAATACGGCCGACCTTGGCGGCGGCGTCCACATGACCGATCAGGCGCGGCTGGAAATGTTCCAGGGCAGCGCCATTCGCTGGAACGATGCGCTGGTGGGTCACGGCGGCGGCATTTTTGCCGATGGCGCCGTGACCATTGACCTGTATGGCAGCAGCCGCGTTTTTGGCAACGACGCGGCGCTGTTAGGCGGCGGCATTTACGCGGCCAATGGGGCTAGTGTGGCGCTGCACGACCTGAGCCAGGTGGGGGACAGCAACCCATCTAACGGTAACAGCGCCATGCACGGGGGTGGCATCTATGCCTTGGGCGTGCAGCAGGTAACGCTGGCGGCGAACACGGCCGTACAGCATAACCAGGCCAGCAATTCGGGCGGCGGCATTCTTCTGGCCGGCGACAGCCCGCTAACCATGTCTGGCGGCCTCATCCACGCCAACGAAGCGGGCGGCTGGGGTGGCGGCATTGCCGTCATCCAGGGTGATGCCCAGGTGAGCGGCGCACAAATCTCGGCCAACCACTCCCAATGGGAGGGGGGCGGGATTTATCAGGGCAGCGGCATCAATAACCAGACGGTCATCACCAATTCGCAGGTCATCTCTAACACGGCCGTACTCTCTGGCGGCGGCATTGCCACGGTGGATGCGCCGGTGATGGTGCGGGATACGGATGGCAGCGCACGGCTGGCGGGCAACCACGCTGATTTACATGGCGGTGGCGCGTATGTCTCCCAATCTGGTCATCTGTTGTTCGTGGCGGATACGGCCGTTAGCCAGGTCCGCATCGAAAACAATACCGCTGGCGCCAACGGCGGCGGGCTGTACAGCGACAATCAGGGGCGCGTGTCTATGGGCGGTCGGGTGTGGCTGCAAGACAATGATGCTCTGGGCAGCGGCGGTGGGTTGTACATGGTTGACGGCGAGTTGAATGTCGTGGGGTTGGGCGAGTTACGTCCCCACATCATGGGCAACATGGCGCTCAATGGCGATGGCGGGGGTCTTTACCTCAGTAACGTGGGGACTGGGGGTAATTCGCGCCTGCGCAATGTCACCGTCAGCGGCAACGTGGCCGATAATCAAGGTGGCGGGCTGTATGTGACAGACAACAGCGTGTTGCAAGTAGAAAATGGGTTGATCCACGGCAATCAGTCGAATGAAGGCGGTGGGATGTTGATCAGCAATGCGGCCGTTGACATGCGCCCCCATCCCGAAAGCTGTGCCAACGCCCACCTGCCAGCCGACCATTACTGCTCGGAACTGCGCGGCAACAGCGCCGGCCCTTTCAACGGTGGTGGGGTACGGCTGCAATTGGGGGCGGAGTTGGCATTGGAGCATACGGCCGTTATCAGCAACAGCGCCCTGCTGGGCAGTGGGGTGATGAGCGCCAGCAATGGCGACCATCTGGAAATCACCAACAGCCTGTTTAGCCACAACAGCGGTAAGGCGCTTTTCATCGCCAACGACGCTTTCCTCGATCTGGTGCAAAACACCTTCGCAGACAATGCGTGGGCTATTGACATTGACGACGTGGGGGCCATCGTCAGCCAGAATAACAACATCATCTGGGGCAATGACTTTGGCGTGGAAAGCGCGGTGGGGCTGCCCCCCGGCTGTTCTATCTCGCAAAATGGGGTGTTGGGCAATATCGCCGACCCGCTGTTCCACACGACCTTGCGTGGCGATTACCGACTGAGCAGCGGATCCCCGGCCATTGACGCCTGCGCCCTGGGCACAATGGTAGATTTGGATGGCATTCCCCGGCCGCAGGGGGCGAATTATGACGTGGGCGCGTTTGAAGCGGGACGGCCGCTCATCCTTTTCCCGGCCACGCTCACCGTGCCGGAAGGGGACACGGGTCTGACGGCCGCGCCGTTTACCATCTTCCTTTCGGAACCGAGCGGAGAGGCGGTCAGTGTGTTGGTAACGGCCGTTGCCGGTACTGCTCTGGAGAACGCTGATTTTGCTCCCCTGGCTGAAACTATTACCTTCCCGGCAGGAACCATCAGCCAGACGGTCCTGTTGCAAATCATCGGGGATGTAGTGTATGAGGAGGATGAGGCGTTTGCGCTGCATTTGAGCGATGCGCAGGGAGCGGAGTTGACGGCCGTGTTGGCGACTATTACCATTGCCGATGACGACCCGCTGCCCACGCTGATGGTGGCCGATAGTTCAGTTGTGGAAGGAGACGAGGGCACAACTCCGCTGGTGTTTACCTTTAGCCTCACTCATCCATCGGCCTTCCCGGTGATGGTAGATTATGCGACGGGGAATGATGGGGATACGGCCGTTGGCGATGTGGATTATCAGAGCAGCAGTGGTACAGTCACCATTCCCGCAGGGCAAACGACGGCGTCACTCATCATCCGCGTTTATGGCGATGAGGTGGAAGAGGCAGACGAGCAGTTCACCTTGCGCCTGTTCAACCCACAAGGGATGATCCTTACTGCGTCGCAGGCAACAGGTACGATTGTGGATGATGATGGCCTGAGATTGATTTTCTTACCCATCATTGTTCGTTAGCAGGCCGTCGGAGAAGTCAAAAAACGCTTTTCCGGCAGACTGTTAGATTTAGCGGAGTTCTTGAACCAACGGAGACAAATCATGAGACGTATCATCCTTATCCTCACTGGCGCGGCAGCCGCATTCTTACTACTTGCCTTCTTACTCATAGCGCCATCTATGAACAGTAAGGCTCTAGCCAGCAATGACTTGGCTGTGACGCCAACCATGACGCCAACAGCCACGCCATCACCTGTCTTCTCGGCCACAATGGCGGTTACTCCTTCCCAAAGCTGGGTGGATATTGGCGACACCCTGGTCGTGACCGTCAGCGTCAGCGTCAGTCAGGGGTGTCAGTATCCGATCTATGAGTTGGCCCTCCAGCAGGTGAGTGGTGATGGCGGTGAATTTGCTTATGTGTCGCCGCCCACGCACACAGTCGGTCCGCCGGTGACGAATCCGTTTGTGTATACGTTAACGGCCGTCAATACCGGCACAGTATCCTTTAATGGGCAGGCCTATGGCGAGCGTTATTGCGGCGATTATTGGAACTGGACATATGTGAATGGGGTATCAGCCATTATTTACATTGGAATGGAGCCATATCTGGTTTATTTGCCAATGATTGGCGGTGAATAAGCGGATGAAAAAACCAGCGCCAGGAATCCGATTTCTAGCAGTCTGTCGGAGAAGTCAAAACAGGACGCTGATTAACGCAGATAAACGCCGATAAGAATGAGTTTCA
>JACSRF010000511.1 GCA_014879875.1 Anaerolinea sp.
TTTGCGCGCGCGCGCCGGCGGCGGCGATGAGCAGCAGCCCGAAGAGCAAGAGTGCGTACCAGGTTCTTTGCCCAAACATGGGGGAAGTATAGCAGGTTGGGGCACGGATTGACAGGATTTGCGGATTGGAAGAATCTGTCAATCCTGTCAATCTGCTGTCAGGCAGCCGCCTCTGGCTGTAAATGCTGCTGCACCATGTTGATCAACACGTCGGAATTAAACGGTTTTTGCAAGAACGCCGCCAATCCCTTACCGGCAAAGTGGCGCATCGCCTCTACCTGATTGTACCCGGACGAAAGGACCACGCGCGCCTGGGGGTTGATCTGCCGCAGTTGTTGGAACGTTTCTTCGCCATTCATGCCGGGCATAGAGAGATCAAGCAGGATCAGGTCAATGTCGGCCATGCGTTCGCGGTAAAGGGCAACTCCATCCGCGCCGGTTGCCGCCATCAATACCTCAATGTTAACGGTCGCTAAAATATCGGCGATCGCTTCCCGCACCGGTTCCTCATCATCAATAACCAACGCCACGCTTCTTGTTTGCGGCACGGCCGATGGCGTGGCTCCAGGGGAAATACCCGGCGCTTCCTGGCTGACAGGAAACAAAAGTTTGAATGTTGTCCCCCGGTTCAATTCACTGTAAACGTACAACCCCCCATGATGCCCGCGCACAATGCCCAACACGGCCGCTAACCCCAACCCGCGCCCCGTTTCCTTTGTCGTAAAAAAGGGGTCAAAAACCTTCGGCAGCATTGCCGCGTCCATGCCACGGCCGTTGTCGTGAACTTCCAACGTCACGTAAAGGCCAGGCGTCAATTTTTGCCCGGTATAATGCTCGTAGCGGGCGCTATGCTCTGCCACCATCTGCACCCCGGTCACCACCGTCACCATGCCAGGACTGCCCTCAAGCGCCTGCGCGCTATTGATGATCAAATTCATGATCACCTGCTGCATCTGGCCGGGGTCGACCTGGATCAGCGGCAGTTCGACGGCTAACTCGGTGCGCCAGGTGACATTTTTCGGCAGGCTGGCCTGGAACAGGTGCAAATTTTCGCCGATCAGGTGGTTGAGATGGATGGGGCGCGTTTCAAAGTGGCCGCGGCCGGAGTAAGCCAACATTTGCCGGGTCAAATCGGCGGCGCGTTCGGCAGCGTGGACAGCTTTCTCCACATGCGGGCGCGCCGGGCTTTCCGGGCGCAGTTTAGCCAGCGCCAACGACGTTTGCCCCAACATCGCCACCAACAAGTTGTTGAAATCATGCGCCACCCCACCGGCTAACACGCCCAAACTCTCCGTTTTTTGCGCCTGGCGCAGCGCCTCTTCGGCTTGTTTGCGCTCGGTAATGTCGCGCCCTAAGACGACCAGCCCTTTGCGACGGCCGTCGTCATCAAACAACGGCGCTTTGATCACATCGTACACTTTGCAGGAGCCGTCTGGCCTGGGGATGACTTCATCCCCGCGTGACAGCGGCGCGCCCTGCCAGGCCACCTCATCCGTCTGCTGGCATGTCAGAAATGCTTCCCGGTAAAATGGGCTAAAACCAGCCAGTTCAGCGTCTGTTTTGCCCCGATAATCCACGTCTTCTAATTGGAATAACTGCAAAGCAGCGTCATTGGCGATCAGCCAACGGCCGTCGCCATCCTTAAAACAGATGGTGTCCGGCGTGGCGTTGATCAGCGAACGCAGCCGCTCTTCATGTTCGCGCAGCTCTTGCTTCAATTGTTCCGATTCCTGGATGTCCACATGCATGCCCAGGGCGCGCAAGGGCACGCCGGCCGCATCCCGCTGCACCACTACCCCTTTATCCAGGACCCATTTCCACGCCCCGGACTTCATCCGCAGCCGGTACTGGGCTTCATAGCGGGGGGTCGCGCCGCGCAGATGCGCTTCCAGGGCAGCCATGACGGCCGGGGCATCATCTGGGTGCAACAACTGCTGCCAGGTCTCGAACCGGGGCGTGATTTCCTGCGGGGTGTAGTCCAACATCAACGCCCACTGTTCATTCAAGACCAATTCTCCGGTGGGGACAATCCAATCCCACAGCCCCACGTTGGCCCCCTGCACCACCAACGCCAGCCGTTCCTGGCTCTCGCGCAAAGAAGCAAACGCCTTTTCCCGTTCGCTGATGTCGCGGACAATGCCCTGGATACGGCCGTCTGGCAACTGTTTGGCATTAATCTCCACCAGCAGCAGCGATCCATCCTTGCAAATCAGGCGACGTTGTATCAATACCGTTTTTCCGGCGTACAGGTTGTCCAAACGCAGCGGGACGTCGGCCAGTTCATCCGGCGACAACAGATCGCGCAGGTTCATTTGCAGTAATTCGGCGCGGGTGTACCCCAACATGGCGCATCCCTGGTTGTTCACCTCGATATAATTCCCCTGCGCATCGGCGATAAAAATGCCATCGGCCGCCTGCTCCACCAGGGCGCGATACAAGAAATCGTTTTGGCGCGCCCGTTGGTACATCACATGGATACTGCGTCGCCACAGCCCCAACAACACACCACTGCCGCCACCAAACAATATCGGCACAATGAATCCTTTCGGATCTGTTACCGACGCGCCCAACAATCTTTTTTGCCAGATAGATAACACGCTCAGCAGCAGCGCCCCCAGCAGGAAAAAACCGGCGTAATAAGGAAGTGAACGATCCGCAAACCATTTATCTCTAGCGTCGTTTCCGTCCCGGTTCATAAGCCAGTTCCTCATTCTTATCAAAGCGACGATAATCGCCGACGATATTCGCCAGGTCATCCAATGGCAGCGCATAAGCCACATGCCCATCACGGCCGACCATGGTCTCGGCGGCCGTCAACGCATTCAAAATCGCCTCTTCCACCGCTTCGGCCACTGCTTCAAAAAAAGGGTCCAGCCGCTTATGCGGAATCATTTGCAAGTCACGTACCAATCCCGTCTTCGCCGGTAAATGATTGCCGGTGGCAAACGCCAGGAAAATATCCCCACTGCCATTGTGTCCCACGCCCCCCACGCGCGCCAACCCAATCGTCGCCCGCTGCGCCAGGCGGCGGCACTGCACCGGCAGCAGCGGCGCATCGGTGGCGATGATGACGATGATCGAGCCAGAGCGATCCTGGCCGCGCCAGCCAGGGATAGGCGTGTGTTCCGGCCCTAAAATACGCCCCACCGGCACGCCATCAATGTGCAGCAAATGGCGATCCCCATAATTGGCCTGCACCAACACGCCCACTGTATACGATTCCGCCTCATTTTGCAGCACCCGCGACGCCGTGCCAATACCCCCCTTGAAATCATGGCAAATCATCCCCGTGCCGCCGCCCACATTTCCCTCATGCACCGGCCCATCGTGGGCATCGGTCAATGCCTTGTACGCCGCCTGGCGCGTCAGGTGAAAGGCGTTAATGTCATTCAGCCAGCCGTCATACGTCTCCGCCACCACCGGCAGCCAGAACCCGTCCGTGTGTCCCTGCTCGATCACGTAGCGCACCAGCGTGTCGCGCACTACACCCACCTGGAAGGTGTTGGTCAGGCCAATGGCCGACCCCAACATGCCGGATTCTTCTAACCAGGCCAGCCCGGTCATCTCGCCATTGCCATTGAAAGCATGGTAGCCGGCAAAGGCGTAATCACGCCAGATAGCATCGGCGCGGGGCACAATCATCGTCACTCCGGTACGGGCGACACGGGGTTTGTCGTAAATCAAGGTTTCGTGGCCGACGAGGACGCCGGGGACGTCGGTAATGGCATTATGAGCGCCGGTGGGGAAACGGCCGATGACAATTCCCAGATCGCGCAATCGTTGACGCATGGCAAATTCTCCATTTTTGCAAAGTTGGCGTGTCTTCCATTCTAACCCATTTCCTACCAGGACATAATAAGCCATTGGTAACTGGCCCGTCGCCATACTCAATTGCCAATCCATCACAATTCGTTTAAGATGCACACGAACAAAAATCCGCAACACCCTTTACCAAAGGCTGTGTTGCAAATTGCGTTACATTTTTGAAGGAACTGCAATATGTCAACATTACATCCAGAACTGGCGCGCATTTTATTGTCCGAAGCAGACATTCAGGCGCGCGTCAACGAATTGGCTGCCGCGATCAGCAGCGCCTATGCGCCAGATGATCATCTATATCTGGTCGGTATTCTCAAGGGCGCGTTTATTTTTCTGGCGGACCTGGCGCGGCGCATCACCTTGCCTCACACCGTAGACTTCATGGCCGTGTCTAGCTATGGCAAAGGCGCACGGTCTGGCGAAGTGCGCCTGGTGATGGACGTGCGCGAACCCATCGAAGGCAAACACGTGATCATCGTTGAGGATATTGTGGATTCCGGGCAAACCCTCAGCTACCTCTACAAAACGCTTGCCAGCCGTGGTCCCGCCTCCTTACGTACCTGCACCTTCGTGCGCAAAGAGCGCGACAACCTCGAAGTGCCCGTGCATTACCTGGGGTTTAACATCCCTGACGTGTGGGTGGTTGGGTATGGCCTGGACTATGCCGACAAACACCGCACGCTGCCCTACATTGCGGAATTGAAACCGGAAGTATATCAGCAGAAGGTGTAACTTGCTCAGTTACACAGTGTAGGGCAATTTGACAAATTGCCCTACATCTCCGTGTTCCAAACAACACCCGAATAGTTACGAACGATTTGGGAAAATCGTTCTACACAGGCTTTACAACAACCCGGCGTAACTGCCCCCGTCTACATGCAGCATGACGCCATTGACGTAGCTGGCGGCCGGCGAGACTAAAAAGGCGACCACATTGCCGAACTCTTCCGGCCGGCCCATGCGCCCTATGGGGATGGTGGCCGTAATTTTAGCCGCTTCAACGGCCGTACTCGTCTGGTTGACGTTGGCGCGGTAATCGAGAATCTCGCCAACGCGCTCAGTGGCCGTCCAGCCGGGCAAAATAGAGTTAACGCGGATGTTCTGCGGCCCCAATTCCTGGGACAACGCTTTGGTCAGGCCAACAACGCCAGGGCGCAGCACGTTAGAAAGGAGCAGGCCGGCGATTGGTTGCTTCACGGAGATGCTGGTGACGGTGAGGATGCTGGCGGCGTCGCTCTGGCGCAAGTGAGGCAGCGCCGCTTTCACCAGATGCGCCACGCTCATTAACGTCAGGTCGAACGCTTTGCCCCAGGCGGCGATGTCGGTGCTGTCGAAGCTGCCGCCAGGAGGTCCGCCAGCGTTGGTGATGAGGATGTCCAGCCCGCCAAAGTGGGCGACGACAGCGGCGACGAGCTGCTCGAGCTGCGCTGCATCAGTGACATCGGTGACGAATCCGACAACGGCCGTCCCTGCACCCACATCCTCCTTAATTCGCGCCACGGCCGCCTCCACCCGCTCCGACGACCGGCTGCAAATGGCGACCCTGGCCCCTTCGCGCGCCAACTGCCGCGCGGCGGCAAATCCTAACCCTTTACTGGCGGCAACCACCAGCGCCACTTTCCCTTGTAATCCTAAATTCATGCGTTCACCTCGTTTGATTGACGATTTTTGATTGACGATTTACGATACATCCACAATCGTCAATCGTCAATCGTTAATCGTTAATCGTCAATCGTCAATCGTCAATCCCTATGAACCATCCTGACGCTCTGAAATGGAACGGCCGTTACGCCGAAGATGGCGCGAATTGGCTGTACAGCAAACCGAATGCGCTGCTAACCACCTATTTGCACCTGCTGCCCGGGCAAGGGTTGGCGCTGGACGCGGCCGCCGGCGTGGGCATCAACAGCCTGGCGCTGGCGGGGCACGGGCTGCGCGTAGCAGCGCTGGACATCTCCGAGGTGGCGCTGCGGCTGGCGCGACAGCAGGCGGCGGCGCATGAACTGGGGGTGGAGACGGCCGTTTACGACCTCAGCGCCCCCTGGTTCCCACCACACAGTTTCGACGTCATCATCAATTTCCGCTTCCTGGAGCGGGCCACCTTTCCCGCCTACCGGCAGGCGCTCAAACCGGGCGGCTGGCTCATCTTCGAGACTTTCGCGCGCGTGCCTGGGCAGCCAGCAGAGGCGTATTATCTGGAACCAGGAGAGTTGGCGCAGGCGTTTGCCGATTGGCAGATTGTGTGGTCGGGAACGCGCGAGGTGGTCAGGGACGGCCGTTTGCACAAAATGACCGAACAGCTTGTCGCCCAGAAACGCTAATCCGTTTATCGACAATTTTTTGTCGATCTTGGCACTGTTAGCGCCTAAACTTCCAGTTTGAATTGGATGCCGCCAATGGAGATGATGTCGCCGGGGCTGAGAACGGCCGTTTCCGCCAACGCCGCCTCATTCAACAACGTCCCATTACGGCTGGCCAAATCTTCCAGCCACCACCGGTCGCCGCGCCAGGTCAGCAGCGCATGTTCGCTGGAAGCGTACTCATTATTCAGTACAATCGTATTACGCGGCGAACGACCCAGGCTGGTCACGGGCAGCAGGGGCAGGCGCGCACCCACCGCTGGCGTCTCACTGTCGCTGGCAATAACCAGCAAATATCCCTGCACCTGCGCCTGCCGCGCCAACGCTTGCGCCGTCATGCGCAAATCCTGGTAGATCAGCCAGGCAATGACCCCCAAAAAGGTTAACAGCAGCAGAGCGCTGAACAGGCGAAACACGAATAAAACGATGTCGAGTGTCATAGGGTAGGGCGATAGGGCGATAGGGCGGTAGGGCGTTGTGAGCGCCCGACCGCCCTATCACACTACTTTGGCGGCATCAAGGCTGTGTTCTCTACGTCGTCAACGGCCGTCAACGGCCGTTGAGGTTTGTCACGCCCTTCGCCATAAATGAGCAGCACATCACTGAGGGCAATCACATCCCCGGCTTGCAGGGCGCATTCCGTAACCGGCGCGCTGTTTACCAGGGTGCTGCCCTTGTTGGCGAGATCGTAAAGGATGAAACGGCCGTAACGCCAGCGAATTTGTGCATGAAGACGGCTAACAGCGGCCGAATCGAGCACAATGTCATTGTCCGTGCGTCGTCCCAGGCTGGTAATCGGGCGCGCCAGGGGAATATGCTTTTTACCATCCACAATCAGGAAGGCGTCTAGTTGCAGCAGCGCCGCTTGCGCCTTGTCTACCAGCGGTTCCTGGGTGTAAATTTGCGTAGATTCATCAATGACCGTCGTGTGCGCGGCCGTCACCCGCACCTGCCGCCGCGCTAACGCGGCATCGGCCGTCACCTGCACCAACGGATACTCAGCCAACTGCAACCCTGCCTGCTGCGCCAACTGCCGCGCATAGGCAGCCAACTCCTGCGCCAGACGCGGCGATCCTTGCAAAATCGCTTCATGATCGGCCGGGAAAAGGTAAATGTGATAGGTATCTGGCGCTCGGCCGTCAATTTTGTGTTCTTCAATGGCGCGCGCCAGGCGCGCCGCCACCTCAGCCGTCTCTAACTGCTCGCTAAACAGGCGTGTAAAGGAGCCTTCGATCAGGCGTCGCGCCAACGTTTCAAAGCGTGTAATGTGTTTTTTCATAGGAAACCGGGCAGTCGTCACCTTTGCTGCGTTTTTTTGCCCAACGGCCGTCAACAAAATGAAAAGTCGCCCACATCTGCTGATTATAGTTTTGCCCGGATCAGGCGTCAATCACCACGCCCGCCAATTGCCAGGTTGTAGGCATCCGGTATACTTCTCGTGGCAATTATCTAACCATTTGTTAACCGATTATCTATTGAAAAGGAGGCTCTATGACCACGGGGAAACAAATCCGGCTGACATCCCTGGCCTCGTGCGCCGGTTGAGCGTCCAAACTAAGTCCGGCGGACTTAGCTCAGGTCTTACAACCGCTGCGGGCGCTGTTCAACCCCGCCGCCTTTCCGAATTTACTGGTCGGCCTGGCGGCGGCGGATGATGCGGCCGTTTACAAACTGAACGACGAACAAGCGATCATCAGCACCACCGACTTCTTCCCGCCGGTGGTAGATGACGCCTACGACTTTGGCGCCATTGCCGCCGCCAATGCCATGTCCGACATCTACGCCATGGGCGGGCAGGTGTTGATTGCCATCAATCTGGTAGCCTTTCCTGACAATCTGATTCACGAGAGCAACATCTTGCAAGAGGTGCTGCGCGGGGGCGCGGAAAAAGTGGCCGAAGCGGGCGGCGTCGTCGTCGGCGGGCACAGCGTCAACGACAAGGAGCCAAAGTATGGGCTGGCCGTCACCGGCCTCATTCACCCAGATGCGGTGAAAATCAAAGGTGGCGCGCGTCCAGGCGACGTGCTGCTGCTGACCAAGCCGCTGGGAACAGGTGTGGTGACGACCGCCTTGAAACGGGAGATCGCCGCTGATGAGGATGTGGCTGCGGCCGTTGCCAGCATGAAAACGCTCAACAGGCAAGCCGCCGCCGCCGCGCAGGCCGCCCAGGCGCACGGCATGACGGACATCACCGGTTTTGGCCTCTTGGGGCACGCCCGCGAAATGGCTTCGCAGGCCGGCGTTGACTTCCGCTTTTTCGTCCACAAACTGCCCTGGCTGCCCGGCGTCTTTACCTATGGCGAAAAGGGGGCGTTCCCCGGTGGCAAGGGCAACAACATGCTCTTTTTCGCCGAACACGTCACCTTTGCTCCAGATGTCAGCGAATTGGTGCAAGATACGCTGTGGACGCCGGAAACGTCGGGCGGCTTGTTGGTGGCGGTAGCCCCGGAGCAGGCAGCGACGATGCAGCAAGGGTGTGACACGGCCGTTATCATTGGCGAGGTGGTGGCGGGAGACGGCCGTATTGACGTTGAGCCGTGAACCGTGAGCCGTGAGCCGTGAGCCGTGAACGGAACACGGATAACGGATTACGGATAACGAATTACGGATTACGAATTACGGATTACAGCAAAGGAACCAACTATGATTCGCACCGTGCCCACTTCGGGCAACGAAGAAATCAAACTCTATTTACGCACGTACTATTCGCTGCTGCGCAGCACCCGCGAGGTGCAAATCAAAACGCTGATTGAGGCGCATAAACGCATCAATTCCGCCCTGCACGTCCACGCCGACAGAGCAAAAATTGACATTGCCGCCTTCATTTATACCATCTTGCGCCTGCCGCCTTGCATTGAGCAGACGCGCCTGGTGGTGATGGGGCAGTCTGAATGGGTCTTCGCGCAGCATGGCTACAGCAACGTCGAATCCTGGCAGCAGGTCAGCGCCCCCGGTCGTCGTCGCCGCAGCTTCTTCGATGGCAAAAAGACGTTGGCCGTGTACATCGCCAGCCGCTCCGACATTGATGACCTGATTCCCATTCTCACCACCTACCAAATTGAACGACGCAAACTATACAATCGCCTTAACACGCCCCAGGTAATCGCCCAGTTGCAAAAGATGGATGCCGCTGACGCCATCCCCGAAAAGGAAGCGTTGAAGGAATTGGCGCGGCTGGCGGATATGGCGACCAAAGATTTGCGGCGATTGGTGAGTATCTGGCAAGAAAAAACGGCCGCCCGTCTGCTCGCCATTGCGCAAAACAAACATGAACTGGCCGTCCGTTCGCTGGCGGGATCATTGGCGGATTATAAGCGCGCCACGCGCCGTTGGTGGCGCAACATCGAACACCGCGCCCCCGACATCGCCTTCGATGAACGCCCCATTTACTTTGTTTCCAGCAACACGCATACGCTCGCTAACTTACTCAGCGGCTATGCGCTGCAAATTAAAGCGGACTTAGAGACATTCATCCATGCGCGGGGGTCTGATTTGCTGCGCCAGGAATATCGGGACATTCTGGCGCAAAATGTGCCCAGCAGCCACGAAAATTTTCTCTATTACACCCTGAAAAAATATGAAGCGGCGCATCCCGCTTCGGTGCAGGCGCGGCTGGCGCATGAGCGCAGCGTGGGCATCACGCGCATTCCCAGCTCCCATGCCTTTGACATTGAGATGCAGGTGATTGCCATTAACCGGTTAAATGCGCACGGCATAGACGGCCGTTTACAAGTCCCCGGCAGCGAGAAACTGTCGCGCAGCAACGCCCTCATCCTGAACATAGATTACCCGCTGGGCATGGCCGCTTACCAGGTGTTGACGGAAATTGCGCGCAACATCGCTGAAGTGCGCGGCATTTACATCATGGGCAAGGCGGCGACGTTAAACGGCCGTATCGGGGACGTCATGATCCCCAACGTCATCCACGACGAACACTCCCTGAACACCTACCTCTTCAACAACTGCTTCAAAGCAGACGACGTAGCTCCCTGGCTCGTCTACGGCACGGTCATGGACAACCAAAAAGCGATCACCGTGCCCGGCACTTTTTTGCAAAACGAGGGGTACATGTCTGTCTTCTACCAGGAAGGGTACACCGACATGGAAATGGAAGCCGGCCCCTATCTCAGCGGCATCTACGAAATGGTGCGCCCCGCCCGTCACCCTTACGATGAACTGGTCAATCTGCATCAATCACCCTTCCCCATCGGCATTTTGCACTACGCCTCAGATACCCCTTTCAGCAAAGGGACCAATCTCGGCGCGCAAAATCTGTCCTATTTCGGCATGGACCCCACCTACGCCACCATGGTCGCCATTTTGCGCAGCATCTTGACGGCCGAAGTGGAGGCGATTTCTTGATATGACGTAGTATGTATTGCGTATTGACCTCTGGATACGCAATATCCGTAAAACGAGGCAAGCCACATGACACACAACACAATTTATCAACAACGCCTAACGGCCGTGCGCCAACAATTCACCACCTGGCAGGTAGATGGTGTGCTGATAAGCAGCCCCAGCAACCGGCGCTGGTTGAGTGGGTTCACAGGCTCCAATGCCAGTCTGCTCATCACCCCAAACAACGCCTTGTTGGCCACCGATTTTCGCTATTGGGAGCAGGCCACTGCGCAGGCGCCAGATTTCACCCTGTTCAAACATCAAAGGCGCGCCGAAGATGATGAAGCGTTCTTTGCCGCCATATCTGCTGCCAACATTGGCATTGAAGCCAATCACGTCACCCTGACGGAGTTCGACCGGCTGCAAGCGGCGACGCCGATCAACTTAATCCCCCTTGCAGAAACGGTAGAACCACTGCGCCAGATTAAATCAGCGGCCGAAATCGAAGCCATTGCCGCCGCCGCCGCCATAACTGACCAGGCCATGGCGCAAGTCAATAACCTGGCGCGCCCAGGCATGACGGAAAAAGAACTGGCCTGGACGTTAGAAAAAACAATGCGCGAGTTGGGTGCAGACGAAATGGCCTTCACCGTTATCGTCGCTTCCGGCCCCAACAGCGCCCTGCCCCACCATCACCCCGGCGAGCGCGTGCTGCAAAGAGGCGACGCCATCATTGTGGACATGGGGGCACAGTTGCACGGCTACAAAAGCGACATGACGCGCACGTTTCACCTGGGCAGCGAACCGGACGCGCAGTTCTGGGCAGTTTACAACCTGGCGCTGGCGGCGCAAACGGCCGTACTCACCCACGCCAAACCTGGTATGACCACCCTGACAATAGATGCCCTGGCGCGCGACGTCATCACCACTGCCGGGCATGGCGACCATTTCGGGCACGGACTGGGGCATGGCGTCGGCCTGGACATTCACGAAGCGCCATTCCTTTCCCCATTACGCGAAGAAAAACCAGTGGTCAGCGGTATGACCGTCACCGTTGAACCAGGCGTGTATATCCCTGGCTGGGGCGGCGTGCGCATCGAGGAATTGTGCCACGTCACCAGCGCCGGCCTGGAACCATTGAGCCGTTGTCCTAAAATACCCATCATTCACTTGTAACCACTTCAAATAAAGAAGGGGCGTTTTGCAAAACGCCCCTTCTTTACCGCTTACTGGTTACTGCTTGCCGATCACCGTACTAATTGCCAACCGGCGTACTAACCATACTCGCCGTCACCCGCTCTGCCGCTAACTGCGCCTGCCGCGCATAATCAATAGACAACGCCAACACCCGCGCCGCCTCCTGTGGACTATGGAAACCGGTACTGTTCTCCGAAGAGATAAAGTCCCAACGCAGCGAGGCCTGACGATGCAAATAACGCGCCTCTTCCAACTGCTCATCCGTCGCGCCCGCTTCTTGGGCGGCGACAATGGCATCAATAGCGTCAATGATCGCATCCTCCGACAGGCGCAGCAGTTGCGCCGTGCGGTTTTGGATGGTCAAGATCCGCTCCGTCAGCAGCGCCTCATCCTGCTTGTGGCACGTCTGGCACGCCTGGTTGACATTGGTCAAGGGGCTGCGCAGGTGGTGGTCAGAAATCTTCACCGCCCCCTCGCGCACGTAAGGCATGTGGCAGTCCGCACACGAGACGCCCGACTGCGCGTGTAACCCAGTGTTCCACAATTCAAACTCCGGATGCTGAATTTTGATCATCGGCGCATTCGTCTCGGCGTGTGTCCAATCCTTAAAGCCATACTGGTCATAATGATTGGCGATGTCATCAATGTTGTACCCCTGGCTCCACGGGAAAGTCAGCACTTTATCGTCACCCAGGAAATAATATTCAACGTGGCACTGCGCGCAAACGTAGGTGCGCATTTCCTGGCGGCTGGCCTGCGTCCAATCAATGCCTTGCGCATCCAGCGCATTGACCAATGCCGGGCGCGTGATGCGCAAAGCCATCGTCACCGGATCGTGGCAGTCAGCGCACGAGGAGCCAACGTGCAGTTTGTCTTTCAGGTCGTTATAAGGCGTGCTGTTAAACTGCTCCCAGCCCATCTCGGCAATAAGCTGCGGCGCTTCGGCCGCATGGCAATTAATACAAGCGCCCGGCTGGTCTACAATCTGCACGCGCAACGTATTTTTCTGGTCAATGGTGGTGTAAAAATGGCCGCGTTCTTCATTATGATCTTTGCTAAACGCATAACCGGCCCAGATGCGCACCATCGCCGGGTATTTTTCCAATTTGCTGTAAGGGATAGAGCCGCCATACGGCGTGCTGATGGTGTCATCCTCGGTACGCAAAAAGGCGTCATATTGGCGGGGGAAATTTTGTCCCCACACGGCCGGGTCCAGTTCGTCAGGGTCAATATTCACGACGCGCAAAGGGTATTCGACCGTTTCCGCTTTGCGTTGTTGGATATTGGTCAGCAGCGCCGCTAACCCGGCCATAACCACCAGACCCAGTACAAAAGCAGCGCCAATTAACGTCAATGAACGGCCGTTGGGTTTAGTTGGGGTTGTCATACTCAATCATCTCCTCATATAAAGTAGGACAAACTTTCCAGTTTGTCCGCATTTCATCTTACCGATCACCGTTTACCGACCATGCCCCACACCCGCATGACACGCCAGGCAATCCGTGGGATCATCACTCGCTTTATGGCTGATCGCCACAACCAGATCGCCATGGCAATACAGACAATTCTCCTGCGCCACTTCCCGGTTCAGGTCAGTAATACGGATCGGTTCAGGAAAATTACCGGTGGTAAAAGCCACACTATGATTCCAACCATTAATACCCTTGATCACATATTTAGCAGGGAACGTATGCGGCGTGTGGCAATCATTACAAACGGCGACCGCCTTATGGCTGCCGTGATTCCAACCATCAAATACTTCTTGCATGATGTGGCAATTTACACAAGCCTGAGGATCATTCGAGAAATAGGAAGCTCCTTCCGCATAAGCAAACGTAAAACCCCCTAAGCCGATGATACCCCCACCCAGGCCAGCAAACGCCAACCACGCCCACAGTGGCACGCGCGCAAAAACCCGCTGCCACCCAAAACGCATCTGAACAGGAACTTTTGCTTCGCCCATAAGTTATATCCTTGTATAAATTTGTGGTAGTTACTCTGAAAAGTTATCAGATGTCATAGGAACGGGACGGTTACACTACATCTTTGCGCCAACGCAGTCAATGACCACCCCCTAAGGGGGTGGCTTGAATCAATGCACCTAGAAGGTGCGCTATTGCCTACCTAATCAAATAATCTACCCTGTG
>JACSRF010000557.1 GCA_014879875.1 Anaerolinea sp.
TACGATTAACGATTTGCGATTTACGATTGGCTTGCCCCTGACAAGCTATGAGAAAACCCCAAATCTTTTCTTAACATCTATAGAAAACCATTCTATAGTAACAAAGTATCCGTAAAAATATAACTTTCTCGCTCAATGGCTTAGGGCGATTGCATACTCCCATTTTATGCCTGTCGCCGACGGTTGGAAACTGACTGCCCCCATCGCCATGGTGCGGTACAATAAGCGCATGAATGTACAAACCGATACCCTGCAACTGCAAACGTCCGGTCATGCCGACATCCACGACATCACAATGGCCGTTGCCCGCGCCGTCACCCAATCTGGCCTACACAGCGGCATTGTCATCATCTTTTGCCCCTCATCCACCAGCGCCGTCACCACCCTGGAATTTGAACCCGGCTGCGTGCAAGATTTGCAGCGCCTCTTTGATGAAATCGTCGCCCCCAATCGCCCCTATGCCCACAACGCCCGTTGGGGAGACGGCAATGGGCACAGCCATGCCCGCGCCGCCCTGCTGGGAGCGTCGCTGACTGTCCCGTTTGTGGCACAGCGGCTCACTCTGGGAACCTGGCAGCAGATTGTCTACGTGGACTTTGACAACCGCGCCAGACGGCGCGAACTGATCCTGCAAATCATAGGCGCCGCCGTGTCGGGGGAAGGGTAATGGCTGTAGCCGATGAAGAAGCGCTACATTCACAGCGGCGCGATCAGGGGGCCGACCACGGCGTGTTAATTATATTGGTCACAAACAACAGTGGGGACTTCCTGTTTTAACGCAAGCCGCTGAGTTGGAAGGGTTGATTAAGAACGGTGAAGACGGCCGTATCTGCGGTTAACGGCCGTTGGTATGTCAGCACAAACGTCAATGCCTGGCTGGCGCTGATTGTCCATGGGAATTGGGGGTTGATGGATAGCAGCAAGTAAGATGCGCCATCATTGGTCGTCAGGCGGATGTCCTTTTCGGAGACCACCACAGCCTGACTGCTCAGGTTTGTAATCTGGCCGGTCACGACCAGGCTGGTGCGGTCGTCGGACACCTGTACGTTTTGGATGGTAACAGATGTGCCCTGCGCGGCCTGTGCGCCGCCGGGAAAAGGTAGATTGACGATCACCTGCCCGGATTCACTTGTGTCACTGACCACAAAATTTAACGTTGGGCTGGACAGTCCTAAGGGTATCTGAAAGCCAATGGTGGCATTGACGCTCTGGTTGATATTGAGAAACCCGGTGAGCGGGGGGCGGTTGCCTAACTGGCTGGCAACCGGGCTGAGGGCATACTGATTGCCCAGTTGGTCAAGCAGAGATAGTCTGAGGCGACTGCTGTCTAAAGCCACCAGACCAATATTTTCCACCTGGTAATCTACCAGAAAAAAGGCGAAACCAGGTGGAATTTCTGGGCGATCTGGCAAATAAATGGCGCCGGTCACGGTGACCTGGATGTCACCCAGGCGCGCCGTTTCTCCCAATTCAAAGATGTTGACGCCGCCGCCACTGGCGGTCGTTTCTGGCACGACGTAGGCGCCATGCACCACTAATCTTTCATCGCTGTTGCTTTGCAGCAGGGCCACTGTCAGGCCCGGAGACGTTTGGGCGAAAACGTCGCGGTTACTGGCCGGGATGACCTGACGGCGGTCGAAGATGAAGGTGTGTTTGCCGCCGCCGCGCATGGTGAGGACAATTTCGTCGCCGGGAACCATCTGCTCCAGCAAGGCGCGGTTGTTGTCCGAATCGGCTACGCCGAGGACGTAGTTGATGATGGAACCATAGACCCAAACGGCCGTCCCTTCACCAACGCCAGACGTAGACCAGATGCCATCGGCGCCCAACAGTTGTGTCTGTACGGTGAATGAGCGTTCGCCAATGCTCAGGGAAACCGGGGAATCTAAGGTCACGGAGACGGTGGTGGAGTCACTGACGCCAACAACCAGGGATTGTTCGAGGACGCCGCCGGCATCTGTCCCAATCGCGAACGGGGTCGGCGTACCGCCACCACTGCGCTCGTCGGTACCATCAGTTTGGTTGAGGGTTTGCAGCAGCAAAATCCCAATGATACACATCAGAATGAGGGCGACAATCGCCAACCCGATTATGAGAGCGAAACCCCGCTTGTCTAAGAAGCGGCGAAGGGGAGTTTGCGCTTGCTGTTCGTCAGTAGACATGAAGTTCCCTTTCCTGATTGAATGCGCCTGGCAGTTAGGGCAGACGGCCGTTATGGAATGCCAATCGGTAATGGTTGTGGGGCAACGCGCACCAAAATATTGGAACTCCCACCAAGCACCACCTGGCTGTAATTTAAGAACGGGACGACCACACGGACGGCGCCGGCCGCGGTAATGGACGTAAAACTAACCATGCCAGCCTCATTGGTTGAGCCAAAGGCGATCAAACTACCGCTGGCATTATCGTACAAGGCGACGGCAACGTCCCTAATGCCTTCATTTAATTCCGGCAAATAGTTAAAGTTGGAGTCGTAATACAAGGTGACGTT
>JACSRF010000185.1 GCA_014879875.1 Anaerolinea sp.
AGCAGTTTTCATAGCCATACAAGTGTGTATACATGCAAAACCGCTAAGTTAAAAACGGACAGTTACTTAGTGTTGAAAATAGCGCCAAAGCAGCGCCATGCCAAATAGAAGCAGCATGACGCCGGCGGTGCGATTGATCAGGCGCAGGGCTGGCGTTTGCAAACGGCCGCGCAGCAGCCCAACCAGAGCGCTGAGAGTGAACCACCACAGCGCCGAGCCGGTGAAGACGCCCAGCACGAGGGCAGCAGCCCCGCCCGGACTCTGCGCCCCACTCCCTAAGCCAAAACCGGCAAACACGGCCGTAAACGACAAAATCGTCACCGGGTTCGACAAAGTCAGCAACAGTGTAGACGTATACATTCCCGCCAGTTTTGTTTGTCCGTCCAGTTGTGCGTCCCGCTGTGATAGCAACGTCCGCTGTGCCAACAGCGTCCGCAGCCCCAAGTAGACGATGAACAAACCACCCCCCAGTTGCAACCATTCCTGCTGCGCCAGCAGGAAACCTGTAACCATGCTAAGGCCAAAAGCGGCCATGCTGCCGTAAAGAGCATCGGCTGTGGCTGCACCTAAACCGGAGATAAAGCCGGCGAAACGGCCGTGATTCAGGCTGCGTTGAATACACAGTAACCCGATTGGCCCCACCGGGGCGGCAATTGCCAGACCAAATAAGAATCCTTGCGTAAACATATGGTTCAAAAAGCAGAATTAGAACACCATGTTGACCGGTGCAGCGCCAGACATTCACGGCTCACGGCTCACGATTCACGGCTCACGATTCACGGCTCACGATTCACGGCTCACGATTCACGGCTCACGGCTCACGATTCACGGTTCACGGCTCACGGTTCACGGTTCACGGCTCACGGCTCACGGTTCACGGCTTACGGCTCACGATCCCACATCCGCCGCGCAGCGAAAACCAACATCATCCGCCGCCTGGTCAGGTCGCAGGGCGCGGCGATGGGTGGCGCGCGCTTCATCCTGGCCTAAAAAGTCGAGGATACGGAAGCCGCCACCGCGCAGCACCCGCTCCATGCCCGTAATTGGCCCGGCCGGGTTCGCCGCCGGCGACCGTCGGTAATAGGTGGCGCGGTACCAATCGGCCGTCCACTCCCACACATTCCCTGCCATATCTTGCAGCCCAAACGGGGACGCCGCATCCGCAAAACTGCCCACCGGGGCCGGGCCGCTGAGCCGATTGTCAATATTCGCCTGCACGCCCCCCTTTTCATTGCCCCAGGGGTAAAGCTGCCCGCTGTCTCCCCGCGCCGCATACTCCCATTCCGCTTCACTGGGCAGCCGCGCGCCGCGCCAGGCGCAGTAAGCCGCCGCATCTTCCCATGTCACCTGCGTCACCGGATAATCGGCCAACCCTTCCCCAAAAATGGGCGCACCGGTGTATTCTGGGGCAGCGACTACCTCAACCTGGTTGTAGTAAACGTTGACCCAAAAATCTTGCGCCTCGGCGTAATTCGTCCCGGCGAACAACCAGATGGAGATTTCCTGCTCCTCCGGGTCAACAAAACTATCGCCAGGGGCCGCGCCAGAGAAACAACACGTGCCATCGGCGCGGCGAATGCGATGCGTGCCATCTTCGCGCACGCCGTCGCTGTACATGACGTGAATGCCCAACGCGCCAAAAAGCAGCGCATCGTTCAGATACAGGTCGGCCAACCCCCACGTGCCAATATAGGCGGTCAGTTCCGGGTACAGCGAAATCTCCTGCCCGCTGAGGCCGTGCATATGCACAAAATCCCCCAACCCACCCTCTTTGAAAGCAGGGAATGGCGGCCCGTCAAAGAAGAAATCTTGCTCAATGCGGAACTCCCCTTCATACACCTCATCGCCGTTGCCGGTGGGTTGAAGACGGCCGTTAAACGTCGCCACAATCAACCCTTTATTCGCGTCCGCATCCACCGTCATCGTCAACGCGCCCGTCGCTGCCTGCACATCCTGTCCATCATAAACAAAATGGTCGTGTGGCCCGCCCACGATATACGGTTCACCGGCGGTCACTTCCCACAACGACGGGTCCGGCTGCCGCCAACCTGGCGGCGCGGCCTGCCCCGTCGCCGCCACAAACGCCGCATACGCCGCATACGCCGCATTGGTTACTTCGGTGGTGTCCATAAAATAAGCGTCCAGCGTCACCTCGTGCGCCGGCGCTTCGTCCGCGTTGCCACTGTTGTTGCCCATGACGAAACTGCCCGCCGGAATGAAGGTCATGCCCGGCAAAGAGGGCAGTGGGGTTGGCGTTGGGGGTCGGGGCGTAGTTGTGGAGCGGGGAGTGGCTGTGGTCAGGGGTATTGCGACCGCTTCCTCCAACACTATCTCGGCAATCACCGTTTCGCCAACGGCCGTCGCCGGTGACGTCAGCGCCACCAACACAGTCGGCGTCTCTGGCGTGCGATTGCCCCGCGCCAGCAAAAAGCCGACGGCGACCAGGGCCACGGCGGCCAGGGCCATCACGCCC
>JACSRF010000204.1 GCA_014879875.1 Anaerolinea sp.
GAGAGGAGTGCGCATCCTCAGATGCGCATCTGAGGATGCGCACTCCTCCACGAGATATTGAGAAGATACTATCTTCTCAACAAACCAAGCATCTTTATCATAATGGATCAATGCTTTGGTGTCAACAAGGTGGCAAAATGGTGTCAAAATACTGTCTCGGCGCTGATTACAAGGCCAATCAGATTAGCAGAGCGACAGCGCGCAGCAACCCGATCATGACATCTTGCTTGCCAGCAGCAAGGGGAGGCTTTACAATGTGCCCGCTATGAGCAAACTGCAAGGTGTTGTGGCCCAATTGTTGCAAAAAGAGCCAGAAGCGTGGACGGCCGTTTTGCGCCGCCAGCTTGGGATAGATGAGGTGACGGTAACGGCCGTTGCCAGCGCCCCCTTGCACGCGGAAAGCGACGACCGCTACCGGCCACACCTCTTGCGCTATACGCTCACGCTGGATGGGCTGCCTGAGCCAATCACCTGCATTGGCAAACGCACCAACGACGTCGAAGCGTGTTTCTACCGTGACGCGGCGCCGTTGTATGCGTGCGCCCCCACCTGCTGGTATACGCATGTAGACGGCCGTGAAAGTTGGGTCATCCTCGCCGACGTTCCCAACCATCACCCACCCGCCACCTGGACGGCTGCCGACGTGCAAGACATCATCCAACAACTCGCCAGCCTGCACGCCCCCACCTGGAACCAGCCGGACACGTTGGCGCAGTATGCCTGGCTGCCCCATCTGTTCCGCCCCACGCAGCGCCATTACACCTGGGATGATTTACAAGAAGCGCACCAACGGCTGCTCAGCGAAGGCCCCGGCGCCATCCTCTCCGAACATGCCATTTACCACGCCGGACGCATGGCTCCCACCTTCTTGCAAGCAGCCAATGGCCTGGCCGTGATGCGCAGCTTAAACGGCTGGCCCGGCATTCTCGGCGAAAGCCATCTGGCAGCCGCAGCCGATTTACTGGACGATCCACTGCCGATGCTCGATCAGCTCAGACAACTACCCGTCACCCTCCTGCATGGCGATCTGCACAACGAGCATTGGCGCGCCACTCTTTTTGAAGAGTATTACCTGCTCGACTGGCAGCACGCCTGCGCCGGCCCGGCCGTGTGGGATCTGGTCTGTTTCAGCGAAAAATTCGACCTGCTTGACGACCCCACCTTGCCCTGGCGCATGAGCAGCCGCCACGAACGTCCGGTTGACGAGGAGACGATCATAGACAGCTACATGCTGGCAATGCGCGCGCGCCTGGGCACAGCCTTTAACGCCCGTGTAACGCGGCAGGCCATCGCTGCGGCCCGCTGCCTTTACGTGCTCACAACCTGGTTCCCGCACTTCGCCACCTGGTTTGCCGAAATGCCCAACGTCTATACCTGGCAAAAGGTCAATCGCCTGCCGGATCAGGAACTCTTGGGAACCCGCTTCGAGGCTGTTATTGGCTATCGCGCCCATTTGCGCGGCGTCTTCCAGCGATTCTTGTACGCTTACCACACGTTGTAGCACCTTTTAACGCCATTACCCGTATAGTAGGCAAACGAACAAACTGGAAAGTTTGTCAGGTCTTCAGGAATTCAGGAGGTTGACAATCTGTGAAGCGTGAAACGTGAAACGTGACCAGAGAGACATCACGTTTCACGCCTCACGTTTCACGCCAAACCCCATGAAATCCCAAAGAGCCAGTTTGTCCTACTTTTGAGGAGACAGGCCGTGTCTTTACTATTTGAAGCAATCACGTTTGGCGTTATCACTGCGTTTATCATCCTGGGGATCATCGGCACCCTGATTCCCATCATTCCGGGCACGCTGCTCATCTGGCTGGGGGTATTGGTGTACGCCTGGCACATGGGGTTTAGCGCGTTTGGGATTGGCATTTTCCTGCTCATCAGCCTGATTGCCCTGGTAACGGGCACGGCCGATCTCTGGCTGCCCCTGCTGGGGGCCAAAGGGGGCGGCGCGTCGGCGCGGTCGCTGCTGTTTGGCGCGTTGGGCGCGCTGCTGGGCACATTTCTCATCCCCATTCCTATCATCGGCACCATCGCCGGCTATATTTTGGGGCTGCTGCTAGGGGAATATCAAAAACATGGGGATTGGGAACTGGCAAAAAAGGCGGGCTGGGGCGGGCTGGCGGGATGGGGATTGGCAACGGCCGTACAACTTGGCGGTGGCATTCTCATCCTCATCATCTTTGTCATCCGCGTGCTCGCCACGTAAGGAACAAACCATATGAACGAAACCATCCAGACCTTTCTTCTCTATCTCGGACTCAGTATGTTGGTTGCGCTGCTGCTGGCGCTGCTGCTCATGGTCATCGTCTGGCGGCAGGCCAAACATATTCACGTGCCCGCCGATGCCGGTTTTGGCGAAACATTGCTCTACACTCCATTCCTCGTCGTCGTCATGATTGACCTGCTCGACTTCGGGCTAGATTTTCTCGCCGCTCCCTTCGCCTGGATTATTCTGGACCGGTTGGGGTTAAAAGCGCTGCGCGGCGTCTCCGCCTTGGAAGCGATCATCCCCCTGACGCAAGGCATCCCCACCCTGACCCTCTGCTGGATAGGCGCGCGCCTGCTGGGGCAATCGCGCATAGACCAGGTGTTTGCCAGAAAATAGAAGTTGTCTCACGCCGCCTTACAACGCAATCGGGTTCGCCAAAATTTCGACCAACAAGTCAATACACGCCTGCACATCGCCGGCATGAACGGTTTCGCTTTGTGAATGGACGTAGCGGCAGGGAATAGAAATGCAGCCGGCCGCCGCGCCCCCGTTGGCAATTTGAATCGAGCGGGCATCGGTGGAGCCACCATCTAGCACTTCCATCTGGAACGGGATATTGGCTGCTTCGGCGCGCTGGCGCATCAGGCGCACCAGCCCGGCGTGGGCGATCATGCCGCTGTCCTTCACCTTGATGGCCGCCCCTTTGCCCAGGCTCACCGACATCGGCGCGCATTCTGGCACGTCGCCGGTGATGGTCACGTCTAGAGCAATGCCCACGTCTGGGTCCAGGCCATTGGCCGCCGCCTGCGCGCCGCGCGTGCCTACCTCTTCTTGCACGCTAAAGACAAAGTAGACGTCGTGGGGGATATTTTGCAGCCGCTTCAACGTCTCAATCGCCACGACGCAGCCGATACGGTCATCCATTGTTTTGGAGGTAAGCAGGCTGCCATTGGCGATAAATGGTTGCATAAACCCGGCCGCATCCCCCACCCCCACCGGGCAGTCATCGGGGCTGGTCGCGCCTACGTCAATGTAATGTTTGTTGAGTGGGTGAATTTTATGGCGATCATCCAGGCGGTCGCTGCCGATGACGCCGATCGCGCCATTGGCAAATTGCACGCGGCTGCCCCACAAGCCATGCGGCCGTACCCCGCCAATATTGGTAAAGCGCAAAAACCCCTCTTTGGTCACGTGCGTCACCATCAAGCCGATTTCATCCATGTGCGCGGCAATCATCACTTTTAAGCCCTGACCATCGCCCCGTTTCAGCGCAATTAAATTACCGAGCGCATCCACCCGCACCTCATCAACGTATGGCTCAACCTCCGGGCGAATCAGCTCGCGCATCTGGTCTTCAAACCCGGACGGGCCATATGCTTCTACTAATTTTTTAATCAAGTCGTTCATCGTTCCCTCTGTTGCGATTTTCGATTACCGATTACGGATCACCGATTACGGATCACCAATTCCGGCGTCAAATGACGTAAAACAGCGTCCGCCAGCTTGACGACGTTGGCATAATCATCCAGGTTGATCATCATGGTTGGCGTGTGGGCGTAACGACCGGGCACAGCAATGGTTGCCGCCGGAATACCGCCCAACATGCGCTGAATGGTGGCCGTGTTGGTGCCGCCACCGCCCGGCTGCCGTATCTGGTAAGGAATGCCCTGGGCAACGGCCGTGCGCGTGATGTGCGCGACCAGGCGTGGGTCTTGAATCGTGCCGCTGTCCATCACATAAATAGATGGCCCTTTGCCCAGCGCCACATTGGGGCTGACGTCATCCTCATTGGGCAAATCGTAAGCCGGGGTGCATTCCAAGACCAGGGCCACATCTGGCTTGGCGGCGTACGCGGCTACCTGCGCCCCGCGCAAGCCCACCTCTTCCTGCACCGTAAACGCGGCGCAAATATCAAAGGGGTAGGGTCTGGCGCGCAGCAGTTCGATCAGAGCGGCGCAGCCGGCGCGATTGTCGAACGCCTTACCCAATGCCGTTGCGCCCAGCTCCTCATATTCGGTAACAAATGCGGCGCGGTCGCCGGCTTTAATTTTGCCATTGACCGCTTCCTTGTTTTTGGCGCCAATGTCAATGCGCATGGCGTCAATTTGCACGATGCGATCACCTTCTACCCCATTGAGCAGATGAATCGGTTTGGCGCCAATAACGCCGGTGATCTTTTTCGGCCCAACTTGCACTACCTTGCCCAACAGCGCCGGGGGATTGAAGCCGCCCACCGGGGCAAATTTGAGCGTCCCATCGCTGCCGATTTCGGTGATCATCAGGCCAACTTCGTCCATGTGCGCATCAACCAACACACACAGGTCAGAAGCGCCAGTCCCTTTTTTGGTAGCCAGCAGATTCCCCAGGGCATCAACGCGCCATTCATCAACGTAATCGGCAATCAGGTCATGAATCAGCAGGCGTATCTCTTTTTCATCGCCGGAAACGCCAACGGCTTCTGTCAGGTTTTTTAGCAGTTCATTCATGTGCAACTCCGAGGTGGACTTGGGCAGTGGTCAGTCAAGATGGTCTACTGTTTACTGATTTCCGCTTTCGCCATCATATCATCGGTGAGTTTTAACAAGAACTTATCATCGAGGCGGGTGATGAATTCACTGAGTAAACGGCCGCTGCGTTCCAAATCGGCTGTATCCACCACCTCGACCATCGTGTGCATGTTGCGCAGGGGGATGGACAGCAAGCCGGTAGGAATGCCGTCGCGGGCAATTTGCAGGCCAAACGCATCGGTGCCGCTGGCGCGGTTGTGCGTACCGGTATGTACCTTCATCTCCAGGGCGGCGGCGGCGTCTTGCAAAGCCTGGAACATGCCCGGATGCACGTTTGGCCCCAGGTCCAACACCGGCCCATCGCCCAGTTCAAATACATTTTCGCCGTTGGCCCCATTCCCTTTGCCGAAGGTCACGTCAATGGCTACGGCTGCCGCAGGGCGCTGTGAATGGCCGCTGGTATAAGCGCCCAGCAAGCGCGTCTCCTCCTGGCAGGTGGCCACGGCCACCACGTCCCAGGTATGTGACCGGTTTTGTAAATATTCCAGGCAGAGGGTAACGGCCGTCAATGAAGCACGATTGTCGAGTGCCTTGCCGGTCACTTGTTTCCCTTGCAATTTACGCAGTGGCTGGCGAAAACTGACAAAATCGCCGACGGCAACGGCCGTTTCCACCTCTGCCAGCGGCAAACCAACATCCACCACCAACTCTTCATAGCTAAATGGCCGATCTTTCCGATCCTCTGGCAGCATGTGTGGGGGCAAACTTCCCAACACGCCGGGCAGGTTGCGCTTGCCCTGGACCACAACCATCTGTCCATACAAATGGCGCACATCCACCCCACCGACATTGGTCACGCGCAGAAAGCCATTCCCCTGATGCGCCACAATTTGCTTCACCATCAGGGCAATTTCATCCATGTGCGCGGCCAGCAGCAAACGAGGGCGTGGGTCTGGCCCCTGACCCTGCTTCAGGGCAATCAGGTTGCCCACCCGGTCGCGCGTCACGCTGTCTACGTAAGGCTGCCAAAGGTCGGCAACTACGTCGGCAATGTCGTGCTCGAAGCCGGATGGCCCGGCAGTTTCTGTTAATGTTTGCAGCAGTTTGAATATCTTCATAATACCTCTTGCTAACGCCACCCTATGGCGTTGCTGTTTCTGTCGGCGTGGCCGCTGCCTCCACTGTGGCCGTCGCTTCCGTCGTGGGGGTAGGGGTAAATGTTGGCGTCTCTGTAGGAATGGGGGTTGGTACGGCCGTTTCTGTTGCGGTGGGCAGGGGCAATGTCGCCGTGGCCGAGGGCAGCAGCGTCGCTGTGGCTGTAGGCAGCAAGGTGGCCGTTGCGGAAGCAGTGGGCGGTGGCGTTGCCGTCAGGGTTGCCGTTGCCGTCGGCAAGAACGTCCCTGTTGCCGTCGGTGTGGGTGTAGGTGTCACTGTGTCTGTTGCCAGGGTTGTTGGCGTGGGCGTGGGTGTGGGTGATGGGGGCAGCGGTGTGGGCGTTTGAAACTGCGGTGGGGTTGGCGGCAGCGTGGCCGGTGGCAGACCGGGCGTAATGGTACTGATGGGGGTAAAGGTTGGTATGCTAGTTGTTGTGGCCGACGGCAGCGCCTCACTGGTTGGGGTTGGCGACAACACGGCCGGCAATGTGGGCGGGACAGCATTAATCCCACCCGTTGGCGCCGCCATCAGGGCGGCAATCCCCAGGCAGTAACACGGAATCGTCAGTAAAATAATGCCGGTTAAAATCAAATAGGTGCGGCGACGCGAATCCATAATGCTACCTTACAATGAACACAAAAAGTACCAGGTGATGATAAATGACAATAGGCTAAAAGACAAATCATGTCTGCAAAATTTCAGCAGTGGTCTTCGTTTCAACCAACAATGACCCGTCATTCCCGCGAAGGCATGGGGCGGGAATCCATATTTTTGCAGGAGTGGATACCCGCCTTCGCGGGTATGACGCTCTGAAGAAGTTCCGTAGGTTATTTAATCCTCGTTTCTAACCTGGACAAGCCAGAAGAGAATTTGCCTTTTAGTCTGCGAATCGTCATTCCTGCGATAGACTCAGGTGCGCGCAAATTGCGATGGCTCCAAGCGCATGTTATAATTTTTGTGTGATGGGCTTAGATCACGTCAGGTATTAAACAAGACCTATGAACCACTGGTGGCAGGATAGAAAACAAGATGCCTTTTGAGTTATGGGGAGCAACCGGGACATATGGGCTTGGCCTGCCAGGTCGCCCATTGGGGTACGCCCTTTTACTTCTATATGCCGCTGTGTTGATTTATTTGTTCTACCGGCATCAGGGCGAACTGCGTCAATTGTCGCGGCAGCAGTGGTTATGGGCAGGGGGGTTGTGGTTTAGCGCCTTTCTTTTTAGCCAGCTTTTCCCTATTTCGTTTAATTTTGACCGACAATTGGCGCCGCTCTCGGTGGCGCAAAATCCGGTGACGACGTTGACCTTGCTCACGGCCGTTCCCTTTCTGCTGGCCGGCGTTATTCTGAACCCGACCGTGGCCCTCATCGCCGGGCTGTGCAGTGGGTTAGGGCAGGCCATTGGGCAGACGCACCAGCTTTTTGACATTTTCCATTTTGGCTTTGCCGCCTGGTTGGCGGCGGTTTGGATGCAGCAAAACTATCATGACCGCATCTACCATTGGCTGCGCCAACCCATTGTCAGCGGTGCAATTGCCACCGGGCTGCTTACCATCCTGGTGGGATTTGCCACCTTTGCCGGAACAGGTACAACAGCCAGCAATCTGGCGCTGCTGGACCTGTCTTTGTCTACCGCCAACGCCAATTTTTTACCGCTGGTGATTGAGGGCGTCTTTGGCGGGGGCGTGGTCATGCTCATCCTGATGGGCGCGCCTTACTTGCGACCACAGCGACACCTGCGGCCGTCGCCGGAGAAGCAAAGCCTCAGCCGTTACTTGCTGAATACGTTTGTCCGCTTTGCCATTTTGCTGACAGTGCTGTTGGTAACGGTCGTTTTTAATCTGTCAACGGCCGTTTCCACCCGTCTCGTCATCAATCAGATGGCCCACGATGCCCACGCGGTCTCGACCGAAATTCCCAATTTCCAGGCGCGGCTGCAAAATTTGCTGGTGCAGTACAGCCAGGATGAAGGGTTACTGAGCATGGATACGGCCGTTAGTGACAAATCACTGCGCCAATTGTTCCGCACCACACCGCTTTACCGCCGCATCCTCCTCATAGACGCCGACGAAACCATCCGTGATTTCTATCCGGACGATGCCGACAACGTGACCCTCACGGACCTGGAGCAGGCTGCCATTGCCAATGCCCTATCCACCAGCGCCCCCAGCATGACCGCCGCGCAAAATCGGGGTGATGAACATATTCTCAGCTTTGTTGTACCGGTGCTGGATGCACAAGGAGAGTCGGCGGCTGTCCTGGTTGGGCGAGTGCCGGAACTGTCGTTTGATACACTCATTGTTGGCTTACAAGGCACAGTCGGCGCCGGCAGCGGCTACATCGTTGATGAAAATTCGCGCATCATTGCCCACCCAGACGCCAACCGGCTGCTCAATTATTGGTACCCACCACTGGCCGATGCGCTCCCCGGCAGCGCCGCCGCCATTGACGGCGTTTTTTACCAGGGACGCCAGGGCGATACGAATGCACGCGAACTGGTCTATTACGTCAGTGGTCAAAACCATCCCTGGACCGTCGTCATTGCCGTGCCCTACGAAGTGGTGCTGCGCCTGGCCTGGAACATCGGTATGCCGCTGACGTTGGTGCTGCTGTTGGTGATGGCCGCTTTTTATTTCAACCTGGCTGTTGTGGGGCGTAACATAACCAAACCGTTACGTGACCTGGTTCATGCATCGAGGACCATCGCCGCCGGGGGGGGCTTTGACTTTGAATGGAACACGACCGGCGACCGGGATGACGAGGTTGGGCAGCTTAACAGCGCCTTTGTGCAAATGCAGCGCTCGCTCAAAAACCGCCTGGATGAACTATCGCTCCTGCTCAGCGTCAGCCACGACGTTTCGGCCAGCATAGACATCAACCACAGTATGCCGGCGATGTTGAAAGGGGCGCTGCGCGGAACTGGCGCATCTGGCGCGCGCGCCATTGTTTTCAACCCCGGTGGCGGCGCGCCGCTGACCTTTGGCGAAGGACCGTCTGCCGACAGCATGAGCAACCTGGATCGCGCCGTTGCCGCGCGGCTGCGCACAGCCAAAGAAATTATGCTTTCCACGCCCGCCCAGATCCGCGCTGAACTGGAGTTGGCGGAAGACATTGCCTTGCCTGTCCCCGCGCTCATCGCCATTGCCCTGCGCTCTCGTGACCGGCTGCAAGGTGTATTGTGGCTTGGCTACCGGCAAAACCATCGCTTTGACCTGTCTGAACGCAATTTGCTGCATACACTTTCCAGCCAGGCTTCGATTTTGGTGGAAAATGCGCGCCTGTTTGCCACGGCCGAAGGTGGCTGGCGTCGCCTGGCGGCCGTCCTCGCCAGCACCACCGATGCGGTCATTGTCACTGACCAGACCAAGCGCGTGTTGTTGGTGAATCGCGCCATGGAGCGCATTTTTCATCTCAATGCGGCCGAAGTTGTCGGGCGACAGGTGACCGATGTGATCAAAGTAGAACCGCTTGTCAAGGCGCTGACGCATGATGATGAAAGCGCACATAACCATGAGTTTCCGCACAACGGCCGTGTCTATTACACCAACGCCGCCCCCATCATCAGCAACGACGGGCAAGCCCTGGGGCGCGTCGCCGTGCTGCACGACATCACCCATTACAAAGAGGTAGATGAGCTAAAATCCAACTTCGTCTCCACCGTATCGCACGATCTACGCAGCCCGCTCACCTTTATGCGCGGCTACGCCACCATGCTGCCCATGGTTGGCGAGATGAGCGACAAGCAGCGCCAATACACCGATAAAATCCTCAGCGGCATTGATCAGATGGCGCAGTTGGTGGATGATCTGCTCGATTTGGGGCGCATTGAAGCGGGCGTCGAACTGGCGTACAACAAAATTGACGTCGGCCCTATGCTGACGGATATTGCCCAGGAATATTGGCAGCATACCCATCTCAGTGGTATCAAACTGCATGTAGACGTGCCCGCCAATTTGCCCCCCATTTATGGCGATCAGTCATTAATCCGGCAGGCCATTACGAACTATATTGGCAATGGCATCAAATATGCGCCCAACAGTGGGCAAATGATGCTGCGCGCCGAAAATGTGAACGGGGAAGTGATTATCAGCGTCAAGGACAATGGGCCGGGCATTCCGCAAGAAGTCCAAATGCGGCTGTTTGAGAAGTTTTTCCGCGCTCAGCAGCGTGGTACAGAGAAGATTAAGGGGTCGGGTTTGGGGCTGGCGATTGTGAAATCTATTGCCGAAAAGCATGGCGGCCGTGTCTGGTGCCAGAGTGAACCGGGTAAGGGGAGTACGTTTTATTTCTCCGTACCCATCGCCAGAAGAGAGTGATCGGTGATCGGTAATCGGTAATCCGTAATCGGTAAGCGGTAAGCGGTAAGCAATGTCTAATGATTGCCGTTCACTGATTACTGATTACTGTCGTTGCGCAGCGCATCCAGAATACCCTGTAATTCAGGAGGGAGTTCGGATTGAAAGGTCATTTCGGCGTCGTCGGACGGCCGTTGCAAAGTCAGTTCCGCCGCGTGCAAAAAATGGCGTTTCAGGTCAAATTTGCGTTTGCGACGGCCGTAAATCGTGTCCCCCACCACCGGATAGCCAATATAGGCCAGATGCACGCGAATCTGATGCGTGCGCCCCGTGTGCAGGTCACATTCAATATAGGTGAACTGCGCGAAGCTTTCCAGGGTCGTGTAATGGGTTTGCGCCGGGCGCGCGTGCGGCGAATAGGATGAATGGGGTGAGATGACGGCCATCTTCTTGCGCTGTGTCGGGTCGCGGCCAATCGGGGCGTCAATCAAAGCAACCGGCGGCCGGAGCTGTCCTTCCACCAGCGCCAGATATTTCTTGCGTACGGTGCGCTTTTTGAATTGGCGCTGTAAATACCACAACGCCTGATCATGCTTGGCGATGACAATAAGGCCAGAGGTGCTTTTGTCCAGGCGATGCACGATGCCAGGGCGCATTTCTCCCCCGACCCCTTTCAGGTCCGGGCAATGATGCAGCAACGCATTGGACAGCGTGCCGGTGTAATGACCGGTGCCGGGATGTACCACCATGTCTGCCGGTTTGTTGATGACGATCATGTCACCATCTTCATAGCGCACGTCGAGGGGGATGTCTTCCGGCAGCAAGTCCGTGGGCTGCGGTTCGGGCAAAATGGCGACGAGGCGCTCGTTACCGTTGACGCGCATACTGGGCCTGGTGAGGGCACGGCCGTTCAACGTCACCAGCCCATCTTGAAGCAAACGCTGCCACTGCATCCGTGACAACTGTGGCATAGCGTCGCACAACGCCTTGTCCAGCCGTTCACCGGCCAGGCGCAGCGTCAGTTCAACGGGATGCCCACTCGTCGGTGGGGGCGTGGAATTCGGGTTCGCCAAGGGATCGCTCATGGGAAGGGTTTGTTGGGGTGTCCATAACCTGTGCGTGGCGGTGTTCGCGCCACATCAACCAGGCCATCAACAGCACGCCGGAGACAATAGACATATCGGCCACGTTAAACACCGGCCAATCGGAAATATATGGGATGTAAATGAGGGAGCTGACGTCTATATCAATGAAATCGGTGACGTGCCCAATGCGCAGGCGGTCAATGAAATTACCCAGCGCCCCGGCCAATTGTAAACCGAGGGCGATGCGTAACGGCCGTTGTCCGGCCGGCAGCGCATAGTTGTAGTAAAGAATGGCGCCAACTACCAGCACGGCTACGACCATAAAAATGCGGCTGCCATCCGGGAACAGACCAAAGGATGCCCCGGTGTTGGTCACATGGATAATCTGAAAATACGCGGCCAGCCGCGGCCAGGGCGCCCAACTGGTGTACAAAGGCAAATAAGCCTCAACCAAATATTTCGTAAATTGATCCAGGATCAAGACAATAGTCAAAATAACGATAGTCAGGCTTAATTCACGCCAGGTAGGGCGCGGCAGTTGTTCGGGTTCGCTGCCAGTGGCAGTTACAGATGTCTCGGATTCACTCATCATGTCGTCATCCAGGTAAGATACGCCTGATTGTACCATTGCCGCGTCGGTTGACGAATGTCAGTTTTTGGTTGTGTTAACCGAACAGGTCGGCGTTGATGTTGTCCAGGCTGCTGGCCGGCGCGGGGGTGGCTTTACGGCCGCGCATTTCGTCGTAGAAAGCCTGGTCGTAGCGGCGGGAGCGCACCGGGATGGGCATTTTTACGCCCCAACCGAGCAGCAGCACTTCTTCCTTCTCTTGCAGGCGGGCCAACATACCACGCAGTTGGTCGCGTCCGGCCAGGCCGGTGAGCACGGCGCGGATGTCGTCTTCGTCGCCCAGCCAGCCGGTGATGCGCGTGCCCAGTTGGGACATCACTTCGTCGTCTATGCCGGACGGCCGTTGATCCACCACCAGCAGCGTCACGAAATATTTACGCAGCTCGCGGGCGATGATGCCAAAGGCAGTCTGCCCGGCCAGATGGGGGTTGAGCAGCTTGTGCGCCTCTTCGATGGCGATCATGAGCGCGGTTGGCGGGGCGCTGCCCAGGGTTTTGTGTTCTTCGGTGCGCTTCACCCAATGCTGGCGAATGCGCCGCGTGAGGATGTTGCTGACGAGCAGGTAATCCAGGTCGTCGTCAAATTCGCCAAAGCTGAGGATGACGTGACGGCCGTTTTCCAATTTATCCACAATCGCCGACACCGCGTCGCTGGCGGGGGTCTCCACCACGTAGGGACGGTCGTAAATCAGGCTCAATTTGCGGTGCAGCGCCTCGGCGGCTTTCTCGTGGACGTTGTTGTTGCGCGCCCACGCCGCCACAGAATTGGCCGCCGGTTCGGTCACCGTCTTGCCCGATTCGGTGGTATACGTTTCTGTCGCCCCTGGTTCCAGCTTCATGAATTGGGCGAACCAGTTTTTCTCAAAGCTGCGTTCCAGGGCGTTGAGGGTGACGGCGGCCGTATCGGTCAGGTTGAGCGCCTCGGCAAGCAGGTTAATATCGCCGGTCTGGAAATCGTTGAGCGCCAGTTCCAGGGTAAAGTCGGGGGTGTGGCCGCGCACCAACGCCCCTTTGCCCAGCGCCGCCACCTGCACGTTTGCCCCGAAGAGGGATTTTAGCCCCCAGACGCGCGCGCCCCGGTCGGTGTCGGCGTCGTCGAAGGCGTATTCGTTGTGCATGTCGAAGACCAGCGCCGCCGCGACCTGCTCTTTCATGACGCCGGCCAACACCATGCGCGTGAGGAAGCTCTTGCCTGTGCCTGTCGCGCCAAAGATGCCGCTGCTGCGCTTCACCAGTTTGGTTAAATCCAGCCCGACCGGATGATGGGGTTCAGTGGTGGTCGTGCCGATGGTGAAGGAGCCGGGGAAGATTTCGGCCACATCCCCTTCGTCGGCCAGGCGTACCAGGGCGTGATGGGCGGGAACGGTGCGCACGGGGCGGGGCGACGGCCGTTCCACTTCGCCACCGACAATTTTGTCTTGCCAATCGAGGAAGGCGGTCGGGTCTACAGCGGGGTCGGGGCCGCGTTCGAGCATCAGGGTGGGGTACATTTCCAGCGTGGTGTAAAGGGTTTTACCGAGGAGGGCTTGCTGCACGGCCGGCTGCATTCGCTCGCTCTTTTCGTCGGCAAAGCGGGGGTCGGTTGCGCCCAGCTGCAAATCTGTCACCAGGCCAAAAAAGCGCCAGGGACCGCTGTCGCAGACGACGAAACTGCCCTCCTGCACCGTGTCTGCGCTGACTGTGAGGCGCACGCGGAACCCTTCTTTCAGCCCGCCGCCGATGATGTAGCCGATGGAGTCATTCATTGTTGTCACCCCAAATTGATGTCACTAAGGGTCCATAAAAGAATAAGTTCCCGCACCCTGGTCATAGAAAGTTGAGCAAGTGCGGGAAGTAA
>JACSRF010000167.1 GCA_014879875.1 Anaerolinea sp.
GCAAAGGATTTTCTTCTTTGCCTCTTTGTGTCTTTGCGTTAAATTCTTTTCTGGCTTGTCCAGGTTAGGGAGAAGGAAGAAGGAAGAGAGATTTCCTCCTCACTTTTCACTCCTTCCTCCTCACTCTTCACTCGCCATTCCTCACCCCTCTCGCTTCCCTCCCTGCGCCGCCAGCAGCATCAGCTCTTGAATGCGCGGCAGCATTTGCACCGGGTTCGGGTGCAACCCTTCCTGTACCAGGGCGCTGTCATACAACTGCTCAATGGACATGTTGATGACCGGAGAGTCTGGCATTGTTTCCACCAGGGTCGCCAGGCTGGCAATCAGGGAATGGCTGCGGTTGACTTCCAAAATCTTCTTGGGCACTTCGTAGTTTTGGTCCAGATACCGGTAAATACGGTGCATTTCCCGGTTTTGCGCGTCTTGCGGTGAAACCAGGCGTACCGGGCTGTCTTTCAGCACCTTCGAGGCGCGTACTTCCACTACCCGATCCCCCAACGTCGTCACGCAGCGCCCCACAAACAAGTTAAACGCTTTTTCAGGAACGGCCGTTTCCGCCCCCGTTTCCTCTTCTTCTTCCGCCAACTCCGGCAGCTCCAGCCCGGCGTTGTCAATATTTTTGAACTCCTTTTCCTTGTACATCCCCATGGCCGGCGCTATAAACGAATCCAACGGATCCACCCAATACAACACCTCCAGATTCCGCGCCTTAAACGGGTCCAAATGTGGGCTGTGCGTCACCGACTGCTTATCCTCACCCAACACGTAGTAAATGGCGTCCTGCCCCTCTGCCATCCGCTCAATGTACCCATCCAGCGACGTCAGGCCATCCACTTGTGACGAGTAGTAACGGAAAAATGGCAGCACATCCTCTTTCGCTGCCGGATCGGTCGCCACCCCTTCCTTAAACGCGCGGCCGAATTCTTGCCAAAACTGTTCATACTTTGCCGGATCATCCTCGGCCAACTTGCCCAATTCACGCAAAACGCGCTTACGGATAGTGGTCGCCAGATTGCGCATGATGCGATTATTCTGCACCGATTCCCGGCTCACATTCAGCGGCAAATCTTCAGAGTCCACCACGCCATCCATGAAACCAAGCCAGTTGGGCAGCAAATCGGTGCAATACTCCTGAATAAGGACGTTGTGCGAATAGAGCATGACGCCGGGGTCTTTGCGCGACGCCAAAATGCCCGGTTCCCGTTTCGCCGGGATGAAGAGCATAGCGCGGACGTTAACCGGCACATCGGCGGCAAAATGAATCGTCAACAGCGGCTCTTCAAACTCCATCGTCATTTGCCGGTAAAAGTTTTTGTAATCATCGGCCGTAATGTCCGCCGGCCGTTTGCGCCACAACGACTCCTGCTGATTCGCCTGCTCCTCGCCCACGTAAACCGGGAAACGCACAAAGTCAGAATGCTTCTTCACGATCTGGCGCAGCTTCCACGGCGCGGCAAACTCCTCAGCATCCTTCTTCAAGGTGATGTGCAGTTCCGTGCCCCGATCTGTCTTCTCGGCCGGTTCTACGCGGAAACTCTCGCTGCCATCAGAAATCCAGGCAAACGCTTGCGCATCCTTCTGATAACTACGCGAAACCACGCGCACCTCATCGGCCACCATAAACACAGAATAAAAGCCAACGCCAAATTGACCGATCACGTCACTGGGATCCAGGTTGCTCTCGCCCACCTTGCTTAAAAATTCACGCGCCCCAGATTGCGCAATCGTGCCCAGATTATAAATCAGTTCATCCCGCGTCATGCCAATACCGCTGTCTTTGATGATGATCCGTTTCGGTTCGTCGACGGCCGTTTCCGGCGTCTCAATGTGAATTGCCAGTTCCGCATCTGCATCCACAACGTCACGGTTCGTCAGCATTTCAAAGTGCATTCGCGTCAGCGCGTCAGACGCATTCGAGATCACTTCACGCAGAAAAATATCCTGATCCTTGTACAGCGAATGCACCAAAATTTGGAGCAGTTGCTTAATTTCTGCTTTGAAATTGTAGGAATCAGTTTGTGTGGTCATTAAGTCGTCTCCTCTTCATGATAAAGTATGGGTAATCATCATAGTGCGTATTACGTATTGACCGCCGGTTACGTAATACGCACCATCATTCCTCTGGTTTCGTTGATTTTTATGTAACTACTAAGGCCGTCATTCCTGCGAAGGCAGGAATCCACGATGGATACCCGCCTTCGCGGGTATGACAACCGGAGAGGCTTAGTAGTTACCATTTTATGTAAAACACAAGATTAAAGCCAGAAACAATACCTGGCTGTTAAAAACTTTAATTTTGCTTAAATTTTTCAAGCGAAACCAATTAAGGCGGTGCTGCACAAATATAGATCATAAATCGAAGATGGCAAATGAGGCAAGCCCAAAAGCAACCATTCACCCCGCCCCCCTGAGCTTGTCGCAGGGGGCGGGAGTGAATAATTACGCCTTTTTCAAATGGGCGGTCTGGGTTCGGCAATTAGCAGAGCAGGCTTACATAGATCGTAATCTGATCTTCGGTGATATTCCCGGCCGTATCTGTGACGCGCAGGGTGATGGTGTGGAAAGAGCCGCACGAGTCAAAGACGCGGATGTTGGCCGTGATCGTCGTCACCCCGGTGGTCGGGTTCACAGACGGCGTGCCCAGCGAACCCTGCCGGTCGGAAAGCCACTGCACGTTGAGGGCATTGATCGGGTCTTCCGTGTCCCCCACAATGCCGGTGAAAGTGATTTGCTTGTACCAATATGTGCCGTCGAAGCTGTCGGCGTCGAATGTCGCGCCATTAGCCGGGCTGGTTATCTGCGCCGAGGGGGGTAAATTTTGACAGTCTGGGTGCGTGTTCGACAGGATGGTCAGGTTGATGCTGTCCTCATCCCACAAGCCGCCATCGTCCGTGACGCGCAGCGTGATGACGTGGGACCCCACGTTGAGGGTGCTGACCGGGCGGGTGGCCCCTGTGCCCAAATTGCCGTTCACGTTGGAGCGCCAGGCGAAGGCGGAGTCTGGCATGCCGAAGGGCTGGTTGGGATCGAAGGCAGAGCCGCGGAAGATAATCGTTGCGCCAACACAGAAGGACGCGCCGGTGGCCGGTTGGTCAATGGTCGCCGTGGGCGGGGAATTTTGCACGGTGAAAGTGACGCTGCGTTCCACGACGACGACGCCGGCCGTGACGCGAATGGTAGCAGTGTGCGTTCCCTCGCTGAGGTTACGGGCATACGCTTCTGGCCAGAGCGCGTGCGAGCCGCTGCCGGGGGTATAGGTGACGCTGTTGATCAGCACGCCATCTACCCGCCACTGCACCTGTACCGGCACGCCGCTGTCGGTAGCCACGTAGCCCACGTCGGCGCTCAACCGCACAGGTGAGCCTTTGGGGTAGACGCCGCCGCTGCTGGGCGCGGTGATGGTGGCGTCTATGCCCACGCCAATGGCGGTGAGGACGGCCTGGTAAGCGTTGACGTAACGGTTGACCCGGCTATCTGGGCTGCTGTGGGCGGTGTCGCGCATGATTTGCCAGACCTGGTTGGCGCTGAGGGAAGGGTCTGCGGCCCAGATGAGGGCGGCGACGCTGGCGGCGTAGGGGGAGGCGAAGCTGGTGCCGTTGATCATGTCCACCGTTGTCCCGGCGTCGGGCCAGGCGGGCGATTGGCCGCGATAGACGGTGTATGGGGCGAAGATATGCACCCCATTCCGGCTGCCAAAGTTGGAGTTGGAGGCGCGCATTTGCGAATTCCAGCGCAGGCCGCCGACGCAAATGACGCCGTCGTTTTCACAGGGGGTATGCCAGGTGTGTTCCCAGCAAATGCCCAGGAAACAGTCACGGCCGTCTACATTCTCGCCATCATTCCCGGCCGAAGCGAAGAGCAGCGCCCCAGAAGCGCGCAGGGCGGCGGTGGTCGCCTCAAAAGGCCAGACAGTCCAGCCAAAGATAGCCGGGACGGCGGCGCGGTAGCTCATGTTCATGACATCGGCCCCAGCGGCGCGGGCGGCCAGCACAGCGGCGATGGAGACGAACTGGTCATAGGACGTGTAAACGGCGATGGTGCGGGCCACCGGCGCGGCCACACCGACAATACCGAAGTCGTTGTCAGAGCGGGCGACGGCCGTTTGCAGCACATCGGTACCATGGAAGGGGGCACGGCCGTCTACGCCATTCACCCCGCGCGGATCAAAGACAAAAGGCACAACGGAGACGTAGGTAATGCCGGCCGGGAAATCGGTGTTCGGGAAAAACCCTCCGTCCAGAATCGCCAGGTCTACGCGGTTGCTTAAGCGGCCGGCGCGGTGCATCAACGTCCACGCTTCCGGCACGCCAATGTCTTGCACCGTGCCGCGAGCCAGATGCGCCCAGCGGTAGGCGTTGGGATCATAGCGCACGCCGCCGAAATCCACGCCATTGGGCGCTTCCTGGCTGTCGCGCGGAATGGCTTCGGCCTCGCTGACCCAGTTCACCCCGGCCGTCAGGCCATTGCTCGCTTCGGTGGCCGCCAGGGCAAAGATGCGCACGCCGTCATCGCTGGAGTAGGCGAAGCGCCCGGCCGATTGAATCTCCGGGTCTATCAGGGCGTTGACGTTGCCCACAAAACCGCCGAGATCGGCCGTGCTCAGGTTGGCGCGCACCAGGTACAGATTCGGCAGGTCAGGCAAGTTAGCATCGGCAGGGTTCACTTCCAGGACAACTTCGCCGCCGATACGCGCCAGCAGATCGGCCAGCGCCGCGTCATCGTCCGTCTGCACAACCAGTTCGTTGGCGACGAAGGTGGCAACCTGGCCGCGCGGGTCGCGCACGGCGGCCAGCGGCCGGGGCGCGCCGCCATCCAGGCCGGGCAATTCATCCTGGAAGGGGGCGACGCTGGCGTCTATGACATAGCTGAAGGGGACCGCAGCCGCCAGACCGCCATCCTGCACGACGGGTAAGAAGGCGGTGTGGGTCAGGGTAGTGAGGGAACGGCCGTAAACAGCATAAGGCGCGCTGGCTAACTGCTCAAACTCGCCGGTGGCGCACGGGTTCAGGGAACAAACGGCAATAACATGATCGCCGGTGGCGGCGACAGGGGGGATGGTGAAGGGCTGTACAAAGGCCCCGCCGCTGGGAATGTTCATTACTTCTAAATCCGCGCCATCCCAGCGAATTGTGCCAGGGTAGCCGCCGGGCGTGTAGCCACTGCCAATGAGCTGCACCGTCTCGCCGGTCAACCCACTGCTGGGGAAGACGGAAAGAGTGGGCGCGCTGCTGAATTCGGGGGCGCGCGCCGGCAGTTCTAGCAGGTCAACGACCCAATTGCTCGTCAATTTCGCCGTCACTTCCTGGCTGGGGAAGGGAGAGGCCAGGCCAAAGAAGAAACTGCTGACACCGTTGTCCTGGGAGGGCGAAAAGTCGCCGCAAACCGGCGTGGAGAAGTTAAAGGTCAACCGCGCGCCGGTCAGATCAATGGACGAAGGGGCGACGCTGCCCAAACCGCCGCCGGTGATGATAAAACCATGTTCCGGCACGCCGTCGCCGTTGTAATCCAGGGGCACAACGGGGCCGAAATCCAGCGAGAATTCGGAGATACAGGCGGGATTGCCCGGCCCGACCAGCTCGCGCATGTCTATGCGGTAGAGGTAGGGGAACAACCCGCCCCCGCTCGTGCCCATCTCGCCGCGCGGCCAGAGGCGGGATTGCAGAAAGCCCGCCCCGCTCATGCCGTCGAAGGTGAAAAAGGCGGTGGAATCGTCTACAAAGATGGCGCAGTCGGCGTCAAAGAGGCAGTTGACGGCCGGGGCGCTGACGTTGACGAAGTTGAGGGCGGCCGTGGGAGCGGCAGGCGCATTAGTAGCAGCCGCGGCCGCGCCCGACCATTGGGCGGCTAAAAAGACGAATAGGGTCAGGATGATGAGGGCGGTGATCTGGCGAATCGGTCGTAAATGATTGGATTGACTCATGAATCGTTATCCTCCGTAAAAGATTTGGGTTTTGCCAGGGCCGTTGGTGAAGAACGGCCGTTTCTACCCAAAGGACGCACGTCTATGAGTAAACCTTTCCGGCAATTTCCTGGTTCTATAGGATTTACGATTAACGATTTGCGATTTACGATTAGCCTGCCCTTGACAAGCTATGAGAGTATCTTCTCAATATCTCGTGGAGGAGTGCGCATCCTCAGATGCGCATCCTCAGATGCGCACTCCTCTCACCCCCATTGTTTCTTTGTAATAAATTCCCATTCAGGTGGATCGGTCAGAGATCACCCCGGTCAGAGACCGCCCCTCACGGCCGCCAGCCAATGGCGTAAATCCCATCGTCTGTCGTTACCGTCGTCAGCCAGTTCAGGTCATCGTTGCCACTGACCTGCTGCCAGACGGCCCACCCAGAGTTTGGCGCGTAGCGCAAAATCGCCAACTGCGTCTGCTCATTCAGCCCCAACCGGTCAACCTCATCCTGACTGTAGCCCATGTTCAGGTACACAACAATGGGTAGAGGGATGGGCTGGCCGGGTACGAGAATGGGGCATTCGCCGGGGAAAAGGGTGATGCGGATGTCCAAAGGGCTGCCGATGAAGCCGCCGATGCCGGGGGGCAAGGGGGCTTGCAGGGCGTCGCTGTTGGCTGCGGGCATGTAGCTGACGACATTGCAATCGCCGGCGTCGGCCAGGGGGTGGGGAGTGTTGACCATCACCACGTCATCCAGCAGGGGGGCCATGCCATCGTTGTGCGTGGGGCCAACGCCGCCGGCCACTTGCAGCCATTGCACAATCTCCTTTTGCACGGCCGGGGCGCTGCCGTCCAGGATGCGCGCCACCAGGTAGCGGGGCAGTTCCGCCTGGCCGGGCAGGGGGGCGAATTCCGCCTGCCACCAGCCGCCCGCGTCGCTCATGGAGATGCGCCAGTCGGGGTGGCAGCCAACGGCCGCATCCAGGCTGCAAATTTGGGCGATGGGCGCAAGCAGCAGGCCGTCATCGTCGCGCAAGGAGAGGGTGAGGGCGGCGACGCGGTTATCTGCCAGGGTGAAGCTGTGTTCCAGGACGTAAGACCAGGGGTTGGATTGGGTGAAGATGTCGCCGGTTGGGGCGTCGTTGTTGAACAGGGTATAGCGTCCGCCGCCGTCGGGCCAATCTACAAAAGCGCGCACGGCGTCGCCCGCTTCCACGTCCAGCAGGTGAATCTGGCCCAGATTGGCGCCAAGCGGATCGCCGGTGATGCGCCCCTGGGGCAAAATGTGCGTCGGGTCGTTCGGGTCACCTTTGAGCAGGTAAACCTGGGAAGGCTGGCTGGCGCCGGGCGGGCTGGTCGTGTCGAGGAAGAGGTTGACGAGGGGTTCGCTGGGAGCAGGAACGGCCGTTCCCCCACCCACCACCGTCGGCAAATAAACGCGCAGTCCTGGCTCCCCGCCAAAGAGGTGCGCCGCCAACCCCAAAGCCGGCCCGTCGGTTAGCTGGGGAACGGGTTGGCGCAGGGGTGGAAAGGGAAGCGTAAGACCCTGGATGATGTGCCATTGGGCCAGGGTGTCCCAATCGGGCTGGCCGTGGACGTGAAACTGCCAGGTGTCGTAACAGAAATTGGCGACGGTGAGGTGGGTATCTTTGTGCCAGAACTCTGCTCCCTGGTAATGGTAAGCCATCGCCGAAGCGTCGGGCACGCCGACACGGCAGCCGGTCGCGGCCAGCTCATCGCAGATGCAGTAACCGGACAGCCCGCTGCTGCTCTGGTAGGCGTCATAGAGGAAGAGGGCGTAATGCGCCCATTCGTGGGCGATGGTGCGATAGGCAGAGGGTTGGGTCCAACGGCCGTCCCCCTCCACAAAAGCGTCACGGCCGTCCCACAAACGGCCGTAATAGGTAGCCGCCGGGGTGTAGGTGGTGTTGGTATACGCGCCGCTGTAGGCAATGGGCGCTGGCGTGATGCCGCCGACGAAGGCGGACGGCCGTTTGTCGTTGGCCGGGCTGAAGCGCAAATCCGCCTCGGCCCAGCGCGCGCCGCCGCTCGCCACGCTGATGGGGCCGACGGCCATCTGCCCTTCGCTCCAGTCATACAGCACGGCAGAAAGCTGGCGCAGCGCCGCAGTCACGTCGGCGACGCTGGTGACGGCTGAGTTGGGTGCGGGGTTCCAGCCCAGGCTGGCGACGATGTGGAAGAGGGTTAACGGCCGTTCATCGCTGATGATGACGTCGCCATTGGCGGGAAGAGGCTGGGTCTCGCCTGGCTGCCAGCTTGTGGCGTAAATGTCGTAGGCGGGGCCAAGGCGTTTGCCGGCGGGCTGGCTGTGGCGCAGGCGCAGGGCGACCAGATGGGTGCAGCCGTCGGGCAAGGGTTCTGGCTGGCCGTTGGTGACGTGGATGAGGCGATCGGCGAAGGGGGAGACGGCCGTTGCGCCCGCAAAACACAACACGCGCACCTCGCCGCTGATGGGATCGTTGTTCTGGTCTTTGAACTGCACAGCGCCTGGCTGAGCCTGGCCGCCGGGGGTGGCGCTAAACAAAGCGACGATTAGCAGCAGGGGCAGAGTGGCAAAAGTCAGGATAAAAAAGACAGAATTTCTTTTCATCATCACGCATCCCTTCGTCAGGTTGGCTTTGTGTCGCGCAAAGAGTACGCATCCAAACGCTGGTCGCTGCGTATCGCGCCGCCATACATAACGGTATCCATCTGTTCCCATTATAGTGGGAAAGGGGAAGGGAGGGGTAACGGCCGTTTTCCCTCACCTCCCCTTTCATGCTAGAATTCCTACCGTCACGGTTGTCTTTCACGTTATCTGGGGTACACGGAGTTGCATGGAGGTCAATTGAAACGCATTTACCACTTTTTACCTTTATCTCAGCGTATTTGGATCATCGGGCTGGTTGTGTTCTGGGCGCTGTTCCTCTTTGGCGGGTTCCTCTTCGGCTCGCCAGATGACGCCTACAGCCACCGCATGCCCACCTGGACGCGCATGGCCTCCTCCTGCGCGCTCGTCGTCGCTGGCTGGAGTTGGTTCGTTTTCAGCCGCAAGCAGCAGGTCAACCGGTATGCCCTGCTCATCAGTCTGGGGATGACCTTTGGCTTCCTGGGCGATCTGTTCCTGGCCTCCGTCTTGCCCGCGCCCAATCGCGTGTTGGCGGGCATCGCTTCCTTCGCCGTCGGCCACACCTTCTACATCCTGTCTATCGTCGGCTTTGGCAATCGTTTCAAACTGAACGATCCGGCTGCCCGATGGGGGATGCTCGGCGTCTGGTGGCTGATCGGGTTGGCCGGTTGGTTTTTCGTCGTCTTTCGCGGGCAAAACCCGACCCTCGTGCATTGGGTGGCGCTGCCCTACGCCCTCTTGTTAGCCAGCACCGCCGGCTTGGGGTCTGCCCTGGCCAGGCAGGATCGTCGTTTTGTTCCGCTGGCGCTGGGCGGGGCGTTGTTCCTGTTAAGCGACCTGATTCTCGCCGGTGATATGTTTAGCGATCTGTTTTTCCGCCTGATCGGCGATGTGGTCTGGTTGACCTATGGCCCGGCGCAGATGCTCATTGTGTATTCGATAGGGACCGCCTGGAAGAAGGCCGGTTAACATGATGCTCGTGATGCAGGGTGAGCGGCACGAGGTAGATCGGCTTCGCCAGCTAACGGCGCAGGTTGCCGCCCGTGAGCCGGAAGCGGAGGAAGCGTGGACGGCCGTTTTCGCCCAATTAGCCAACCATTACTTCGCCAACGACACGGCCGCCCTGCTGTCGCTGGTGGCTGACGCGGAAAAATTGGGGTTGGTAACGGCCGTCGCCCGCCAGACCCGCCATTACTTCCAGGGCGTCGCCGCCTTCCGCCAGGACCGCTACGACGACGCCCTGACTCTCTTCGCCGACCTGCTGGCCGCCCCCGACCTGCCCCCCGACCTGCGCGCGCGCGCCCTCAATGCCCGCGCTGTCATCTACCGCCACACCGGGCTACTGGAGGAGGCGATGGCCGGCTATCGCGCCAGCCTATCGCTGTGGCAGGAATTGGGCGATGACCATTACCAGGGCATTGTCCACCTCAATTTAGGCATCATCGCCTACGGCCTGCGCCACTATGAAACGGCCGACGACCACCTGCGCCAGGCAGAGGCGTTCTTCCACGCGGCTGGTTCCGCCGCCTGGCTGCGCAAAGTGCAGAGCGAATTGGGCCTGGTGCAGCGCGATCTGGGCAATTGGGAGGCGGCCCTGGCTTATTTCGACGCCTACATCGCCCAAAGCCAGGCGGCCGGGGCGGATGAGGATGTGGGCGTGGGCGAGGCGAACCGGGGGGAGGTTTTGCTCTTCAAAGGCGACCTGGCCGGGGCAAAGGCGGCGCTGCAAACGGCGCTGCGCCTGCTGCCCGGCCGCGCTTACCGCGTGGACCACCTGCTTCATTTGGGATTGGTCTACCAGGCGGAGGGGAACCTGGCCGGAGCGGAAGAGTTATATCGGCAGGCGCTCACCCTGGCCGAAGAAATCGGGCGGCGCGAGATATTGCCCCACGCCTACTACCACCTGGCCGACGCGCTGCGCCGCCAGGGGCAGGCGGAGGCGGCGCTGGGCATCTTTGCCCAGGCGGCCACGATCATTCAGGAGACGCGCGCCCCGCTGCGCGACGAGGGGTTGAAGATCAGCCTGCTCGGCCGCTGGCAGCAGGTGTATGAGGCGCTGGTGCTGCACAACCTGGACTTGGGGCGGGTGGAGGCCGCTTTCACCTGGGCGGAACGGGCGCGGGCGCGGGCGTTTGCCGAGGGGGTGAGGGATCAACGCCACTCTGCGCCAAATCTGGCCGAAATGGACGCAAAGGCGCGGCGGGAATGGGGCGAGGATATGGTTTCTTTGCCTGAGATGCTGGCCTCGCTGCGGCCGGGGGAAATGGTGTTGTGTTACTTTACGACCGGGGTGTTGGAGCAAGATATGCCGCTGCTGCGGGCTATTCCGGCGGACAACCCGCTGCGGGAACAGGCGCTGCTGCCGCCCCGGACATTGCTCTTTGTGTTGACCGACGGTGGCCTGACCGTCCATGTCTGCCCCTTGGACCCCAATCTGTTTGCGACCCATTCTCCACGCGGGTTTCGGGCGCAGCGGTTTTTGCAAACGGCCGTTTTACAACGCCTCTCCCGCGATCTTTTACCCGTCATGGGCAGCCCGCTACCCGACGGCCAACGATCAATCACCATCATCCCCCATGGGCCGCTGCACCGGACGCCCTTCACCGCGCTGCTCCACCGGGAAGGGGGGCCGGCATTGCGCTACGCTCCCAGTGGCGCAATTTTGGCCTGGCAGCGCCAGCGGGGAACAGAGCCAAGCGGTCGGGGGAGCCTGGCGGTAGGGTATAACAGCATGGCAGAAAACGGCCGATCACTCCGTTATACCGAAGCTGAAGTGCAACAAGTGGCCGCCCTGTTGGGTGGGGCAGCCTGGACTGGGCCTGAACCGAAAAAGGAGCGGCTGCGCGCGACGGCCGTCGCCTGTCGTTGGCTGCACATCGCCTGTCATGGCTGGTTCGACGACGCCGATCCTCTGGCCAGCTATCTGGAAACGGGCGCGGGTGAACGGCTGACGGCGCGGGAACTGTTGGCCGACTGGCGGTTGTCGGCCGAACTGGTGACGCTCTCCGCCTGCGAAACGGGGGTCAGCCAGATTTTGCGCGGCGATGAGCCGATGGGGCTGGTGCGCGCCTTTCTCTCCGCCGGGGCGCGGGCCGTGTTGGTAACACAATGGCCGGTGGACGATCTGGCGACCTTTTTGCTGATGGGGCGCTTTTATGCGGGAATCAAGGAAGCGGGGGAAACGGCCGATTTAGCCGCACTGCTGCACGGGGCGCAAAGCTGGCTGCAACAACTCACCATCAGCGCCGCGCAAATCATCCTTGACCGATCGGCCATCAACCCACCAGCAGCCTGGGCGGGCCTGCCGGCCGAAGCTGCGCCTTACGCCGCGCCGGAGTATTGGGCGGGCTTCATCCTGGTAGGCGGCATGGCGCGATTTTCAGCCTGACGCTTATGCCCGCTTCGCGTCCTGATTGCCGAGCGTTATATCAAGGCGTAGACTTGTCAGTTCCACCAGGGGGATGTCGGGGAAAACGGCCGTTCCCCAATCATCCGTCTCGCCCGTCACCGTATTCCCTCCAGCCGTCAGGGTTACAAGATAGCCGCCCAGGTCGGGCCAACTTTGGCCGGGGGGCTGCACGGTGATTTCGACCAGGCAGTGGTCGGGCTGCTGTTGGTCGGCGTAGGCGGCCAGGGTGAAGGGCAGGCCGGCCGTTTGCGCCTGGTCGGGGGTGATTTCCAGCAGTTTGGGGGTGTAACGGCCGTCGGTTCCGGCGCGGGTGAGGGCGAGGGCCGGCGCGGGGGCCAACAGATGGATCAGCGCCTCATTCAATTGCAAGGCCAGCCGCGTCGGACCGCTGGTGAACGCCGCCCGGAGAGCGACCAGCCAATCTGTTGTGGGCGATTGCAGAAAAGCCAGGTCAGGAGCGGGGATGTGAGCAGGGTGGGGGAGACGGCCGTTGGCCTCCGCCAGCGCCACCTCGTACACCAACGCATACGCCTCGGCGCAGGCAGCGCAGCTATCGAGATGTTGCGCCGTCCAGGCAAATTGGGTCTGATACGCCGCCCCGTGCAGCTGCGCGGCCACGTAGTCGTCCAGTTGGTTCAGGCAAAGGGCGCAGTCCGCTTCATCAGGCGTATAGATGAGGGCAGCGGCGAGAGCCTGGATATGGGCATCGCCATCGCCGGGTGCGCTGGTCATCATGATCCATTACCTCCTTGATTCTCTTTCCTACAAGTAAAGACGGCTGACGGCTGTGTGATCTTTCCTTGATGTTGGTTGGTTTGTTCTTTGCTAAGCCAGAAAAGAATTTAACGCAAAGGTACTAACCAATCTCCCGCAAAAACCGCTCCAACAACGGCCACCGGCGCAGTTTGGCGATGTTTTTGGCGCGTGTCACCTGGACATGGCTCGGTAAGACGACTTGCCCGGCCAACTCGCTTTCCACCTGGGCCAGCGCCTCGTCCGGCTGGTCATCCAGGTAACGGCCGATGACCACCCGGCGCGAGCGGTCGCTGATGGGCGCTTGTCCCAGGAGTTGGTGCAGCGATGCGGTGGTCAGGTTGGCGAGAACGGCCGTTTCCAATCCCCCGCGCGCACTGCCCGCCAGCGCGGCTTCTTGCTGCGGTTCGGGCAATGGCTGCAAACGCTGGCGTCGTCGCAGTTCATCAATGACCAGGTTGCTGACAATGCGCCGCACCCAGGTACGAAAAGCAGCCGGTTCGTGGCAGTTCCCGTACTGCTGGTGAACGCGCAGCAGCGCCCGCTGGGCGCAATCTTGCGCCAGGGCGTCCCCGTCGGGTTGGGCGCGGGTCATGTAAGCCGCCGCCCGATACAGGTAAAGCCACAACTCATGGTAAGCGGCCGTCTGTTCATCCAGATTACGACTACCACAAGCGGCGTGGAGGGCTACAGCGTCGCGGGTTGAATGATCTGTCATTGAGTTATAGGATTTACGATTAACGATTTGCGATTTACGATTGGCTTGCCCCCCTGACAAGCCATGAGGAAACCCCAAATCTTTTTCTTAACATCTATAGCTATAAGCGCCGTAGAGCCTACGGCGGAATGTTCACTTTCCCTTATTGGTCCGGTCATTTTCGAAAGTATCCACACTGACGCAACCGTGCCTTCACAGGGTAATGCCCTTTAGGAACGAGATTTGAATAATTTACACGTTTAGATTGGACAAATCTCAGAAGATTTGTCCAATCTTCC
>JACSRF010000073.1 GCA_014879875.1 Anaerolinea sp.
CCGTGTTTTTCCCATCCGTGTTTACAAGATCGACAATTTTTTGTCGATCTTGGCGCTGTTAGCGCCTAACGGCCGTTTCCCACCCCACTCCGTCGCTTGCTCATAAGCAAACGCCGCATTGAGAATGGTCGCTTCTTGCAGGGTGTTGCCGATGAGTTGCAGGCCAATGGGCAGCCCGCTGCTGTCGAAGCCGCAGGGCACGCTGAGGCCGCAGCTGGCGCTGAGGTTGACGGAGAGGGTGAAGATGTCCGCCAGGTACATGCTGAGCGGGTCGTCGGCGCGGTCGCCAATTTTGAAGGCGGTGGTGGGGCTGGTGGGGCAGGCGATGACGTCTACGCTCTCGAAGGCGTTCAGAAAATCTTGCTTGATGAGGGTGCGTACTTTGAGCGCACGGCCGTAATACGCCTCATAGTAGCCTGCGCTGAGGGCATACGTGCCCAACATGATGCGTCGCTTCGCCTCTGGCCCAAAAAGGGCGCGCGTCTGTTTCACCGTATCAATCATGTCGGCGCCAGCAATGCGTGGCCCGTAGCGCACGCCATCGTAGCGCCCCAGGTTGGCGCTGGCCTCGGCGGGGGCGATGAGGTAGTAGACGGGCAGAGCATAGCGGGTATGGGGCAGGCTGATGGGGTGGATTTCGGCCCCTAGTTCTTCCAATTTAGCGATGGCGGCGCGCACGGCCGTTTCCACCTCTGCCTCAATCCCCTCAATAAAATACTCGGCGGGCACGCCTACCTTTAGCCCCTTGATGTCCCCCGTCAGCGCCGCTGCGTAGTCGGGCACGGGCACATTCAGCGAGGTGCTGTCACGGCGGTCGTAGCCGGCGATGGCCTGGAAGAGCGCGGTGGCATCGGCCACAGTACGGCCGAACGCGCCCACCTGGTCCAGCGACGAGGCGAAAGCGACGACACCCCAGCGGGAGATACGGCCGTAAGTCGGCCTCAGCCCCACCACGCCACAAAACGACGCCGGCTGGCGCACGCTGCCCCCTGTGTCTGTGCCCAACGCGCCATACGCCAGTTCCGCTGCCACTGCCGCCGCGCTGCCGCCGCTGCTGCCGCCGGGTACGCGCTCTAAATCCCAGGGGTTGCGCGTAGTGAAGTAGGCGGAATTTTCGGTGGACGACCCCATGGCAAACTCATCGGTATTGGTTTTGCCGAGGATGACGGCGCCGGCTTCCTTGAGCTTTTGCACGACAAAGGCGTCATAAGGCGGGATGAACCCTTCTAAAATTTTGCTCCCGGCCGTCGTGGGCGCGCCCGCCACGCAAATGATGTCCTTCACGGCAATGGGCACGCCCAGCAGCGGCCCATCTTCCCCGTTGGCGCGGCGCTGATCGGCCGTTTCTGCCTGCTCCAGCGCCAGCTCATCGGTAATGGTCAGGTAGCTTTTGATGTCGTTGTCCTGTTCAACAATGCGATCCAGCATCGCTTGCGTGGCGGCGACACTGCTGGTTTCGCCCTGGCGCAAGGCGCTGCGCAGTTGAATTAAAGTGAATGGTTGTTCTTTCATGGCTTGTTTATTCCCAACGCAGTCGCTTGATGAAGCGATCCGCTTCGTAAAAAGTAATGTGCGAGTCGGTCATGCGCACTATTTTGCCCATTCGCAGCGCCTTTGTTTTGAATTTAGGATGCCCAAAAATAAGCCGCAGCAAATCGGGGACATCTTTTATGCGCTCTTTGGGAAGTGGAAAGGTGATGACACAGTAGGCGGGGTGGGGGCTGACTTTTTGCCAGAAATCGCTGTCGTTAATAGTGTTATACAAACGCCTCGCCAGCTAACAGAATTGCTTCCTGGATGGCTCCTGGTGAAAGGTGGCTGTTGGCATAGTCGGCACTCGCTCGTGTACAAGTTTGGTGGATTCTGTCAATTGCGTCATGGCGACATTATAACATACGCAGTCGTGTAAAATTTAATTTTCATTCCTAACCTGGATAAACCAGAAAAGAATTTAACGCAAAGGCGCTAATCATCTAACACAGATTGGATCAGAAATTGATTGTCTTGTTGTTGGGGGGCGTTGTACAACGTATCTTCAATCGGCAGCGAGGGTTCGGCGATGTCTTCGCGCAGGATGTTGTGCTGAGGGATGGCGTGGGCGGTGGGAGGAATGCCGTCCAGGTTTAGGTCGTTGAGCAGGGCAGCGTAATCGAGCACGGCCGTTAACTGTTCCCGGTACATCTCTTTTTCAACGGCCGTCAACTCCAGCCGCGCCAAATGGGCAATGTGTTCTACATCTTTTTGTGTCAGGGCCATGTGGGAGATTATAGCCAGCGACAGGGAGGAGAACAACTGTGGCGATGTTGGTCGGTATGCCCACATGCGCCCTGGCAAGGTATCACCATGGGCAACGGTTAGCGGCTCCTGCCCATGCCTGCGAAGTAATCATTCACCCCCGCCCCCTGAGCGTTCGACTGAGCTCACGCCGAAGTCTTGTCGAAGGGGGATCG
>JACSRF010000306.1 GCA_014879875.1 Anaerolinea sp.
CTCCGTTCAGCATGACGCGCTTTCTTGCTAGATTTGTAAAGCACAAATTACTTGGAATGAACCATGTCCATAATTGGAATTGCTGCCCAAACGTTGGTAGGGCATGCCCTACACAACCTGATAGGCGTCCAGCGCGCGCTGGCGCGCCAGTTTACGGTCAACCATTGGCCGAGGATAATGTTGACCAATGACGCAGCCGCTGCGTTGTTGTTGCCATGGCGGCATTTGCCAGGGCGCGTGAATAAATTCTACTGTCACTCGCGCCAATTCGGGAACCCAACGGCGAATGTAAGCGCCCTGTGGGTCGAATTTTTGGCTTTGGATGACGGGATTAAAGATGCGAAAGTACGGGGCAGCGTCGGTTCCGGTTCCGGCCGTCCACTGCCAGCCGCCATTGTTCGCCGCCGGGTCACCATCCACCAACTGCTGCATAAACCATTTTTCGCCCCAGCGCCAATCAATCAGCAAATCTTTGACGAGAAAGGAAGCGACGATCATGCGCGCGCGGTTGTGCATCCAACCCGTTTGCTGCAACTGGCGCATGGCGGCGTCTACGATAGGGTAGCCGGTTTGTCCGGCGCGCCAGGCGGCAAATTCTTCAACGTCGTTGCGCCAGAGAATGGCGTCGTACTCCGGGCGGAAGCTGCCGCGCCGGCCGTGGGGAAAGTGGTACAAAATGGCGACGTAAAATTCGCGCCAGATGAGTTCATTGAGCCAGGTATCGGCCCCCTGGCGCGCGGCTTCAGTTGTCGCCTGGCGGTAAGCGTCCAGCGCCGCGACCACTGCCTGCCGCGCCGAGACCATGCCAAAGCGCAGGTAGGGGGAGAGGCTGGACGTGCCGTCTATGGCCACAAAATCGCGGTCGTTTTTGTAGGCGGCGATACGTGTGTTGATGAAGGTTGTTAACTGCTGCCGCACGGCCGTTTCGCCGGCCACAAACGGCAAAGTCGTTGGCAGAACGGGGTCAACCGGAATGGGTAAGGTGGGCAAGTCGGCCGGGGTGTATATCCGTTGTGGCGCAGAGAGCAAATCGGCCGGGGTGGGCAGCGGCCGTGACCGCCATGCCTTGCTAAAGGGCGTGAACACGGTGTAGGGACGGCCGTCTCGCTTCAACACCTCATCTGGATGCTGCACCACCACGCCAGGGCGTAAGTGCAAAGGAAGTTGTTGGGCGACGGCCGTGTCCCGCCGCCGCGCATAGAGTGAAAAATCCTCAGCCGCGTAAATGGCGCTCGCATCCGTCTCCTGTAGCAGGTGGGTGAGAACGGCCGTTGGCGCCCCCTGCCGCACCACCAGGTAGCTGCCGCGCTGCCGCAAATCGGCATCCAACTGGCGCAGCCCGGCCCACAAAAACGCCAGCCGCTTTGCGCCCACGTAGTCAGAGGCCAACAGCGCCGGGTCGAGGATGAAGAGGGGGACGACCTGGGCTGCAGCGCGCAAAGCGGCCGTCAACGCTTCATTATCCGCCAGGCGCAAATCACGGCGAATCCACCAAATGGCTGTTTGTGTTGTCACGCTGGCTGCTCCCCACTGTTTTGGCAAATCCCTTCCAACCAGCCCACAATCGGCCGTCCCAACTCATCCAAATGCGCTTTTGCCGCCTGGTAATACGCTTCCAGATAATCATGCAGCGCCGCGGCCGGCATACTGTAATTCAGCAGCAGCTTTTCCGTCCAGCTAATCTCCGTTCCCAGCAGCGTCATATCACCCAACTGCAACGCCGCTGCAATGTCACGTGACAGGTGCAAATTGGCGTTGGTGATATGCTCATAGACAGCATTTTGCTTGCGCAACAACTGCCAGACGTGGTTCTCAATCGCTGCCTGCCGTTGGCGATAATGTTGAATGGCAAACTTATAGCTTTCTGGAACAGCTTCCAATTGAAGATCGGTCGCATGATGGAGCAAGATGTTGGTGACGCCACGCACCACATCTTCCAGCCGCTCACCCAAAAAGTATCCGGGAATGCGACGACGAATCTGCGGCATCTGGTTGAAGATACGGCCGCCAAACGCCATGCGCGTCCCTTGCTGCCGCAAAAATTCGCCCACTTGCACTAAATTCGCGGCCGAATGTAACTGCTGCGCCGTCAAAACAACCAGATCGGGATGAACCGATTGCAACATGGCCTCGAAACGGGCCAGCGGCACGTTGGCTCCCAAATAAATGACTTCCCAACCACTGTAACGGAGCATCAACGTCAGCAGCAGCGGCGCAAACACGTGATCTTCTTGCGCCGGACAGGCCACAATTATCCGTTCCGCACGGGTTGGCTGTGGCGTTGCCGCCACCAACGCATTCAAACGGCGCATCGCCAATGCCGAAGCAAAATGCTCTTGCTGTACCGTGATCTCATTGCGATACCACCATTCCCCCATTAGCGCCAGCCCTTTTTGCAGCACTTCCAGGCAGACCATCACCGGTGGATAGAGGGCAAACGCTTGCATCAAAATTTGTTCGGCGGCCGCTTCGTTGAAATCAACACAGGCCGCCAACCAGGCGTCACGAATATCGTCCACTGTCGAACCAGGAGTAATGGCGGGCGGCGCTATCTTTGCCGGCGTCGCGCTTTGGTATTCTTGCAGCGGATTTTTGCCCGCTGCGAGCAACGTTCCCCACAGTTCCACCGAACGACTAATGCTCAACCCTTCAAGTTGTCGCGCGACCAACCACTTTATCATCTCAATATCGTATTGAGAGTAAAGACGATGCCTGCCGGAAGTACGCTGTGGCTGTGGCAGCCCGTAGCGCCGCTCCCAGGCGCGCAGGGTATCTGGTTTCACACCGGTCTCTTGCACCACTACTTTGAGGTTGTAAGTCGGTGTCGTATCAATGGACATAGTTTATGTTTCCTGTTCTTTAGGAACTGCGTTCCTCAGCAGGAACGCGGTTCCTGGTTGTGACAATGAGAATTCTAGCATCAAGTACAATATTTGTCAATGTTTTGCACAAATATATCTTGACAAACGCAGTGCATCCGTGTTATCCTAATAGCGTAATTGTCCAACTGGCAAAAATATCAGGGTAGGATAGGAGAATGGGTTATGCAGATACAGACAAGAACATGGGAAGGGGCATTACTGGCATTAGCTAATGAAGGGTGGCGCGTGGCGGCAACGGCCGTTGTCGTCAATCCCGTTATGGATCACTCCTTATTACACAATGCCTACGCATATTGTGATGACATTACCGCTGCACACAGCCGTTCTTTCCATCTAGCCTCCTCATTATTGCCAGCGGACAAGCGCCAGGCCGTGCGCGCGCTGTACGCCTTTTGTCGCATTACCGATGACATTGTAGATTGCGCCGAGCGCGACAATATCGAAGAGACATTGCACGTCTGGCAGCAACACGCCTTCTCCTACCATCCGCCGGTCACCGATCTAGCCGCCATCGCCTGGGCCGATGCGCGCCTGCGCCATCACATCCCCGCGCGGTATGCCGAACAACTTGTGGAGGGCGTCTCCCGTGATTTACAACAAACGCGCTATGAAACCTTCGACGATCTGGCGACCTATTGTTATGGCGTTGCCTCAACAGTAGGCCTGATGAGTATGCACATCATCGGTTTTTCTGGCCTGGAGGCGGTCCCATATGCCGTCAAGTTAGGGTTAGCCCTGCAATTGACCAACATTTTGCGCGACGTAGGCGAAGATTGGCAGCGCGGTCGCCTCTACCTGCCCCTGGAGGAGTTAGCGGCGTTTAATTTGAGCGAAGCAGACATCGCCACCGGGGTTGTGGATGAGCGTTGGCGTCGTTTTATGCGCTTCCAAATTGCCCGCAATCGCCAGCTTTACGCCGAAGCGTGGCCGGGCATTCAGATGTTAAACCCGAACGGCCGTTTCGCCACCGCCGCCGCCGCCGGACTATATCGCGCTATTTTGGAAGACATCGAAAATCATGATTACGACGTCTTAAACCGTCGCGCACACGTCGGAACCTGGGGTAAACTCAAGCGCCTTCCCACTTTATGGGCAGAGAGTTAATGCTTTTCTATAAATATTAAGAAAAAGATTTGGGGTTTTCTCATAGCTTGTCAGAGGACAAGCCAATCGTAAATCGCCAATCGTAAATCGTAAATCCTATAGTATCTGGTAAGAATATCTCTCAAGATTTTGTCTAAAATGCAAAAGAGAGCGATCATGTAGGCAACTGGCATACGCGCCATGCCCTATTTATTCATATCATCTGGCAAAGTCAGGATCATCAACTATTCACAGTGTTAGGAGAAAACTATGCAAGAATTAACAAAAGTAAACGGGTATGCCAACGCCTATACGAACGGACACGGCAAACTGAACGGGCACAACAACGGGTATCATAAAGAACAAAACAACAAATCACCTGAAAAATTGGCAATCGAAACGGCCGTGCGCGCCATTTTGCAAAACGTGGGTGAAAACCCTGATCGCAATGGCCTGGCAGGAACCCCCGACCGCATTGCCCGCATGTACGACGAGGTGCTGGGCGGCTATCACGTTGACCCGCAAAAGCTGGTCAACGGCGCGCTCTTCGACGTGGATTACAGCGAAATGGTGTTGGTGAAAGATATTGAATATTTCAGCATGTGCGAACACCATATGCTGCCCTTCTTTGGCCGCGCCCACGTCGCTTATCTGCCGACAGACAAAGTGATTGGCTTATCAAAAATACCCCGGCTGGTAGAAATGTTCGCCCGCCGTTTGCAGGTACAAGAGCGGATGACGCACCAGATTGCGGAGATGTTAGCAGACATCTTGCAGCCGCGTGGCGTCGCCGTGATGGTGGAAGGGCAACACATGTGCTCCATGATGCGCGGCGTGAAAAAAGAACACCCCGTCATGGTGACAACCACCATGCTCGGCGAATTCAAAGAAGACCGCGACCTGCGCGAAGATTTCATGCGCCTGGTACGCAGCTAAAAACGTGGCTAACGTGGCTAAGAAGTTCAACTTCTGTGGAGAAGTTGAACTTCTAACATCCAGAGCGGATGAAATTGAAGGAGAAAACGCCCGATGCGCTTTGATGACCAGGTAATTCTCGTCACCGGCGGGTCACGTGGCATTGGTCGCGCCATTGCCATACAGTTTGCCGCGCGGGGCGGCCGTGTGGCCGTACATTACCACCAGAACCGCGCCGCCGCCGCCGCGACGCTGACGCTGCTGCCCGGTGGTCCCCATTTGTTGGTGCAGGCGGACATTGCCGACGCAACGGCCGTTGCCGCCATGATCACAACCGTCGTCAACCAGATGGGCCGCCTGGACATACTCGTGAACAATGCCGGCGTCTACGCCGACCACCCCCTGGCGGAAACAGATTATGAAACGTGGCAGGCCGCCTGGCAATACATCCTCGGCGCGAACCTGATCGGCGCGGCCAACGCCGCCTACTGCGCCGGGCAGCAAATGATTCGCCAGGGATACGGCCGGATCATCAACGTCTCCTCACGCGGCGCATTTCGCGGCGAACCCACCGCCCCCGCTTATGGGGCCAGCAAAGCGGGCATGAACGCCATGGGCCAATCATTGGCAAAATACCTCGCGCCCTACAATGTCTTCGTCGCCACCGTCGCCCCCGGCTGGGTAGAAACAGACATGGCCGCCGACTACCTGGCCGGGCCAGAGGGTGACGCCATTCGCGGCCAAAGCCCACTCAACCGCATCGCCAAACCGGAAGAAGTGGCCTATGCCGTGCTCTTCCTGGCTTCGGCCGGCGCCGAGTTCATGACCGGCGCCATCCTCGACGTGAATGGGGCTTCTTATTTACGCAGTTGAGGGTGTGGTTATTTGACGATCATGCAAACTTAGTCGGTTCCGGCAAGTGTGCATCCAGCGCGTGAATGAAGTTTTTGTAAACCTGCTGTATCTCCCAAATGATGCGCTCGCCACCCAATGCCCACCACTCGCGCGGCGTAAAGTAAGCGGACACGGCCGCTTCATCCCCGGAACGGCCGTACCACTGAATCAGGTGCAAATTATCCGACTGCGCCAGCCACAACGACAGGTCAACCAAAGCCGGGTTTCCGGTCAGGCGCGCCTTGTTGTACGCCTGCACCATGAGCTGGTAAACGGCGCGCTGCGCGTCGTTGCCCAAGAAAAAGTCCAGTCCACCGCTGCCCGCCCAGGTGCTGGCAAAGACGGGTAAGGGCAGGTCATAGCAGCAATGCGCATAACGCGCCAGCGCCTCGCTTGGCGTGGTAAAAGATAACTCACGGCGCTGCACCTCATGAGGCAGTGCGTCCAAAAACTCGAAGATGCCGCTTTCTACGTGATGATGCTCGCCAAATGTCTCGAAATCCCACCCCAACACCACCAATTCCCCCGGCGTCTGCGCCAACCACGAGGCATACTGGTCTGCCCGCAGCGGCCAACCCGACCAACCCCGGTTAGAGAAACGGTAGCCTACGTCGTCGCTGAGCTGATAATGGCGGGTAAACAGCTTCATACGCCCCCCATTATGCTCGTAGAGGTGCGTCGGTTCGCGCCATTCCATGACCCAGGGACGGCCGTCCAGCAGCCCCGCCTTAAACCCGGCCAGGTCCAGCGCGTGGTAAATGGCGTCCGACATCATCAACTCCGTTGTGTCGGCTATCACCGGGCGCATCCCAAAAATTTGCTGTAAGCGCGCTGCGGCATCCTGCATCTGCATCATAAAGCGGGGCAAATCCCACAACAACACAAAACTATGGGTTGGCTCCACCGCCACCAACTCCACATTTTCATGCTGCACCAACCGGCAAAATTGATCCAGCAACCCCTCATCCCAACGCTGCGCCTGCTCAATAAAGGAAAGAGAAAAACCGAGGGCAAACTTAAAGCCGCGTTGCACCAGGGATGCAAATTTGGCGACGGCCGGATAATAACAGGTTGCCGCCACTTTGCGGAAGTACCGTTCGTTGAGCGGCTCATCGAACAAGGCTTGCGCCAATACATCTGGCGCCGCGCCCGGCGTTAACGGCGCGGCTGGCAGGCGCAGCCGTCGCGGCTGGTGAATGACGGTGTAAATGAGCACATCCTGGACGCACGGCCGTCCGTTGGCGTGAGTTCCCCAGCCAGTGTCAGGCAAAACGGCCGTCGTTTGCGCCACAAATTTAATTTTATCCAGCAGCATCTCCACAATTTGGTCCCAGGTAAAGGCCGCTGCGCGTGTTCGCGCCGCCGTGCGCATGGCATTGGCGCGCGGCGCATCCGCTTTTAAGCTCAACAGCTGCGACACAATCTCCTCTGGCGCATCGGTATCCAGCGGCACGGCGCACTGCCCGCCCATCGTATACTCTTCACCGGTGGCCCCGGTAAAGACAAGCCCACCGGCGCACATCGCCTCCAACCCCACCAGGCCAAATGGCTCGTGCCCACTGTTTGCCAATACCCCATCGGCGGCAGCATAAAACGGCCGTAGCAATTCCTGGTCCATCGCAAATTGCAAATGGTACAAATCGGCGCGCGGTGACGTATGCAGCGCATCTAGAAGATGTTCCCATGAGCGTGGCTGCGAGTTAACGTCGGTAATGGTCAGGTCTAAGGCGCGCGCCAGGTCGAACACTTCATGCCCATGCGGTTCGATACCGCCACGCAAAGGGAACACAATCCTGTGCCCCGAGGCTTTAATTTGCGCCGCAGCCTGCATGGCCATCAACCACCGTTTGGCGGGGTCAAAACGGCCGACCTTGAACAACATGACGGCCGTGCCATCCGGGTTCAACACAGATTGCAAAGCCGCTACCTGCGACGGCTCCACCGGCTGCAACAAATCGGCGGGGATGCCATTGGGAATGACCAACGGGTTTAACCCCATTTGCCACATGAGATGTTTCATGTAGCGGCTGACGGTGGTGAGTTGGGCGGCCGTTTGCAGCCGTCCCCAATCAACGCGATGAAAAGACATGGTGTTGTTCGCATTCCAGAATAACACACATTGTCGGCGCAAACCTTGCGCCAATAATTGATCGTGTAAGCGGGTCAGCGCCTCGGCCGTATGCCATTCTTCGGCCAGCACAACCGGTATTCGCCCTTGCGCAATCGCCGGCTGTATCAGCTGCGCCACCAGGTAAGGGGGTAATGAATCATTAAAGTTGCGCAGTTTTTCTTCTTCACCGGCATATACCCCTTGCGGGTAATTGGCGCTCAACCATTGGCTCCAGCGATGCAGAATGAAACGGCCGTTACACGTCGCCTCAACCCCCGGTGCGGTCGGGTCACCCACAAAAAAGAGGTGTGTTTCAAAGCCGCGACGCGCCAGCGTCTGCGCCAGATGAGTCACGCGCACACCCAATCCACCCGCCTGCGCATAAGCGTCTGGCCCTTCAAACGACAACAAACAAAACATGATGCGATCAGGAGAAAGTAGCATTGTAATCCTCCCAGTAACGGCGCGGTTATAGGCCGCTCGCCGTCAGCATATGATCAGTTTTTATGAGTAACTTCGTGTGAACGACAATGGATAATAAAAAATTCTGCGGTGATCAGGGAAGGTGTGAGTAGGATGTATGGTTAGATATTGCCAGTATACCATAAAGTGGCGGAGATACGGCCGTTTTCGTCACACCCAGGCCATCAGGCGCAATTTTGGCGATCACGTTAATTTTTTGACCAATTTCTGGACAAAATCATAAAAACGGGTAATCTATAGGTCTTGTTTTGTTTAGTTTGCACAGTGGTAAACTGGCCGGCAAACGTGAATTACTTTTAGTATGGAGAATGTGAAGAAAGTTGGCGAAGAAAGTGTATGTAGGGAATCTGTCATTTCAGGCCACGGAACAACAAGTACGGGATCTGTTTGCAGAGTTTGGAGCAGTCGAGTCAGTAGCCATGATCAATGATCGAGACACCGGGCGTTTCCGTGGATTTTGCTTCGTTGAAATGGCAGATGCAGCCGCAGTCAAGGCCATTGCGGCGCTGGATGGTCGGGAAATAGACGGCCGTAACCTGCGCGTCAATGAAGCCCAACCGCGTGAAGAACGTGGTGGCGGTGGCAGTCGTGGCGGTGGTGGCTATCGCGGTGGCGGTGGCGGCTATCGCGGTGGTGGTGGTCGTGACAGCGGCGGCAGCCGCGGTGGCGGTGGTCGTGACAGCGGCGGCAGCCGTAGTGGTGGTGGTGGTCGTCGCAATGATTATTCCGACGGCGGCGACCGCTGGTAGAAAGTAAATCGTAAACCTGATAAGGAGGCCGTATGCAAAGCGATGTCGTTTTGCATACGGCCTTTTTTGTTGCGGGTTGGGCAATCCAGTCCTAACGACGACGATCGCCACTGCGACGGCGTTTTTGCCCGCCTCCCCCAGACCGACCACGATCGGAACTAGAACGGCGTTCGTGCGAAGCTTCCGGTTCTGGCAATGGCGGCGGCGTATGCAGGGCTTGCTGGTAATAATCGTCTAAGAGCATTGCCAGCAGGGAAACGCCCTCTTCGTTGTCAGCCAGGCTGTGCACCAGGGGCAGAAAACGGTGCATCCGCTCAGTTTGCAATTTATCACGACTGCGGCTTTTGGCTTCCAGCAGCACGGTGGTGCGTTCAGCCACCATGGCGGCCACGTCGGCATCGGTGGGTAACGGCCGTTCGAGCAAGTCAATGTGGTAATGCTGACTAATGCGCTTGAGCTGCGGCCGTTCCAGGGAATCAATCAACATAATCGCTTCGCCACTGGCGCCGGCGCGCCCCGTGCGCCCGGCGCGATGGATGTACAACTCCACATCTTCTGGCGGCTCATATTGAATCACGTGCGACAGTTCCGGGATGTCAATCCCGCGCGCGGCCACGTCTGTCGCTATCAAAAAGCGCAGTTTCCCCTGACGTACCCGGTCTAAGACCTGTTCGCGCGCCTGCTGTGACAAGTCGGCGCTTAATTCGTCGGCGTCATAGCCAAATCGCTGTAAAACAACGGTCACATAATGGACGCGGGCTTTGGTATTACAAAAGATGATGGCATTGTCAGGATTTTCCACCTCAATGATGCGTACCAGGCTGCGATCTTTATCCATTGACGGCGCTATGTAATAAACGTGCTCGGTCTCGACAACGTGAATATTGTCGCTGCTTAATCCCAAGAAATCGGGTTCGTGTAAAAACAGCCGCGCCAGCCGCCGCACATTGGGCGAAAAAGTGGCTGAAAACATGTAGCCGTTAACGCGATGGTCGGGCAAATACCGCTGCACTTCGCGCATGTCCGGGTAAAAGCCCATAGAAAGCAGCCGGTCAGCTTCGTCGAAAACCAGGATTTGCAGCTTTTCTAATGACAGTGAGCGGCGCAGCAAATGGTCGAGCACGCGACCCGGTGTGCCAACCACCAGATGCGCTCCCTGGCGAAAGGCGTCTAGCTGTGATCCATAGCCCACGCCGCCATAAACGGCCGTCACCCGCACGCCACGATCACCCGCCAGAACACGCGCATCGCTGCTCACTTGCAGCGCCAACTCGCGCGTCGGTACCAGCACCAGCGCCTGGCACGCTTCCAGGCGGGGGTTAATGCGCTCCAGGATGGGCAAGATAAATGCGCCGGTTTTGCCGCTGCCGGTGCGTGACTGCACCATCAAATCACGCCCGGCCATGACATAGGGCATGGCGCGCGCCTGCACCGGCATCAGCGACGACCAACCGGCGCGGGCCATCGCCTGCCGCCACGTTTCCGGTAAATCCTCATAGGTCACTTCCGGCAAGGCGTTGTCCGGTTCTTCAATAGTGATTGTCGCGACCGGCGCCGGTGTTGTTGTTACCGGTTCGGTACGGCCGTTTGCTTCGGGTGTTGTTGACGCCGGTTCTACCGCTGTCGGGGCGGGCTGTGCGTCAAATTCTTCTATCTCATCTTGATTCATGCAAGACTCCAACTTATTTATGATGGGGTGATCATACAGCGTTATCGGGCAGGTAGCAAAACTGACCACAGATGGTATAGCAACGGCCGTTCCCATCATGCAGATGGATAACGGCCGTCTTCATCCCTCATCCTTGTCAAGCCCCCTACTTATGCTCAAGCAGTTTGGCAACGGTGACGCCATCGCCCCCTTCGCCATCTTTGCCTTCTTCCCAGGTCGTCACGTGGCTGTTGGCGCTCAACGATTTGCGGATTGCTTCACGCAGGCGGCCGGTTCCCTTGCCGTGAATGATGCGCACCCAGGGCATCCGCGCCAGGAAGGCGGAATCAAGGTAGGCGTTTAATTCTGGCAGCACATCGCCAACCCGTCGGCCGCGAATGTCTAGCTCCATGCCGGGTACATGACCCATGGGCACAGAGACAAATTCTTCTTCCTCGCTGTCAGACGGCCGTTCCTTAAACTCCAAATCCTCAAACTTCGCCCGCATTTGCAGGCGACCAACGACCACCAGCGCCTCTTTCTTGCTCAGGGAGGCAACTTCGCCGCGCGTGTTGATAGATTTCACCAGCACAATGTCGCCGACCAGCAGTTGTTTCGGTTTGGGCTGTTTCGCTTTTTCCACCGTCGGTTCGATGGGCTGCGTCAGGGACGTTTCCGCTTCTTCGATCTCGTGGCTGATTTTTTTGACGGCCGTTACCGACACCGCATGTTGCAACTGATGACGCAGCCGCCGCGCCTCTTCCTTCACCAATTCCAGTTCCGCCTGCGCCTCTTCGCGCGCCACCGTCAGGATGCGCTGCCGCTCTTCCTCAATGGTCGCCAACCGCTGCTGCAATTCCTGGCGCGCCCGTTCCGCCTGGCGCAGCGCCACCTGCGTGCCCGCTTCTGCGGCGGCCATCTTGGCGCGCAGATCATAAATAGATTCCAGCATATCCTCGCTTTCGCGGCTGTCTGTGCCCACCATGCGCATCGCCTCCGCCAGGATAGTCTCATCCAGCCCCAGGCGGCGGGCAATGGCGAAAGCGTTAGAACGGCCGGGAATGCCAATACTCATCTCATACGTAGGCGACAACGTTTCTACGTCAAACAACAGCGACGCATTGGTCGCGCCTTCGGTCTGGCTGGCGTACACCTTCAACTCCGGGTAATGGGTAGCGATGAAAGTCGTCGCCCCTTTGTCGCGCAGGTAGTTAACGATGGACTGCGCCAGCGCCGCCCCTTCGCTGGGGTCGGTGCCTGAGCCTAATTCATCGAGCAAGACCAGCGAGCGGTCGTTAACCTGCGCCAGGATACGCACAATGTTCGTCATGTGCCCGGAAAAGGTGGAGAGGCTTTGCTCAATGGATTGCTCGTCGCCGATGTCGGCGTATACGTCATTGAAGATGGTCAGGCGCGCTTCTACGGCCGGCAGGTGCAGGCCAGATTGCGCCATCAGCGCCATTAAACCCATCGTTTTCAGGCTGACGGTTTTCCCGCCCGTGTTGGGGCCGGTGATGAGGACGAGGAAGGTCTCGTCAGCCAACGTCAGATTGGTGGGAACGACGGTATCTTGATTGAGCAGCGGATGACGCGCGCCCTTGATCCAGATGGCGGAACCGGGGTGCATATTGGGCGGTGGCGGCGTCCATTTGGCGCGTTCATTGGCGTGTTTCGGCGGTGGCGGCGCAGCAAATTCGCGCCATTCGACGAAGCTGGGAGCGACGGCATTCAGCGCCGAGGCATAGCGGGCGCGGGCAAAGATGAGGTCGAGTTCGGCCATGCGCTCCACGACGCGCTTGATGCTGTCGCCCTGTTCAGCTACTTTGCCAGACAGTTCGTTGAGGATGCGGTTGATTTCTTCCTGCTCTTTCAGGTGCAGTTCGCGGAATTCATTGTTCAGTTCCACGGTGGCGATGGGTTCCAGCCAGAGCGTAGCGCCGCTGCCGCTGTGGTCGTGGACAATGCCTTTGATGCGGCCGCGCGCATCGGCGCGGAGGGGGACGACGTAACGGCCGTTGCGCTGCGTGACAATCGGCTCTTGCAAGTAACGGTTGCTCTCGCTGCTGAGAATGCGTTGCAGTTTGTCCTGGATACGGCCGTAAACCACCCGCTGCTCCTGTCGCAGTCGCGCCAACTTCGGGCTGGCGCTGTCCAACACATCGCCCCGCTCATCCAGCGTATTGCCAATGGCCTGCACAATGCCGGGGCACTCCTCAATCAATTCGGCGATTTCCGCCAGGTGCGGGTAGCGGTCATTCCACTTCAACAATTGGCGGCGCAGCGTGCGCGCCGCTTCCAGCGTCGCCTTAATCGCCAGCAAATCTTCGGCGGGCAGGGTAAAGCCGCGAAACGAATTGTCCACCGGCTGGCGCACGTCACGCGCGCCGCCAATAGTCACGGTCGCGGCGCTGTCAAACATCGCCACCGCTTCGCTTGTTTGCGTCTGCCACAATTCAGCCACAAACAGATCTGTGGTGGGCTGCAAACTGAGGGACAGCTCTTCGCCGCCACTAAAGCTGGTATACGCTGCCAGTCGGTGCAAAATTTTATTGAATTCAAGCGTAATTAAAGATTTCTCGTCCATGATTTGACAAGGGGTGTGCGGCGTTCACGGTGAACGGCCGTACCTGAAGGCTTCCCGGTATTTCCGTGTTGGAAACCTGCTGAATTGTACAACAGTGTGTAAACGGGCAATTTCTGCCGATGGCAGGGTAGCGGATTTTGAGTATACCTGAATTTGATTAGATTTGGGAGGGGTGTCAGGTTAGAAATTGGTTGCCACCTGACTGGCACGGCCAGGAGACCGGCCAGAGCAGAGGGAGGCTGAACGCTTACCTGGCAGGTAAACAAGGGAGCCTGCTTATATGGACAGCAAATGGTAGGTGGACACGTTCACCGCAACATCCAACTCA
>JACSRF010000264.1 GCA_014879875.1 Anaerolinea sp.
CATCCTCTTTCACTTCCCTAAATCAAAAATCAATTTATTTCGACAACAGATATATTCATACCTATTTTGCGAAAATCCCCCCAGACCGCGCAGGATGTCGCAGGTTGCGTTTTGTGTTTCCGTCCCCAGCGGCGTAAGTTGGACAGCCTGTTTGGAGGTTGGATAGAGGTTGGACAATGATTTTCTGACCAATTTTCGACCAATTTCTGGGGGTACTTGACCGGGGGTGGGGGTATGCTATAATTTAATCATACTTAATATTACTTAATAATATATTCCGAACGGAGACAAGACATGAAACATAATTACACCCCATCAATTGACAGCGCGACCATGCTCAATCATCCAGGTCTGGAAGCAATTGATTTCACCATTACGCATGAGGGCAACGTGACCTGTGCGGTCAATCCTTATGATGTGCGCTCGGTGGGTGTGTGTGTAGACGGCCGTTTTGTTGGTTCCATCCACTTCATTCGCTCCTACGGCGTGTACCAGGCTCAGGGCAACGGCGTTGTGGACCGCCTCAACACGACGGCGCAGGAAGCATTCGACAAGTTAATGGTTGGGAGGAACTGAGATCATGTTGTACCAACTGATTATCAAGCGTTCTGATTTGATGAAAACGGTCAAAGTGATTGAGCCAAAGGTGAAGGCGTTTGAGTTCAGCGCCCAGAACACGCAAGTTCTTTTCACTTTTGAGGCGAGTGATACGCAAATGGAACACATTCGCGGACGGTTAGGCTCGCAAGAAATTAAGCACCGCTTGAGCAAGTGGTAAAAGCTGCGATAGCACAAACAGAATGGAGGTAAGCATGGCGACGTATTACGCAGTTTTGGCAGAGGGCGGGCCTCGGATTATCCAGGTCTCCGCCAAGACGGAGGCGCAGGCACGCATAGAGGTGACGCGCGAGCTGAGCAAGCCAGGGCGTGCTGGCGCGCTGGCGCAGTGGCAGGCCTTTGGCAACAAGCTGGAGCGTGGGGAGGATATTATCACTCTCCAGAGCGCTATTCTTGAATCTCGGATGTGGCAAGGGTTCGTGCTAGAGGTCTTTGCGACCAGCGACGCGGGGGCTGATGTCAGGTTGGATGGCGAGGTTGTTGGCAGATTGGTGCGTGTGGATGGGCTTTGGCGTGATGCAAATCAACCAAACAACATGCTCAGAATGGATGTCTGTTCAATTATTCCTGCGTATGCCATTGCAAGCTCGTTCTTTGGTTTATGAGGTGGGGTGAGCTATGAATACCGATACTATGAACGGCCGATTACCATGGCGTCGCTGGCAGTCAGGGACCAGCAGGGAGCGGCTGTGCAGGCGCTCATCAACGAGACGGCCGAGCGCAGGGGCGGGGTCAATAAGCAGGTGTTGGTTTTTTGGGCAGAGTTGCAGCATATCCCTTATCGGCAGTACCAGGGGCACTGGGACGGCCGTGAATGGGAAGTGCGTCAGGTGCGCTCGCGTGTGGTGACAAAAGCAGGCGTGGCGTTTGAGCCTGGGGATTGGGTGTTGTGCAAGAAAGAAGGTTTTGGGATTTGGGCACGCTGGACTGCTTATAGCTTCCGCAATGCGTGTGATACAGCCGCCATAGACAACTCTGTCGTAGTGAGGAGACATGTGCAATGAGTGGGAGATACGCAAACAAGAGAGTGATGGTGCGGAGCGGGAACGGCCGTTTCCGCAAGGTGACGGCCGCCGACTTTGGCATCGGGGGCACATGCCCAGAGTGCGGTCATTTCTTGTTGCAGCACTATGACGGCGACCCGCGCCAGCGGCCGATTGACCCGCGCCGAATTCGCTACCGTTGCCTCACTTGTGAACCCAAGACGGAGCAGGAGTTGGCGCTGGAGCAGGAAATCGAGGCAAGTAGACCAAAACGGACGGGGCTGGTTGATATGTTGGAAGCGGCAGCCAAGTCCATTGAATCTCAGCAAGAATGAACGGTTAAACAGGAGAGACAAGACCATGTTAGCAAATTTGACGATGGATGTAGAAGAGTTGCCGGAAGAAGTGGCTTTGTTGCTGAACCAAAGCGGCGCGGGGGCGCTGACGGCGGCAACGGTTTTTGCATTTGCCAAAGATGCGGGGTTAGCGCCAGAGGAAAATACTTTGGTTGCTATTTTGTTGGGGTTGCTGGCGGATATGCGTCTGTTTTGTCAGCGGGAAGGTGTTGATTTTGGCAGCCTGGTAGCACAGGTAGGGGGTGAGGCATGATGAGGGTCATGATGTGGGGTGTTGGGAATCCTGACTTTGGACAGTCCCCGTTTGAGTTGGTGGCGCCGGTAGAGATAGTTGCCGTGTGCGATTTTGCTGAGGCGAGCGCGGCGTGCCGGGCGTACATTGCCGAACATGAGTTGGGCGGTGGCAACTGGCGGGGCGAGGTGTTTGATAACAGGGTGGATTTGGTGGCGACGGTCAGTTACAACGGCCGTGTTTGGTCGCCAGAATCTGGGGCGGATAGCAAGCTGCTGTATGACCCGTATCGAATAGTTGACCAGCAGGAATTGAAGGACGGTGTAGAAGAAGCCGTGTCATTGATGGATGATTGTGATGTGTGGGGATGGTTGGAAGAGTTCGGTATCTGCGCCGCCGGGGATTACGCTGATCCAGGCGCGGCAAGCGGCAAGTTGCTGAATCACCTGTTAGCAGATATTGGTGCGGCGAATAGGGTCATCTATGACTAAGGGGTGTGAGAGATGGCACGGTTAAGGACATTGCAGGAATTGGAGCGGCGAATTGCACGGCTAGAGCAGCAGGTTGCGCGTTTGACGCCAATAGCGAATAAATCGGACGAGTTAGGGGCGTATTTTCCAACTGGGGTGGGCAAGATGACGCAGCGGCAGGCACAAAAACGGCAGGCAACACATGATCGGCAGCGGCAGGTTTTTCAACAGTTACAGGAGGCGGAGCGGTCTTTGAAGCTGCTGCGCCAGCGCCGAGAGGCGGTGGTTCGTGGTGAAGTCCATTTGAATGGACAACCACGCGCTGACGCGCCATCACGACAAAAGCGGGCCGACGCATTACAAGTTTATGCCGATTATGTCCGCGCACATGTGCATCCGGGCGACATGGTGGAGTTTCTGGAAGGGAATGACAAGACCGCCGTTGTCACCCGTCTCAACAAAAAGACGGTGACGCTGGATGGCGGTGAACGGTGGGACTATGCAACGATACGACCGCTGCGTAACGGCCAGACCATGACCGATGCGGAATTCTGCCAGGATTTACGCGCATGGGGGCAAAGAGGCACGGCATGAACATAGATAAGGAAGGAATCCTCCAACTAAGCGCAGGGGATTTAATTGGGCAGTCAGTTAGTATTCTGGGCATAAAGGGAAGTGGTAAAAGTAACACCGCAGCGGTTCTGATGGAAGAACTTCTCGCCGGTGGTGTCCCCATTTGCGTGGTGGACATTGCCGGTGAGTACCACACATTGAAAACGGCGTTCCCGCAAGTGACGGTAATCGGCAGGTCCATAGAAACAGAGACGGAAATCGCAGTGACGCCAGCGAATGTGGATGCAGTGGCGCAGGCATCTTATGCACACGGCCGTTCGGTTGTATTTGATTTGAGCGGCATTCCTTCGGGGATGCGTGAAGACCTGCTGCAACTGTATTTTGCGCGAGTGTGGCGAGAAGCTGCGCTACGGCGTATCCCATTGGTCATCTTCCTGGAAGAGGCACAGAACTGGATACCGCAGCGGAAGACAACTACTGTTAAGTCGTTGTTGGTGGATATTGCGGCAGAGGGTCGCAAACGTGGTTTGTCGTTGGTGATCATTGGTCAGAGGTCAGCACGGATTGACAAAGATACCCTAACGCAATCGGACATCTCGTTTCTTCATCGAGTACGACATCCAACGGATGTAAATGTTTACGTGGACATGCTGCCCAGGCCAGCAACCTGGGTCAGAGATCGTGTGTACTCCCTGCATGATGGGGAGGCATTGGTGATGATTGGGGATCGGGTGTTGCGTTGCAAGATAAGATTGCGGCATACCGAACATGTAGGGTTTACGCCGACATTGGCGCACGTGCCATCTGTGCAGCTTTCGCTGCTGGATTTATTGGGTCAGGGAGGGTGAGATGGACAGGATGTCTGTTCCCGACAGTTTGGATATTCATGATCGGAATTGGGCAAAAACAGAACTTGGACTGCTTATGCCAAAACATACGTGGGAGGCATTGCGAAAACCAAAGCGCCGCTATCCCATTGCGATGGATTTCTTCTGTGGCGCTGGTGGATTTAGCCTGGGCACGATTCAGGCAGGATTTGAAGTGATTGCCGCTTTCGACAGCAGCCCGGAAGCAGCACTCACGTATACCGTTAATCTAGGGAATTACCCCATGAAATTCCACTTTGCCACGACGAAAGACGAAGACAGAATCAATCAGATACTCGAGAATGGTCTCATGCAGCAAAAGAGAAAAACGAAGAAATTGGAGGTGTCTGGCAGCGGATGGCGGTCTGCTGAAATGGCTAAAGGCAATTTTTATCCAGGCGTCTCACATTTCTTCCTAGGAGATGTGCGTAAGTGGGATCCGGAGGAAATTTTAGAAATTGTCGGACTGGAACGAGGTGATGTTGACTTGGTGATGGGTGGGCCGCCTTGCCAGGGTTTCAGCCGCGCTGGTAAACAAAATGTAATGGACCCGCGCAATAGCTTGGTTTTTGATTTTGCCCGATATGTGATCGGCATTTATCCAAAGGCAATGGTTTTTGAGAACGTACCGGAGGTTGCCAGCATGATCACGCCAGAGGGAATCAATGTTATTGATGCGTTTGTGCGAATATTAGAGGATGGGGATTTTGCAGCTTATAACGCATTGAAAAAGCAATTAACGACTTACAAGGGGGAATTGGGGGTTATGCGGGGCAAGAAACGAATTGACCGTAGCGGTGATGAGGAACATGAGGTTGAGCAAAATCCAGAGAGGCAAGTGCAGTTGTCTATGTTTGGGTAGCCGTTGGGGGCGAAGGAAAGAAGAAATGTATTTGGTAAAAGGGAATATGGGCAAAGGAATAATCAATGTTTTTTCTCGGCGCTATGGGGAACAAGTATGGGTCAGGGGAAGCCGCCCAGGCTACAAATACCATGATTGCGCTGTGTGTGGGCGAAAAGTTCTCCCTAATACAGAAAAGATGTACCGACCTATGGGCAATCCACAAAACAGAATGCTCAGGGTATGCGAGTTGTGTGGAGGTGGATGATGAAAGCCGAAGAGAGGGTAACTTACATTGACCCGCGCACGCGCATGGAGTGTGGGCTAACCCCGCGTCAATTAAGGCTATTATGGCAACACGGTATAACATGCTTCGCTCTGGGTTTGTTGCGCGGGAGCGGTTACTGGAGGAGTGGCTACAACTGCGGCAAACGGGGAATACGGGAGGGTTGCTCATCGGCCGTCTGGAAAAATTCGACATTACGGAGGAGCAGGTTGCTACTGTGCGGGCAATCAATGTATTAACCAATGGTCGTTTCGCTGATTCGCTGACCGCTAGATCGTTGACATCATCCTACCGATAGAATAGAATTAAGTAAGATTTAGTCATATCGAATCATACTAAATGCTCCTCTTGGTAACAACAGCGGCACGTCATAGACGTGCCGCTGTTATTGTTTAAGGATAATGCGATGGATGAAACAACGATAGATGAAACGGAGCCAGCGCAGACGGAAACGTCACAAGATGACACCCCTACCCAGGAAATGAAAATGCTCTCCATGAATGAGACTTTGGAGGCCGTCAGCGCTGCCGTGTGGGAAGCTACAGACCGCGCCATGAACCGCTACCCTTCCCAGGTGATGGTCTACGATGCCTACGCGATTGTGCGCATAGGCATGACCTACTACCGTGTACCGTACCAGGTTCTGGACGGTCGTGTCGTTCTGCCGCTCGCCGAGGATTGGGAAAAGGTGGAGCAAGCCTGGATAGAGGCAAAGTTGGCCTCTGACCTGGTGGTCATCCCTGGTGACGCGGTGAAGGCGTTGGGCAGTGGGGTCATCGGCGGCCACTTGGTACGCTTCACCGACGAGAACGATCTCGATCTTTCTGACACCAGAGATTTCTTTGACGCAGCGACGGAGTTTGGGCCACACCGCAAGACGTTGGTCTTCTATGACCATGGGCTGGATGACGCCCTGGGGCTAAAGCACCTGGGCGGGGTCAACTACCTGGCAGACCTGAAACTGGTAGACACAGGCGTCTGGATTCAGACGCAGTTGGATTTGGCGGATGAGTATGAAGCGGCCGTGTACGAGCTGGCAAAGCGTGGCCGTTTAGGCTGGTCAGCGGGCACAGCCGGGCATCTGGTGAAGCGCACGCCGGTAAAAACAGGCGGTCATCACATAGATACCTGGCTGTTAGGGCTGGATGCCAGCCTGACGGTGCGTCCGGCTGCTGGCCCAGAAAAAACACAAGCCATCCCGCTAAAGACGTACATGACAGACGCGCAGCCACCGAGCCTAAAGGCGCTGGTACAGGAGTTAAAGGCGTCGCAGACAAATGCGACGCCCTCGAAGCCAGGCGCGACGGCCGGCGTGCAGCCCGCTGCTGAAACTGGAAATAGACCATCTAAAAAGGAGATTCCGATGGACCCTGAAGAACTAAAAAACATGATTACTGGTGCGGTAGCGGCGGCCGTTGCACCCATTCAGCAAGAGGTATCTGGACTGAAAGCGGCATTAGCTAGTGAGCCAGCCACCAACGGAGCCGGTCACCAAACAACCTCTCCTGATGCTCAGGCTGACAAGGAAAGCGAGAAGAAGCGGTTTAATGCTCTCTACGCGCTGAAATTCAGCGGTAAAGGTGACGAAGAAGTGAAGGGTGTTGTTCTGGATGAGTTGGCGGCAGGAAATTATCGCCAACTGGTCTGGGAGCAAAACCGTGCGTTTGCCAAATATCTGCGCTACGGTGGCGAAGAGTTGGATCGGCAGGAGAAAAAGCTGCTGCGCACGCAGATATTCGCTCCTGTTCACGTCATGGGGATGATCAAAGACCTGGAGATTGCGGAAATCAAGGACGTGATGGTAGAAGCACAGGGCACATTGGGCGGGTATGCTGTCCCCCCAAATGTGCAGGAAGCGATTATCATGCGGCTGCCTGGCCTAACTGCCGTGCGCGGCAATGGGGCCACAGTGATCACGCTGACACGTGGCAATTCGGTGGAAGCGCCACTGTATAGTGGTGGCAATGACCGTTATCGCGGCAACTTGCGCGGGCAGTGGGGCGGCGAAACGCAAGACCCAGATGAGCAAAACGCCAAATTACAACAGGTCTCTTTAGTGGCAGATATCTACACCTACAAGATACCAATGTCACAATCTCTGGTGGAAGACGCGGCTAACTTGGTTGATCTGGTGCAAACGGACATCACCGATACGCTGTCTATGGATGAAGACACCGCATTCCTCATCGGCGACGGCGCGGGCAAACCGTTGGGGTTTTTGCCCGGTGGCTTAAATGCAATGGGCCTGAAAGAGGTGAATAGCGGGGCGGCCGCAGCGATGACGACATCTGGTGTCAAAAAGTTGAAGCGGGGCATTGCCAGCCAGTATCGTGGTCGCGGCGCGTACGTGGGAAACAGTGATACCTACGGCGACATCGAATTGCTGACGGTGAGTGGCACGGGCAGCAATTACGCCTTCCCGGATCTGGCAGATAGCGGTCTCTTGCTGCGACGACCGGCGGCGGAAAGCGGCGCTATGCCGGATGTGGCGGCCAATTCGTTTCCACTGCTGTATGCAGACATGGGTGCGTACTGGATCGTGGAAAAGCCAGGCATGACGATTGTGCGCTTCCAGGACAGCAAGACGGGGATCAACAAGGTGGAGTTCCATGTGCGCAAGCGTGTTGGCGGCCGTCTTGTCGAACTGTGGCGAGCGGCTGTGCAGAAAGTGGCCGAATAGCAATAGATGGAGATTGGTTTAATCTCGCAGACTGTTTAAGGAGATGTCATGATCAACACGGGTTTTGAAGACATATACGAGCAGACGGTGGTGGACCCTGGCGCGTTGTCGGCGGCTACTGTGCCTGCGTCGTACATTGATGTGAGTAACTATGAACGGTTCCAGTTTAAGCTGGACGTTGGGGCAACGGATCAGGCGATTGCGCTTCAGGTAGTGCAGGCGACGGCCGCAGCGGGTACGGGAAGCAAGAACGTGACGGGCGCGGCAATCACGGCGCTGGCGGGCACGGATGACAATAAGCAGGTTATCGTAGAGGTGGAAACGCGCAAGTTGGACATCAACAATGGTTTCCACTTTGTTGCCGTGACCATAGGGTTGACAGGCGGCACGGGAACAACCGGTTACGTGGAGTTTCGCGGCCTGAACCCTGGCGTGAAGCCAGTAACACAGCCGGCCGCCTTTGCACAGCAGGTTTTGGTTGCCGGGTAAGTTGCGTCGGTGACGGCGGGCGCGTAAGGGTTAAGGGGCATGGCATACGTATCGCTGGATGAATTTAAGCGGGAATTGGCGCTGCTGCATCTTCCCCTATCTTCTGATGACGATGGGTTGTTGCAGCAGAAGCTGGATGACGCGCAGCGCACGATTGAGAACGTGACACGCCGTTTTTTTGAGGCGGAGGCGGATGAGGAGCGGCTGCTGGATTATACGCTGGTGAACGGCCGTAACCTGTACCTGCCCTATGACCTATGTGGCATTACGGAAATTGTGAATGGGGATGGCACGGTTATCGGCGTGGATGAGTACGTGACGATGCCCCGGTTTCGCTCTATCAGCGGCGGTGCGTGTGTTATGCCCAATTCACCTCAGGCGTGGCCCTGGTATGAGATTGTGCTAAAGCAGGGAGCTAGTGTGGCCTGGACGTACACCGATTCCCCGGAGGAGGCGATTGCCATCACCGGGCGGTGGGCGTTTTCGGTGACGCCACCGGCGGACATCGTGGGCGCGACGCTGCGCCTGGCTTCGTGGTTCTATCAGCAAAAGGACAGCCTGGCCGACCGCAAAGACAGCATGGTAAGCCGCAGTGGGTCGCTGCTGCTAATGGCAGATCTTCCGTTGGATGTGCAGCGGCGTTTGCTTCGTTATGTGCGATTGGTATGAGCGATTTACTGGCAATTCACGACGCGCTGGCGGCTGTGACCATCAGCATGAATGATGGCGAGGAGATTGCCGCGTGGCGGCTGGATGAGGCGCAGACACGGGTTGTTTCGGCGCATCTGCCCACACGCTTAATTTTGCCCCCAGGGGCGACGGGCGGTTCGGCGATGGAGCGGTATGAGATTGTGACGCAGGGCGTGTCCAAGGTGGTTTGGCGGGTAGCCGACCTGCTGCTGTATGAAAATATTGCACGGGGTGGTGGCCCCAAAAACATCTGGGTGCGACTGACGGAGTACATCGCCAAATATGTGCAGACATTGACGGTGAATAAATATTTGAGCAACGGCCGGGTGATTGGCTTCTTGCCGCAGGCAGGGGTGTTCACCTGGCCGGCCGGTGGCGAAGCGTATCATGGTGTGCAAGTGGTCTTGCTGGTTGAAGAAACCATTTGCGTGTGAGGAATCGTATGGAAGAGCAAGTGACGGTGCTGGCAGCGGCGCGCTATCTGTCTCCAAAATTGACGGCAATTTCTGCACAGGCTGGTGACGTTATCACGGTGTTGGGAGGGACGTATGTTGACGGGCTGGTGCAAAAAGGGTTTGTGGCGCGAATAGGGACCTCGCCAGATGCGCCAGATGCGCCAGATGCGCCAGATGCGCTGGCTGCGCTGGCTGCGCCAGTGGAGAAAGAAGCGGAGAACGCTGTGATAACGGACGAACTGGAAGCCCTGCCTGGCGTGGGACCGGAGATTGCGGATGCGCTACGGGCAGCGGGGTTTGGCACGGTAACGGCCGTGCGCGAGGCCAGCGACCGGCAGTTGTTGGCTATCTCTGGCATTGGCAAGAAAACGTTGGCTGTCATCAGGACGGCCGTAGAAGGAGCACAAAATGGGAATTTGTGATGGCAGTAGTGGGGCACGGTTGTTGGTGCAGTACAGCGATGACCCATCTTTGGCCTGGAACGCTGTGACGCACACCTGGAATGATGTGAGCGGTGTGACTGGCACGCTGGACGTGAGCGGCGGCGATAAGCCCTCTGGCGAGTTTCGCACGCACAATGGCGTTATCGCGGCGTTGGGTGATGTTGGGTTGCAAAACATCAACCTGAATGTTGTTTTTCAGAACTCAGCTTCGTCTTTTTTAGAGTTTCTGACAGACACGTGGGATGGAACGGAGGCAGCGTGTTTCTACCTGCGATGGGCGTATAACGCGGGGGCGTCGGGGGCGCTGCGGCGCACGGCGAAGGTGGCGCTGTTAACGAACCCCTTCACCGGGGGGGACCCGGCAAATCCGATTGTGTCGAAGCAGTTGACGCTGGTCGTTGATGGGGTTATTAACCGGGATGCGGTGTCATAATGCGGGCGACTTGGTTGACGAGTGATTTTGCGACGTATCCAGGGCTGGCGGATGTGCCAGCCCGTTTGTCCTTCCCCTCCCCTTTTACTCTGGGCGACTATAAGCGGTATATCCGGGCGATGTTTAGCCAGGCGCGTAGTGGTGAGGAGAAGGATGGCGACGTGGATGAGGTGGCGCTGCTGCGACAATATCGGGCGGCGCTTGCGGTGGCGCATGTGGCAGAGGATGGTGCGGCGGATGAGGCGGCGCCGTTCTCATTGGCGGACATTGACCCAGACGATGAGGCGTTGCCGATGGTGTGGGTGACGTGGGTGACGGATATGGCGGACGCCTACATTGGGCCGCAAATTATTGTAGAGACGCCACAGCAGATTATGGCGCGACGAATGGCGTATTTGGGCAGGTCGGCGACGTTTGAGACGGCCGCCTGGCTGCGCTTGCTGCCAGATTTGCGCGCGTATGCGGGGAATGTGACGTTCCGTGAACCGTTCACAAAGCGGGATTATCGGTCGTGGCGCAAAGGGATTGAAGTTAGCGCGAAGCATGATCCGCGTGATGTGGAGAACAGTGTGCTGCTGCGGCAGTACCGGGCGGCTTTGACGTTAATCAATCATTGGTCAGTGGAAGATGTGCCGTATGCACTATTGAAGGAGAATGGGGGCGATGGCGTGCCGCTACCGGTGGTTTCGTGGTTGGTGGAGGCGGCTGATACGTTTTTAAGCCGGCGGCTGAACCCAAAAAAATTGCCCGCGATGTCCGCGATGAGGTCTTAAGGCAGGGGCAGCGCGGGCATTGGGCGCTGGAGATGGCGCGGGATTGCCTGGATGAACACGGCCGTTTGCTTCTCTGGCCGCGACCGGGGGGGTGGCATGAGCAGGATGAGTATGAGATGATGGCGCTGCGCCTGGCCTGGTATGTGCGACACCTGTTCAATAACCCTAAAAATCGCACGGAGGCGGATGGCCCGTTTTTGATCTGGCTGGATGAGGAGTTTGACAAGCCGGGAGAAGAAGAGCTTTTCTCGGCGATGTGGTTGATGGAGCAATGACGGCCGTACCTGGGTGGGTACGGCCGTTTCATATGAGCGCACTTGTCCTATTTTGTATAAGCACTGTTTTGGGAATGCTGTACGGGGCGATCAAGCAGTTGTTCCGTTAATAATTTGACTGTAGGAATGTAAACGGCCGTGTCTGTCACAGACACGGCCGTTTTGTTTTGACCAATTAATTGCGGCGGGTATTGCAGAGGTTGAGGGAGAGGAACAATACCCTAAGCTTGAAAGGTTTCTCGTCGTGCCTTTTGGGGGAGGAGTGTCCCTCAACCTCTACCCTATCAAGCCTGTTGAGATGATAGCGGATGCTGACGGTTGTTGCAAGGGGCAACGGCCGTTTTTTGAGTATGACAAAAAGGTGACTTTTGTCAGGTGACAGGGGCGTGGAAGACTGCTATTCTGTTTCGAGGGAGGATTCGAGGGAGGACAAGTAAGATGAAAATTGTTGTTATCATTCTAACGGTATTGGTTTTGGCAGTGGCGCTGTTGACGCTGCCTGGTTATGAGCAGGTGACATCGGCGTCGGTTGAGGTAACGCCAACGGTGAGCGAATATTTGCCGGTGATTTTACGGCCGTTGCCTTCCCCAACGCCCACGCTGCTACCTGTTCCAACGCCATTACCGACCAGCACGCCAACAGCGCCGTCTGGCTGCGCGATTTGCAGCTATGATGCGTATAACTGCGGTGATTTTGACACGCAAGCGGAGGCGCAGGCGTGTTATGAATACTGCCTGGCGCAGGTGGGATATGACGTGCATCAGCTGGATGGGGACAATGATGGGGTTGCGTGTGAGTCGTTGCCGTAAGATAAATAGTCTTTTCCAAAAAGTTGGTAGAAGGATCAGTTGATACCACACAGACGGTTGCCATCAACTTGGCGATTGATGTGACCACGGGCATTCTGGTGTTGTTTTACGGCAAATTGGCGGAAAAAGGGCTTCATCATCGTTTTGCTTAGCCACACATTTCCCGATGGAAACAATAAGTTGGATAAGATATACGTTGTTTGGACGGAGATGATGGAGTGGCGTGCGTGGTATGACCGTGAGGGGAAGGAAATAGGTGTGAAGTTTTTTGGCATGAATATACACGTTATGTTATCCTAGTAGCGGCGAGTTCGGAAAGGGAGATGCCGTGTGGACAGAGAGCTAACAAAACTAGGAGCAACCATGCCAACCGGGACCACCCCCATTGACCAGGACGAAATCAACGGCATTCTCTGGAAAGCGTGCGACACCTTTCGCGGCACAGTAGACCCGGCCGAATACAAAAACTACATCCTCGTCATGCTCTTCGTCAAATACATTTCTGATGTGTGGGCGGACAAGGTAGACCAGTATCGCCAGCAGTACGCCGGAGATGAGGAGCGTGTGCGGCGCCGCCTCAACCGGGAGCGCTTCGTCATCCCGCCTGGCTGCGACTTTGACAGCCTGTATGCCCAGCGCAACGAGGTCAACCTGGGCGAAATCATCAACATCGCCCTGGACGCCATCGAAGAACAGAATAAGGAGAAGCTAGAAGGGGTCTTTCGCAACATAGATTTCAACTCCGATGCCGCTCTCGGCCGCGCCCGTGAGCGCAATGTTCGGCTGAAAAATTTACTGGACGATTTCCACAACCCCAAGCTGAATATGCGCCCCAGTCGCCTCAACGGCAATGCTGGTCTCAAAGGCATGGCGGACGTAATTGGCAATGCGTATGAATACCTTATCGGCCGTTTTGCCGCCGGCGCGGGCAAGAAGGCGGGCGAATTCTACACCCCGCCGGAAGTTTCCACCTTGCTGGCGCGGCTGGTCGCGCCGCAGCCCGGCGACCGGATCGCCGATCTCGCTTGCGGATCCGGCTCCCTGTTGATACGCTGCGCCGAGCAGGTGGGGCATGGCATCGCCAGCGGTTCGCGCAACTACGCGCTCTATGGGCAGGAATCGAATGGCTCTACCTGGGCGCTGGCGAAGATGAATATGTTTTTGCATGACGTGAGCAACGCCGACATCCGCTGGGGGGACACGCTGCGCCATCCTTTGCTCCTGGAGGGGAGCGACTTGATGCGCTTTGATGTTGTCGTTGCCAATCCCCCGTTTTCGCTGGATAAGTGGGGGGCGGATGGGGCGGCTAACGACTCGTACAACCGCTTCCATCGCGGCTTGCCGCCCAAGAGCAAGGGGGATTATGCCTTTGTCAGCCACATGATTGAGACG
>JACSRF010000184.1 GCA_014879875.1 Anaerolinea sp.
TCCGTCGTCGGCAGCGTCAGATGTGTATAAGAGACAGATTGTCCACAACAGTTACGTTGTACAGGTGGACTGTGGTGGGGTAGGCGGATATGGATTGGTAAATGTATATGCCGCCACCGCTTCCCGGCGTCTGGTTGTAGGTGATGGTGGAATTGATGATGGCGATCAGGCCATTGCCAATATGAAGCCCACCACCATTGCTGAACCCGGATGAAATATTATGATTAATGGCGCTGTTGCGGATGGTCAGGGTCCCGCCGGAATTGTTGGAGAGCGCAGCAAAGTCACCGGTATTATTGGCGTAAGTAACCGCATCGAGATGGGCAATACCCTGGTTATAGAGGCCGCCTCCCTGGTGGTCGAGTAACTCGACGTCTTCGAGCGTCAGGGAACCGCGGTTGAGAATGCCCCCGGCGTTACCCGATATGCCAGACACCAGCTCTGTCGTCCCATTGCGTAGGGTGAGGTGGGATAGATGCACGTAAACGCCGTTGAAGATTTGCATGAGGCGTGCATGGGTCACATCGCGGTTGCCGTCAAGGATCGTTTCTGCCGTGCCCGCGCCGATGATGGTGACGCTGTCGGTCAGATCAAGGTCGCCATCCAGGGCATACTCTTCGATGCCATTGCTGGGGCGCGTCAGAAAGTAGGTCCCGGCGGGGATGATGATGGTATCCATGCCAGGGTTGGCGTTGGCTTCCATCACGGCCGCGCGCAAGGTGCAGGCATTGTTACCAGGGGCCGTCTCGCAAATGCCGTCACCGGGGTTGGCGTCTATGGCATCGGCCAGCGTGGTGTTGACGGTCAGGGTCAGGGACGTCGGCGCGGCGTGCGCCGTCCGGCTCATGAAAGATACCTGGTTCGCCAGGACAAGCAAAAAAATGAGAATGAGAAGCTTTGTTTTCATCGTGTTCCTTCCCAGGCAGGCGCCTCGGCAACTTGCAATACAGTCACTTCGGCCTCAATGTCCGGCCGTTCTTCGGCCCTGGCAACTGAAACGCGGTGGTGACCATCTTCAATAAAATAAATCGCGCCAAGCTGTATCAGCGTCACCGGTGGCAGCCTGACGCCGCGCCGACGGGCGGCCAGAATGCTTTGCCAGCGCGCCCGATCATGATTGCGGAGCAGGCGAAAGCTGGCGTCGAAATCGTGGCTGCGCGCCGGTGTGACGCTGCCACGAATCTGGCTGAGGGGCACAACTTGCCGCCCCACGTAGGCGTGATCCACAACGACGTAGTTGGCGAGCGTTTCTGCCAAAGTGGGCATGCGCGGCGCTGACCCGCGCAAGATTGGCCGGAGTTGACGCCATAAAGAAAGTAAATGGATGTTTTTGTGAAAGTTGCTGTTCATAAAGCCCCTGTAGGGTCGCGTTCAATATCAGCGTTTTTCGGAAGATACCTGTGTGATCTGTGGTATAGAATAGAAAACGGCCGTCCGGGGGGTGTCCGGCGGCCGTCTGAAATGCGTCCAAGTGAATGATTACGTTGTAATCTGCCCTATTGACCGCGACCTGTCTGGAACCAGAGGTCGGCCTGGGGCAGCGGCTGGCCCTGGACTATCGCTTCCCCATTGGGGTAGGGATCGTCCCATCCGGCGTGCTGCACCCAACCCACGGCCCCATTGCCCGCGCTGCTGACCCGCGTCACTTCCAGGGTGTGAAGCTGCCCTGGCCGGAGGGAAACGGCCGTTACAAACGCAAAACTGACCCTATCAGCAAAATCCAGGGGGATGTCCACCGGCTGGCTTTGGCCCAGGATACGGCCGTCCAGCCCACCCTCGCGCACCACGACTTGCAAAGTGACCGGCGCTAATCCGCCGGTGGCAACCCACAAAACCACGACGTCCAACGAGTCAGCCGCAGGCGTAAAAGTCTGACCCACAGGCCCCAATTCAGCCACGCCCCACAGCCCCCCTTCGGTGATATTGTTCTGTTGGTCAATGGTCAGGGAGCCAGATGCAGGCGTGGGTAGGCCGGGCGGGGCTGTGGGCGACGCGGGAGCGGCCGGTTTAGGAACGGGAGCGACGGCCGTCGCAGAGACGGCCGTTGCCGCGACGTCCGTCGCCGCCACAGGCATCGTCGCGCTGGGGACGACGGCCGTTATCTGGGTGGCGCTGGCGACAGGGGGCGCGGGGGTTGGTGTGGTGGGCGGCAGCGTTGGCGTCACGTCAACCACCCGGCAGGCCAGGACAAACAGCACCGGCAGCAGCGCAATCAACCTGCGCCAACGGCCGTTCATTCCTGTTCATCCAACAAGGGCAGATGCGCCGCCGCTTCTTCCCGGCTGCGCACATCCAGCTTGCGTAAAATATTGTGGACGTGATTCTTCACCGTGCCCAGTTCAATAACCAGCTGGTCAGCGATCCCCTGATTGGTCAACCCGTCGCCAATCAACGCCAATACCTCTACTTCGCGCGGCGTCAGTTCCGCCATTCCGGCCTGGTTCAGGGTGGTGGTCGCCGAAATGTGCGCCATTTCCGCTAACTGCCGCATAAAAGCGGCCGCAATGCCCGGCGACACCAGCGCCTCATCCTGATGGGCGGCGCGGATGTTGTCAAACAACTGCGCCACAGGCACCTCTTGCAGCACGTACCCCGCAGCGCCGGCCAGCACATATTGCAAAATCACGCGCTCCGCTTTCGGCATGCCAAAAACCAACACCTTAACATCTGCATAAGCGGCCGTGATTTGCTCCGTTAAGCGCAAGGCGCCATTGTCAGGTAAATTGGCGGCAACCAGGGCAATGTGGCATGGCGCAACTGCAAGCTGGTAAAGCGCTTCATCTGCGGTTTGCGCCTGGCCGGTCACAAAAATATCTTCCTCTTCCCGCAACACAGTGGTCAGCAGGCTGCCGATCAGTCTGGTTGGGTGGACAACGAGAATTTTGATCATGGAAAAACCCACCGGTTGATTTGATATATACCCAAAAATGTATCGGCTATCTATATCTCTACCTATAGTGAAAAGCGTACACATCTTGTATGGTAAAAGCAACTGATTCGTAAACCGCATCTGCCAGAGACATCAGTCCATACCTGGCAAGTCAACAAGGCAAGAGCAGATGCAAATAGGATAACAGCTTTATGCAACAGTCACCAGCAAAGGATAACAGGCCAACGGAAAAGATAGAGAAAGCCGCGAGAGGGAAAAAACTGACCGGAAAAGTGATCTTGATCGTGGGAGGGGTGAACGGCCGTCAATTAATCCCCTATCTGGCTGCCCAAGGCGCCGATCTGGCCCTCGTCTACCCACCGAATGCCGCCATCCAGGCCGATCATATGCAAAAGCTGGTACAGGCTCAGGGACAGAGATGCCTGCTCATTGCCGCCGACCCACTCATGACGCCACAAACTATTGTGAGGTACGTGCTGAGCAAGATGAGCAGCCTGGACGTGTTCCTGGATTTAACAGATTTAGAAGAAAGAGAGGAGTGGTCAGCAGACCCTTCCGCGCCCCACCCGCGCCAACCTGCCGCCTGGAGCATGTTGTTAGCCGCTGTGCAACACATGGCCGGCGTTATCACGCAAAGGCAAGAGCGGGGCAGATTAGTAACACAAGGAGATAAGATAATGCTATTTTTAGGAAAAGATTTAATCGGTAATCAGGTGATTAGCGTGCAAGACGGCCGTATTCTCGGCCATGTCAAGGACGTTTATCTTGATGAAGGATTGGAGAGACTGACCGGTGTGTACCTGGGCGGCGAAGGTTTTCTCAACCGGCAATATCGCTTTGTAGAACGTAACCACATTACCACATTGGGCAAAGACAGTGTGCTGATCCTTGACGGCGAAAGCGTTAAAACAGATGAAAACCCTGACGGGCTGCACCACTGGCAGCGCCGTGATGGCCTGCACGGGCGGGCGGTAAGCACTTCTGGTGGTACCAAAATTGGCGTCCTCGACGACGTCGTTTTGACCACAGATGGGTTAATCACTGGCTTTGCCCTGGGGCGGATCCAGGTTGAAGGCCCAATAGCGGAGAAGAAAGCTGTCGTGCGGCAGGCGGTGTTGGACATTGGCGCTGATGACGGCGCACTGATCATTGACCTGGCCATAGCAGAGGCGCAGCTGTTGACGGTGGTAGATGCGCCGCTATTTTCTACGGAGAAAACGGTGACACGAGACCCGGAAACGGCCGTTTCCACCCCTGTTACCCCTTATACAGCGCAAAAAGCGCGGGAAGAGTACGTGGATCACGCCGCCGCATCACCCTATGTCGGCGACGCGCAACAGGCCGCCAACCACTCCGAGACAAGCCCCTACATCGGCCGTAAAGTCACAGAGCAAGCAGAAGAAGAGTTCAAAAGCCCGTATACCACCCCAGAACACGTTTAAGTTCATGAGCCGCGCGCAGACCTGGCAGGTTTTTTTTGAAATCTGTCAGGTTTATGACACAGCGCCAATTTGCCGCAGGGCCAGTTGGCGCTTTTCTTTCACCTCCTCTCCCTCTCGTACCAGTGGCGGCGCAGCGCGCACGTCGCACGCCAGCAGCGGGCAGCGTTCGCATGTTTCGCCCACTGTCTCCTGAGGAATGGACGGGTCGGCCAGGAAGCGCACGCGCTGCTCCACCTCCGGCGTCAGGCGAAAGCCTACTGTCACGCTGCTGTTTTCACCGGGCGACAGCACCAGCGAGCGGGCAAAGCCCATGGCCACAAACTGCTCCCCGCTTTCCAGGAAGGTGGCAATGTGAATGCCCGGCAGCGGAAATCGCTCGCCTTCCCCTGCTGCCTGGGCCGACTTCATCGCTTGCAGCAGCCGCGCCGCCAGCCAGCGGCGGCAGTAATGCTCGTGCAGGCCGATGCCGCTGGGCATCAGCAGTTGGCTCAGGTTCAGGTGGCGTACCAGGCGCAGGTCGCCGTTGGCCTGGTGAAAGCGCAAAAAGTGCAGTTTGATGCCAAAGCATTGGGGGATAAGTTCGCTGAAGCGATAAAAAAGCATCTCTGGCGTCACATCGTAGCGTGTGAGCATGTCCGCCAGGGCTTGTGGCTGCCAGGTTGGCAGACTGAAAAATGCTTCCAGGTCGGCCAGCAGTGCGGCGCGGGGCATGAGCAGCGCGCCGCCAAAGTAGGCGGCTTTGTAGTCGTTGAGCAACTGCTGGAAGCTGTGTATTTTGTCAGGGGGGGAGGCGGTGGAGCGTTCGGACAGTCCCAAATATTGGTAGCCCAGTTCGCGCGCCAGCAGGAATTTGCTTTGGCGGGGGTAAAGGTGGGGGTTGAGGAGGAACAACGGCCGTTGGTCGGACAACGGCCGTTGATTTGACAACAGCCGTTGGTCGGACAACGGCCGTTGATTTGACAACGGCCGCTCTCCCCCCACATACACCGACCGGTACGCCAACAAGTCTGGGTTTTGCGCCAGCCCTCCCTCATCCAACACGTAGCCATATTCCGTTTGCAGCAGCGCCGCCAGGACCTCCAGCGTCACCGGCTCCTGGTCAGAAAAACCATAAGCGGGACCAAATACGGCCGTAAACTGCTGCGCCGCCTCCTCCAATTCCGGAAAATAATTCTCGTGAATCTCCTGATAAGAGCGTAGCGCCGCGCGCAAAAAGTCCTCCTCTTGCAAATCATAGCGGCGGGCTATGTCTAAAACGGCGTGCAGCAGGGCGCTGGCCTTCTCCGGTTCGCGCGTCAGCAGGTTGAGCAGGTCTTCGGTGGCAAAGCCAAACTCGGCAAAGGGGAAACGGCCGACTATCGCCGAAGAGAGCGTCGCCTCCAGGTAGCGCAGCGACGGTTGCAGTTTAATCGAAACCAGCGCGTCGTACTCTTTCCCCAGGGCGGTCGCCAGGGCCATGATTTTGTCGTTGCGCGGATATTTACGCCCGCGCTCAATTTCCGTGAGGTAAGAGGTGGACATGCCGGCGCGCTGCGCCAGTTCGGTCAGCGATAAGCCCGCCGCGGTACGCGCCTGGCGCATTTTCATGCCAAAGATGATATTGACGAGATCGGCGCTCATTGATTATCCTTTGTTTTATGACACAGAGCGTCATGGCTAGGTTTGACGAATTTTGGAAATTTGTCAAATCTGGCGAATCCTTGACAATCTCCATTTCCCATTTATACTTATCTTCACTATTAGCGAATATTCGCTAATAGTGATTTTACACTATTTCCCTGGCTTGCGCCAGGGGGTGAGCGATAGGAGGTGTATATGACAATTCCTACAGGGATGCAAATTTTGGGAAATATAACTCCAGAGTTCGGCGAAATTTTGACACCGGAGGCGCTGGCGCTGGTGGCGAAGCTGGAGCGGGCGCTGGGTGAACGCCGCCGCGAACTGTTGCAAAGGCGGGATGCGCGGCAGGCGGCCATTGACGCCGGGCAGTTCCCGGACTTTTTGCCGGAGACGGCCGCAATCCGTGCCAGTGAGTGGACGGTAGCTCCTATTCCCGCCGACCTGCAAGACCGGCGGGTGGAGATCACCGGTCCGGTGGACCGCAAGATGATCATCAATGCCCTCAATTCGGGGGCGAATGTGTATATGGCGGATTTTGAGGATTCCCATTCCCCGACATGGACGGCGACGCTGGAAGGGCAGGTGAATTTGCGCGACGCGGTGAGCGGCGTGATTACGTACACCGACCCGAACTCTGGCAAATTTTACAAGCCGGGGGCGAAAACGGCCGTCCTCCTGGTACGGCCGCGTGGGTGGCATCTGGTGGAGAAGCATGTGCTGTTAGACGGCCGTCCCATCTCCGCCTCTTTCTTTGACTTTGGCCTCTACTTCTACCACAACGCCAAAACCCTCCTCGCCAAAGGCAGCGGCCCCTATTTCTACTTGCCCAAGCTGGAAAGCCACCTGGAAGCGCGCCTGTGGAACGACGCTTTCAACCTGGCCCAGGACGAATTGGGCATTCCGCGCGGGACGATTCGCGCCACCGTGTTGATTGAAAACATCATGGCCTCCTTTGAGATGGACGAGATTTTGTGGGAGCTAAAAGATCATTCTGCCGGGCTGAACTGCGGCCGTTGGGATTACATCTTCAGCATCATCCGCAAATTCCGCCACTTTCCCGCCTTCGTGCTGCCCGACCGCGCCCAGGTGACGATGACGACGCACATGATGCGCTCTTATTCGCTGCTGACGATCAAGACCTGCCACCGGCGCGGCATTCATGCGATGGGCGGCATGGCGGCGCAGATTCCCATTAAGGGAGATGAGGCGGCGAATGAGGCGGCGCTGGCGAAGGTGCGCGCCGATAAGGTGCGCGAGGCGCAGGATGGGCACGACGGGACGTGGGTGGCGCACCCTGGCCTGGTCGCCATTGCCAAAGAAGAATTCGACAAGTATATGCCCACGCCGAACCAGATTCACGTGTCGCGCGCAGATGTGCAGGTGACGGCCAAAGATTTGCTCACTGTGCCCCAGGGGACGATCACCGAAGCAGGGCTGCGCCTGAACATTGACGTGGGTATTTTGTACATGGCGGCGTGGTTGGAGGGCAATGGCTGCGTGCCCATTTATAACCTGATGGAAGACGCGGCGACGGCCGAAATCTCGCGCACGCAGTTGTGGCAGTGGGTGAATAATGAGAATGCGGTGTTGACAAACGGCCGTGCCGTTGATGCCGACCTCTACCGGGAAGTCGCGCCGCAGGTGTTGGCGGACATCAAAGCGCGCGTGGGCGAAGCGGCATTCAACCAGGGCAAGTACCAGCTTGCCGCCCAGCTTTTTGAAGAGCTAATCACCAAAAAAGAGTTTACCGATTTTCTTACGCTGAAGGCGTATGAGTATTTGAATTAAGAGATTGGAGATGGTTGGTTAGTTGGTTGGTTAGTTAACCAGCAAACCAACCAACTAACAAACTTCTGCGCACGCTCTCAATACCGTAATCCGTAATCACAAATCCGATATTCCTGAAGGAGATTCCCATGATTAATAAGAAAGAAGTGCAAGCATTAGAGAAAGAGTGGCAGACAGATCCGCGTTGGGAAGGGGTGGTACGGCCGTACAGCGCCGAAGATGTGCTGCGGCTGCGTGGGTCGGTAAAAATTGAATATACCCTGGCGCGGCTGGGGGCGGAGCGGCTGTGGCAGCTGCTCAAGGAAGAGGATTACGTCAACGCCCTGGGCGCATTGTCAGGCAACCAGGCGGTGCAGATGGTGCAGGCGGGTTTGCAGGCCATTTACCTGAGCGGCTGGCAGGTGGCCGCCGACGCCAACGTGGCCGGCGAGACCTACCCAGACCAGAGCCTTTACCCGGCCAACAGCGCCCCTATTTTGGCGAAACGCATCAACAACGCCCTGCGCCGCGCCGACCAGATTTACTCGGTGAATAACGAGAACGGCATTCATTGGTTCGCGCCCATTGTCGCCGACGCGGAGTCGGGTTTTGGCGGTAACCTGAACGCCTACGAGCTGATGCTCTCCATGATTGAGGCGGGTGCGGCCGGCGTGCATTTTGAAGACCAGCTTTCCAGCGCCAAGAAGTGCGGCCACCTGGGGGGCAAGGTGTTGGTTCCCACGCGCGAAGCGGTGCAAAAGCTGATTGCCGCCCGCCTGGCGGCCGACGTGGCCGGCGTGCCCACCATCGTCATTGCGCGTACTGACGCCGACGCCGCCGACTTGTTGACCACCGACGTTGACGAGAATGACAAGCCGTTTGTGACGGGGGAGCGCACGATGGAAGGGTTTTACCGCACGCGCGCCGGACTGGAGCAGGCGATCAGCCGCGGGCTGGCCTACGCGCCCTATGCGGACATTGTCTGGTGCGAGACCTCCCACCCGGACATGGAGCAGGCGAAGCAGTTTGCCGACGCCATTCATGCCAAATTCCCCGGCAAGATGTTGGCCTACAACTGCTCCCCGTCCTTTAACTGGAAGCTGAACCTGGACGAAACGACGATTGCCACCTTCCAGAAGGAGTTGAGTAAGATGGGGTATGCCTTCCAGTTTGTGACGCTGGCCGGGTTCCACAGCCTGAATGCGAGCATGTTCCAATTAGCCAGCGACTACCGCGCGCGGGGCATGGCGGCGTATGCCGATTTCCAGGAGAAGGAGTTTGACCTGCACACCGATTATGGCTTCCGCGCTGTGAAGCATCAGAGCTTTGTGGGGGCGGGCTATTTTGACGAAATTCAGACGGTGGTTTCGCAGGGGCAGACCTCAACGGCCGCTTTGAAGGGGTCCACAGAAGCGGAGCAGTTTGAGAATGATCAGATTAAGACGGTGACGCACGCGCACGCGCATGTGTAGGCGTGAAGCGTAAAATGTGAATTTGGTAGACGGCCGTTTCCTGGAAACGGCCGTTTTTCATGTACGCCGCTGGTTAGGAGGGTAGGGGGTGATGTGAGGTTATGGCAAATGTTCACCCCGATCAATGGAAACGGTTGTATAATGGATACCATCCTAACGAAAAGGTGTGATTACCATGCAAGTGCAGTATGTGACCGATGAACATGGTCAGAGAACCGGTGTTTTACTGGATGTGGCCGTTTACCAACGGCTTATCAATCAACGCTCGGTCGATCCTGACCTGTTAACGGAGATGAGTCGCGCAGAGTTAAAGGCATTGGCCGTCAGTCGGCTGGCATTGGCAGCGCAAGCTCGACTCGAAGAACTGTTGGCTTTACAGCAAGAGGGAATTTTAGACGAGGGGGAGATACGAGAGTTAGACGAACTGCTGGCGCAAGTAGACCAGTTAACTCTGTTAAAAACCCGTGCTCGTTACACCCTCTCCCAGATTGGCGAGGCCGTTTAGCTCGTGGGGGTATATATTCCGCCTGCTCTTAGAAGTCAAGTGCGGGAGCAGTTTGCCAACTGCTGCGCATACTGCCAAACGGCTGAACAATTGACAGTGGTAACTTTTGAGGTCGAGCACATTGTACCGATCATTGCTGGTGGAAAAACGACGATTGAAAACCTGTGCCTGTCTTGCCCATCTTGCAACCGCTACAAAGCGACACGTCAAACCGGTGTAGACCCAGAAACAAATGACGTTGTGCCATTATTTCACCCTCAATTGGAACGGTGGACAGATCATTTTCGTTGGCACAACGATGGAATAGAGATAGTTGGCCTGACTACCAAAGGACGGGTGACAATAGAGGCGCTGCGCATGAACCGCCCGCAGTTTGTCCGTGTACGGCGAATGTGGGTCAAATTAGGAGAGCACCCTCCGCGTTTCGCCAGCGCCTGAAAAGCGATAGAACGGAGGTGGATGATGTCTGAGTATCAATATTACGAATTCCAGGCCATTGAACGGCCGTTGACCTCAGAGGAGCAGCGCGCGGTGAGCCGTCTTTCCAGCCGCGTAGAGCCACACCCGACGCGGGCGGTGTTTGTCTACAACTACAGCGATTTCCCCGGCTCGGCGGAGAAGATATTGGCGCAGTATTACGACGCGCTGTTTTACATCACCAATTGGGGCAGTGTGCAGTTGGCCTTTCGCTTTCCCAAAACGCTGTTGGATGAGGCGGCGGTCACCCCTTACTGCGTGGAAGATTACGTGCGTTATGAGGCAGTGGGGGATTACGCGCTGCTCAGTTTTGAACGCCACGACGACACCACGGGTGAGTGGGTGGAAGGGGAAGGGATGTTGGCCGGTTTGCTGCCACTGCGGGAGGCGATTTTGGCGGGGGATTACCGGGCGCTTTACCTGGCGTGGCTGCTGGGGGTGGAGGAAGAGGCGCTGGATGATGACGACGCAGAGCCACCGCTCCCGGCCGGGTTGGGTAAGTTGACAGGGGCGCTGCAATCGTTTGTGGATTTGTTTGGCGTGGATGCCCATTTGTTGGCGGTGGCGGCGGAAAAGAGTGGGGCTGCGCGGAACACGGCCGTATCCGACCTGACCCGCGCCATTGCCACCCTCTCCGCGGAGGAGCAGGGGGCGTGGCTGCTGCGCCTGGCGCAAGGGGAGACGAATCTGGCGCAGCAGTTTAAGCGACGGCTGCCGCTGCCGCGACCAGAGAGTACGCAGGGGGACGGCCGTACCGTCGGCGATTTACGCGAGCAAGCCGAAGCGCGCCAGCAGGCGGAAGCGGCGCGGCGCAAAGTGGCGGCGGCCGCCAAACATGCCCAGGCGATGGAGGCGTTGGCGTTGCAGGCGGATGACGTCTGGCGCTGGGTGACGCAGTTGATTGAGCAGAAGAACGCCCGCGCTTACGACGAAGCGGTGACACAGTTGGGTAAGCTGAAGCAGTTGGCGGAGTATCAGGGGCAAACGGCCGTGTTCCAGGCGCGGGTGGATGGGTTGGCGGCGCAGTATGCGCGGCGGCCGGCGTTTGTGGAGCGGCTGCAGAAGGTGAAGTTGGGGGGTGGGGGGTGACGGCCGTTGTGCGCCCATGCCTTCCCCCACCCGGCGCAAACTTCCTATTGCCAGCGGGGAAAGTGGGGCGGTATGATAAGGGGCATGTCGCTGCAGCAGTTAGCCTTACCACCGATCATGGATACGTCTACGGCCGATATGGAATGGGATTTTCAGCCACACTCTTATGCTGCCAGGTGACATGAGGTCATGTTTTACACTACTAAGGGTTCGCTCGTTAATAACTTTTGAATTTGCTGTGGCCGGTCTCCTGACCGTGCCACCGAAGCTAATTTTGAACGAACCATAACAGGAAATATTGTGCATGATCGTTAAGGAAAAAGATTACTTGGAACAAGCGCTGCAAGATTTAGAATCCATTGCCCAACTAGCAGATATAAGAGACGACACGCGGGCTAAAGTCGAGCGTGAGCTAAAAATCATGCGAGCTGGTGAAAGAGGGGAGGCCAATTCAGCCTATTTCATTGATTTCCACTATCGCAACAAAGATAACTGGGCCGTTATTCATGATTTGCGGATAGAATATGGGGGTAATGTTGCTCAAATTGATCATCTGCTGATTAATCGCATTTTGGAATTTTATGTGTTGGAGTCCAAAAGCTATGCTTACGGTGTCAAAATAACTGAACGGGGCGAGTTTCTTTTCTGGTATAACAATCACTATATACCGGTCGAATCGCCAATAGAGCAAAACAAGCGACACATACTGGTTTTAGAGCAACTGTTGAAGCGGGAAAATTTATTGCCCAAGCGCCTGGGGATGACATTATCCCCAACCTTTAAGCCTTACGTCCTGGTTGCGCCGAAATCACGAGTCATTCGCCCTTCTGCTAAAGTGTTTAATACAGATATGGTCATCAAGTCAGATGAGTTGTTTCGACAGATTGAAACCAATTTCGGTAGTATGGGCGCTTTATCCATGACCACAGCGGTAACAAAAATGGTAGCCAAAGAGACTCTCGAACAGATCGCCCATCAGTTGATCTCATATCACCACCCAATAACCATTGACTACTATGCCAAATTTGGAATCGTTAAACCCTCTGCGGCGCCGCAGCCAGTGCAAAACAATGAACAATTTGAGGCTGCCCCTACAACATCGGGTTATTTTTGTTACCGGTGCAAGCAGGCTATTAGCCGTAAAGTTGCTGTGTTTTGTTTTCAAAACAAGCAGCGTTTTGGCGGTAAGGCATACTGTTTTGATTGCCAAAAGGCATTTTAAGCCCGTCACAAGCAAGCATGACCATTGAAAAGTACAGCCAAAAATTCGCCCGCCTCAGCGTTAACAAAAACAGCCAAAAATGGACGGCCGTTACCACCCACCGCGCACCCCACAAACCCATCCTTCTCCTGGCCGTTCTTGACCTCTTTGAGCAGGGCCGCGTCACCGCCAACCTTATCGAACTTACTCCGGAGTTGGGCGAGCTGTTCACCCTTTATTGGCACAAAATCCGCCCGCCCAGCCAGCGCGGCGTCCTCGCCTACCCCTTCTATTTCCTGAAAAATGACCGCTTCTGGCATTTGCTGCCCCGCTCCGGTCAGGAGGCAGCCCTGGCCGTTTACCGCCCCAATGCCGGTTTGGCAACGCTGCAAACCCTCACCTTTGGCGCTGCCCTGGATGATGATCTCTACGCCCTGCTTGGCGCAGCGGAAGCGCGCCACCGGCTGCGCGTCACTCTGATCGAAACCTATTTCGCCCCAGAACTGCACCCCACTTTACTGGAGCAAGGGACGCTAAATGCCGCCGCATACCGGTACAGCGAGGAATTGCTAGAGCAGGCCAAAGCCGACAGGCAGAACAAGGAATTGGTTGAAGAAGACAAGCCGTACCGTGACCAGGGCTTTCGCCGTGCCATCGTCAAGGCATATGATCACCGCTGCGCCATTTGCGGCGTGCGCATTTTAACGGCCGATGGGCATACGGCCGTTGCCGCCGCGCATATCATCCCGTGGAGCCAAAGCCACAACGACGACCCGCGTAACGGGTTAGCCTTATGCCATCTATGCCATTGGACGTTTGACGAGGGATTGGTCACATTCAACGACCAGTATCAAGTAAAAACATCGCCCCAACTGGCTATTACCCCAAATTTACCCGGCCATCTGGTTACATTCAACAGTCGTCCTCTGCTTGGCCCTGTTGATAATGCCTATTGGCCTTTCGTCGAATCTATCCGCTGGCATCGGCAACACAGATTTCGCGCTCGTTAAGCGTTCGGTGTTAGCCCTGTTCGCCCCTTCATCTGACTCAGATTACGCGAGGCCTCCTCAGAAAAGTGCATTTCGCTAAGGCTCTATATGTGTTTCAAGGTGGTGATAGAAGCAACTCCAACAAAGATGGCAGCAATGACCTGCCG
>JACSRF010000038.1 GCA_014879875.1 Anaerolinea sp.
TGGCGCCGTTTACCTGCCCACTGACCTGCGCCGCCAATGTGTGCATCTGCCCCGGCCGGGCGGTGATGGGGGCGCTGAGGCTGGACAGCTTGATGGACTCAAAGGCCAGCCACCCTTCGTCCAGGACCGTCATCCGGCCGACGCGCACCCGGGTTGCTATCAGGTGGCTTCATCAAGATACTATTCATTTCTCCTATTAAGACTTTACTATTGCGATCTGTGGTCTTGACAATGGGGGTCATTATACTCCTCCCAGGAACCGCCAGCAGAAAGCAACGGTGGTGTACCTGAATGCGCCGGAGACGATGCCCGACAGCTGCTGGCGCTGGTCACAGCCCTGCAAACTGAGCCATTGACGGCCAACCAGCAGGCGTTGGTGCATGAATTTACATCAAGGCATTGCCGCTTTAACCAAGCCAATGAATGGAACCCCAAAGCAGATTCACCAGATAATTGTTAACGAGCAAGTTGGCCTGCTGCCCCCGGTGGTGGGAGGGCGGCCATAGTATTAGTGCGATGGAATTGTGGGTAAATGGGATGTTCCAGTTATCCACATTTCCATCAGCCCGGTACAAAGGGCTATAAATAAAAAATTTGGTTCTCACTGTTTAATCGAGAACCTTGCGCATAACGGGAATTGCAAAAAACCCATTACGCAACGGTTGATTCCAAAAGTATGACAGCCTGCTTTAAAGTAATCTGTGATTCAGTGTCTATATTCATTTGCGAAAACTTATTTGCAATTACATTTGCCGCATTAATCAATTCACGCCTGAATTCCTCAATAGATGTATGCCAAATAACATCAAGCCCATCAGGTTCAAATGCAACTGTCATTTTCTGCCCATCGTAAGACACCTCTATTAAATATGGGCCGTCCATAAATCTTAATTGGCTTCGGGTTTGTTCTCTAGATAACTTAGCAGCTACTTGAAACCACCAGCCAATAATTACCACCCCAAAATCGATCCAATTTTTTGCTGGATAAAATATTCCATCATTTTCCAAAGCTATCCCAAACAGTAGTGGGGAACCTTGTTTTATGCGCTTGATAAGTAATTCTTCATCAAAGTCTAAATGGATTTTCATCTGAAGTTAAAGCCTCATGGATAATGTATGGGATAAGCCGTTTCGACCATCTTTGTTCCCACGTTATACCAAAATTCGATGGTTTGACCTGATATAGGATCAACCCCACGGAATCTCTGTCGAGATATTCCTGTAACAAAGTCTGTTTGTGTTTCCATTAGTTTGCGCTCTCCCCACGCGCTTGTTACTCTTCCTCTAATTTGGCTTTCGGTTAAACCATCAAAAATAGTCTTTTGCCCACTTTGTTGAGCGACACTTCCCCACGGCGAATGACGATCAAAAATGTGATTCCAATCAAACTCACATTTGTTATGAACCAACCACTGCCCACTACCAACAAAGTATGTGTGAGCGGTGGCAACAGTGAAATTGTACATCGGCTGCGGCGCAACCGCGAAGTGAATGGCTTTCACCGTACCCGTTTCCCATCCTGCGGTGCGGATTTCGTCGCCTATTTGCAGGTGGGCGGCGGGCAGCCAGTCGCCATCGGCCGTGTAGAAGGGATGCTCCGGCGTTGTCTCAATCTCCTCACCGTCAATGGTCAAGGTCACAATGATGGGGTCAAGGTGTTCCCACACGGCCACAACGGGATAGTAGCCAATTTCGCCCGTTTCTTCATTGTAGGCCAGCACCTTGTCCAGCAAATCCACCTCGCTGATGGGTACCAGGCCATCTTCAGTTACCACCACCGTATCGCCGCTGAAGCTGCACAAAGCGCCCCACATTGTTTCCAACACATCATCAGCGTAGTCACCAAACCGGTCACGCACGAACGCTTCTAATGCTTCGTCGCCGCCAGCCTCCAACGCTTCAAAGGCGCCATTCAGAACGCCTCGCCGGGCTATATCGTCTATTGGCAGGCCTATCGGCAGGATGTCGTCTGGTTCAATCACCTCAAACAGAGCTGAAACGCCGATGTTCAAGGCCGCCATCATCCTCTCCCCCCGCGAAGCATTGGGGTCGGCCAGCGTCCGCCCTGACTGCCAGGCGTCGTATGCGGTCCAGCCCCAGTCCACAACCTTGGTGACGGCGGCTACGCCCGCGGCTATGCAAGCCCAAGTCGTGATGCCGTCCACGCAGTGCCCCGATTGGTCGCGGTACTTGATGGGGTTGTTCAAGGCGTAGCTGTAGCGGTTTAGGCTTTGGGGATTTGTCGGGTCGGGTATAATGGTATCTGGAGAGACCGTTCGGTATATATAAGGCACATAATACCGCGCCTGGTAGTAGTACAATCCCAAGTCCATGTTTTCCGGCTGCCCGGTAAAACCCCGGTCCGTCACCTCATTTGTCCCGCTGCCGCCACGGTAGCCGCCAAATGGTAGGTAGCGCGTCACAATCGGCGCG
>JACSRF010000638.1 GCA_014879875.1 Anaerolinea sp.
GCCGCAGCCACCAGGTCGCCGGCCGCCAGGCGCAGCTCATACATGCGCCGCGAGCGAACGCGGCGGAAGTCGGCGACCCAGGTTTTGACGATGACGTGATCGTTGTAGCGCAACGGCCGTTCATACGTCACGTGGGTCTCGCGCACCAGCCACATCAACCCCATCTCGGCATAACGCGCCATCCCCAACCCGGCGGCGGCGGAAGCATCAAAGGCCGTCTCCTGCATGTAGCGCAGGTATTGGGCATGGTTGACGTGACCATAGGCGTCACATTCATAATGGCGTACTCGGAAAGTGCGTTCGTGTATTCTTGGCATGAGGAGTCGGTAATCGGTGATCAGTAATCGGTAAATCGTCAATCGCCAATCGTCAATCGTCGTTCGTATTGTTGGGCGACGGTGGCAAAGTAATCGGCAAAGTCCAGCCAATTGTCGGCCATCGCCTGGCGGGTGTTTTGCACAACCTCATCTTCACGACCGCGCCGCAGCCAGCGGATGATGGTACGCAAAATGTGTGACGCGCCGGCGAGGATTTGCGCGGCAAGCCCGGTGAGCGGACTGCTGATGTGGCTTTTGAGGACGGCGTGCATGGCGTTGAGGGCGGGCACGGCCGTTTCCACCCCATCTAAATCGCCCCGCCGCAGCATGTGGTCGAGCAAAAAGGCGCGATGCCAGTAACGGCTCAACTGGTCGGCAGCCTCTTTGACAGTGAGGAAGTAGAGCAGCTTGCGTGACAGCCGCTTCAGGAACAGCAGCAGCAGTTTGAACGGCGCAGTCAGGCAGCCCTGCCACCAGGCGTCCGGGTCACGGTTGATTGCGGTGATGACGGTCGGAGGGAGGGAACGGCCGTTGCGCCGGGCAATGGTCTTGATCATCCGCCGCCGGAAAAACCATTCAAAGGCCACGTCCAACAGCGGAATCGGGATCAGCAGCGACAGCCCGGCAAACGTCGCGTCAGCGTAAAGCAGCCAGTCGAAATGGCCGACGGGGTGTCGGGCGTCGGGCGACGGGGCGTCGGGCGACGGGGCGTCGGGCGACGGGGCGTCGGGCGACGGGGCGTCGGTTTCCGTATTCACTCTTCCTTCATCCTTCATCCTTCTTCCTTCATCCTTTCCTGCGGCCATTCCGGGTCCAAAAATCTTTGAATTTCCACCAAATACCCGTTCGGGTCGCGCAGGAAGCAGTGGTAAATGTTGAACTTTTCGTTCAGCGTCGGCGCTTTTTCGAAGACAACCCCTTTCTGGCGCAGATAGGTATACCAGCCATCTACGTCGTCGCTGACCAGCGTCAAAATGACACCCTCGGTTTTTGCGCCACCGGTGAGGTGTTGGCAAAAGCCGAGAAACGCGCTGCCAGCGACGCGGTAAATGCGGCACGCGCCCTGGTCAAGGACGAGGGGCAATTCGAGGATGGTTTCGTAAAAGTGGGCGGTTTCGGGTAAAACGGCCGTGTACAAAAAGGTGACTTGCTGGGTGAATGGCTGCGGCATAGGAAAACCTTTTCGGGCGTCGGATGTTGGGTCTTGCGCCGCCCGACTCACGACTCACAACGCCTTGAACTGCTCAAACGGCTGCTGGCACGCATAGCAATAATGAATGGCGCGGCAAAGGGTGGAGCCAAAGTTGTTTTTGACGCCGGTGTTGGTGGAATCGCAGTACGGGCAGGCGACAGGGGCGAGGAAGGTGAGTTCGATACGGCCGTTGTGCTGCGGCGGCGGCGCTAAGCCAAACGCCTTTAACTTTTGCCGCGCGGCGTCGCTGATCCAATCGCTGCTCCAGGGTGGGTGCAGCGTCGTCTCCACCGTCACCTGGGCAAAACCCAACGCGCGCATTTTCGCCTCGATCTCCTGGCGCATGACGTGCAGCGCCGGGCAGCCGGAAAAGGTGGGGGTGATGACCACCGTCACGGCGTCGTCGCCATCCAGGCGCGCCTCGCGCACGATGCCCATTTCCACCAGCGAAACCACCGGTATCTCCGGGTCGGCGACTTCGTTGAGCGCCTGCCAGATACGTTCTTGTTTCACCACGCCGCCTCCGGGTCAAAACGCGCCACTTGCTGCATCTCCGCCAGCAGGGGGGCCAGGTGTGGGCTGTGGCGGGCGCGGTCGGCCGGAGGCGGCGCGGTTTGGGCGGGGATGGTGAGGTTGCAGGCGATGAGAAACGGCCGTACCACCTCCTCCCACGCCTCTTGCCACGCCGCCGCCGGGGGGATGACGCCGGCGGCGACGAGCAGCGCATCGCCGGGCAGGGGAGCGAAAAGCTGCCCCGCCAGCGGCCAGAGGGCGTCCAGGGCGGCTTGCGTCCGTTGGTGGGATTCGGCCGTGCCCCGGCCCAATCGCTGCAACCATACGCTGCTGTGGCGGTAATGATACAATTCCTCGTTGCGCATTTTTGCCGCCGCCTGCGCTAACGGAGCGTAGGCGCTGTCTACCAGGCGCGTCAACAGAGCCATCTCGGCGGCGTCGAACAGGTATTGGCGCAGCATCGTAAAAGCCCAATCCCCTTTCGGCTGTTCGACGAATTGGGCGCTGCGGTAAGCGGCCGTGTCGCGGAAAAAGGCCAGGGCATCTGGGTCCGCGCCAGTGAGGGCGGCGTGCAGTTCATACAACACCATGGCATGGCCCAGTTCATCCTGGGCGATGTTTGCCAGGGCGATGTCCTCTTCCAGAATGGGAGCGTGACCGATCCATTCTGAATTACGGTGCGCCAGGATCAACTGGTCATCGGCCATAGCCAGCAGCCAGTCGGCGAGGGGGAGGGGGTGGGATTCGTTCATAGGTCGGTGGTCGGTAATCGGTGGTCGGTAATCGGTGGTCGGTAATCGGTGGTCACTGATTACCGTTTACTGATTACCGATTACCGTTTACCGTTTACTCCTCCGCGTAGGGCCAACAAAGCCATAGGAACTCTGCTGGCGGTAGGTTTTGTCTTGCGCCGGGGTGAAGAGGCTGTCAATGTCGGCGGGGTCGCTGCGGGTGATGGCGCTGTAGGGCACGATCCACCAGACAAAGACGTTGCCCTGGTCGAATCGGCCGCTGGCGATGGCTTGCTGGAGGGCGTGGGCGGGGGTGACGGCCGTTACGTCGCCGACGTACCGCACGTAGGTCATGCTGCGCCGCTGTGAGGTTTTGGTGAAGACGAGGTAGGTCTGGGCGTCACTCTCCATGATTGGTCCCGACCAGGCCGGGTCGGCGGCGATTTCCTGGGCGGTGCGGGCGAAAACGGCCGTTGCCGGAACCACCCACAAGCTGACGGCGCTCGGCCGGCGTACAAATACGTCGCGCGCTTGCAGCAGCGCCATCGCCGCGTCCGGCGCGTGTACCGAGCCGACCGCCTCGTGCGGCTTGTGCGCGGCGTCTTGCTTGAATACTTCGTAGCGGGGCCATTGGGTGTCCATAGGATTTAGGATTTACGATTTAGGATTTACGATTTACGATTGATGGTAGGCGGCGACGGCTTCGCGCACCCAGAGGCCGTCGTCGTGTGCTTGTTGGCGGGCGGCGAGGCGGGCGACGTTCATGGGGCCGTTGCCGCGGACCACCTGCCAGAACTCATCCCAGTTAATGGGGCCGATCTCCCAACTGCCGGTCGCCTCGTTGAATTTCAGGTCAGGGTCAGGGATGGTCAGGCCCAGCGCCAGCAGTTCTGGGACTTCTTCGTTGATAAATTCCTGGCGCAATGTGTCATTGGATTTGGTTTTGATGCCCCAACGGATGAGTGTGGGGCTGTTGGGGGAGTCGCTGTCGTGCGGGCCAAACATCATCAGCATCGGCCACCACCAGCGATTGAGGCCGTCTTGCACCATCCCCTTTTGTTTGGGTGTGCCCTGCGTCATGTAGTTGACGATCATCTCTTTGCCCTGCTTGTAATGAAACGTCTCTTCGGCGCAAATGCGCACCATGGCGCGCGAGTAGGGGCCGTAGGAGCAGTGAGCGAGCATGGTCTGGTTTTTGATGGCCGCGCCGTCTACCAGCCAGCCAATCCAGGCGACGTCCGCCCAGGAGAGGGTGGGATAGTTGAAGATGCTGGAGTATTTGGCACGGCCGTTGAGCAGCGCGTCCAGCATCTCTTCACGGGTAATGCCCAATGTCTCCGCCGCGTGGTACAGATATTGGCCGTGCCCGGCCTCGTCTTGTACCTTCGCCATCAGCACCAGCTTGCGACGCAGGTTAGGCGCGCGCGTGATCCACGCCCCTTCGGGCAACATGCCGACGACTTCGCTGTGCGCGTGCTGCGAAATCATACGGATGAGCTGGCGGCGGTAGTCGTCCGGCATCCAGTCGCCCGGTTCGATCTTTTCGCCACGCGCAATGCGGGCTTCAAATTCACTTAATCTGGCTATGTCAGCAGGATCGGAATGCATAGGCTTGCCTCCATCGTTATATCAGTTTGTGGGTGAGCGGTTCGGTGTGCTGCGGCTATAGGATTTACGATTAACGATTTGCGATTTACGATTAGCCTGCCCCTGACAAGCTATGAGAAAACCCCAAATCTTTTTCTTAACATCTATAGTTTACCAAAAGATGCCTTTCTATGCCGCCCAAATTGAAGAAATCCCTAAGATTGGTCGTGCCATTACTTGACACATGATATATAATATTAGAACAAATGTTCTTATAATTGGAACAAAAAAAGTAGCTGTTAAGCTTCTCCGGCTGGCTGTCATACCCGTGAAGCGCCTATCCCCGCGAAGGCGTGGGGCGGGTATCCATAATACGGAGTTAAAGAAAGGGTTGTGTAGTTGTGTAGTGGATTGAGGAGATATGAGCTATGACGAAACAACAATTTGACAGACGGCCGTATCCAGGAAATACGGGCGCGGGCTGGATGATGAAAGGGGTAACGGCCGTTCCCACCCCTCTAGCCCTCGGCGTCATTTTGCTGGTGGCGCTGATCGCCTTTGAAATGTTCAATTTTGATACCACCCGTTTTGCCCTGGCGAGCCTGTTGGGCGACGTGCGCTTTGCCGGGGTGTCGTGGGCGGCGATTCTGGCGGTGGCTTTTTGCGCCATTGACTTTGCCGGGCTGGTACGCTTTTTCCTGCCGGACAATGGCGGCGAACGCCAGCCAGAATATTGGTATCTGACCGGGGCCTGGCTGTTAGGAGCGACGATGAACGCCATCATGACCTGGTGGGCGGTGTCGCTAACGCTGCTCAACCACAACCTGGGCAATGAGATTCTCAGCCGGGCGCAGCTGCTGGAGATTGTGCCCATCTTTGTCGCGGCGCTGGTCTGGCTGACACGCATTTTGTTCATTGGCGCGTTTACGGTGGCCGGCGGATACTTGTTTACCGGGTTGGGCAAGCGGCCGTTTACCCAACCGTCCACCACGCAACAACCTGCCATGATGACCACGCCCCGCACCGCCCAACCGGTACGGGCGACCCAACCGGTACGGGCGACCCAACCAATACGCGCGGCGCAACCAACGCCGGTCACCCAACCAGCCTTGCCGTCCATAGACGCCATGCCCGCTTTTCTGGAACAAGATTTGGCCGAGGAGATAATCCCCTTCCCCTTTGACGAAGCGGAACCGGCGTATGCAACGGCCGTGCCCCAACCCCAGCCAGCCATGCCCGCCACCGGACTTCGCCCACAAGGGGCGGCCAATGTGCGTATACAACGCCGCCCGCCCGCGCCAACGACGCGCCGCACGCCAGCGCCAATGGGCGCGAAAGGGCGAGGGGGACGGTGAGCGGTGGCCGGTAATCGGTAATCAGTAATCGGTATCCTGACGCTTGAAGAGTTTATGATGGAATTTTACGAAGAAACCTATCGTACAATGCCGCTGCCGGTGTTGGAACCGCCGCGCATGATGTTGATTTTGACGCTGGTGGCTCTGGTCATTGGCAGCCTGGTGCTGATTCGGCCGCAGGCGGAGACGCAGATGGCTGCTGTGCCACAAACGGCCGTTGTCCAAACGGCCGTTGGGTCAACGGCCGTTGTCCATCCGCCATCCCCCTCTGGGACAAACGCGATGGCGGCGACGGCCGTTTCTTCCCTCTCCCCTGTCTTCACCCCAGAAGTGCGCTACTGGGAAGAGGAAATCCTGTCCTGGGCGGCTGAATTTGACCTGGACCCGAACATGGTTGCCACCATTATGCAAATTGAGTCATGTGGCGATGCAACGGCCGTTTCCCGCGCTGGCGCGCAAGGGTTATTCCAGGTGATGCCTTTTCACTTTGTCGCCGGTGAAAATCCGTTAGACCCGGACACCAACGCGCGGCGCGGGCTGGCCTACTTTGTGGCGCGCTTACAGCAAACCAGGGGCGATGTGGGGCGCGCTTTTGCCGGGTACAACGGGGGTCACGTCGCCGCCGCCGGTTCCTGGGATACCTGGGCCGCCGAAACCCGTGCCTACTACACCTGGACGACCGGCATTTACAACGACATTCAAGCAGGACTCACCGACAGCCCCACACTGCGCGACTGGCAAGCGCACGGCGCCGGAACCTACTGCCAACTTGTACGCCAAAAATTGGGACTGTAACGTAATCATTCACTCCCGCCCCCTGAGCGTTCGACTGAGCTCACGCCGAAGTCCTGTCGAAGGGGGCGGCGGGGGGTAAACGGTTACGCGCCGCGTTACCACGCCACCGGCAGCGCCTGCAAGCCGCGAAAGAGCACGCCGGAGCGCCAGCGCAGCTGCTCTGGCGGCACAGCCAGGCGCAAACCGGGAAACTGCGTAAACAAAAGGGATAGGGCAATATGCCCTTCCAACCGCGCCAATGGCGCGCCCAGGCAGTAATGAATGCCCACCCCAAAAGCAAGATGCCGGTTATTGGTCCGACCTACGTCCAGGGCGTCAGGCCGGTCAAACTGCGTTTCATCCCGGTTAGCCGCGGCGAGGACGACGCGCATCACATCACCGCGCCGCAGCTGCTGACCGCGCCACACCATGTCTTGACGCACCCAGCGCGTGGTTGAGGTTTCCACCGGGCCGTCGTAGCGGAGGAGTTCGTTAACGGCCGTTCCCCATTCCACCTCTCCCGCCAACAGCCGCGCCAATTGGTCAGGATGTGTCAGCAGCGCCAGGACGCCATTGCCGATCAGGTTCACCGTCGTCTCGTGCCCCGTCACCAGCAGCAGCGCCACCATGCTGGAAAGCTCCTGTACGTTCAGCTTCGCGCCCGCTTCCTCCGCCTGCACCAGCGCCGTCACCAGATCATCCTGGGGATTGGTGGCGCGGTCGGCAAACATGCGCTGCAAATAGTCAACGAGCGCTTTCACCTTGCGGCGGCGGGCGCTGTAATTCAAGCCACGGCTGCCCGGCGCAATAATGGCTTGCGACCAATCGCTGACATCGGACTGGTCGGCAAGGGGCACGCCCAGCAATTCACAGATAATGCGCACCGGCAGCGGCAGTGCATACTCAGCGATCAACTCCATTTGCCCCCGCGCCCGCGCGCCAGACAACAGGTCTTGCGCAATTTGGCGGATACGGCCGTCCATGCGTTCCACCCGGCGCGGCGTGAATGCCTGGTTCACCAACGCCCGCAGCCGCGTATGGTCTGGGGGATCGGCAAAGAGCATGTTTTCGTTAATCAATTGGTGCAGCGGTGAGTGTCGTGGCTCATCGTCGGGTTTGGCGTGGCGCGGGTCTTTGCAAAAATGAACGTCGTCTTTGAGCACGGCCGTCACATCTTCATAGCGCGTGACATACCAGATGGCACGGCCGTCTGGCGTGCGCTGCGCATAAATGGGGTCATGCTCCCGCATCTGCGCGAACGTGGGGAACGGATTTGCCTTGAAGGCCGGGGAGAAGAGGTCGTAAGGCATATACTATTACTATTAGCGTACCACCAGCGGCAAATAGATGTATTCCAGATCGGCAATGGTCACGGTGACAGGCACGGTTTGCGGCGAGTTGGTGGCATTGCCACTCACCACCAGGCTCGTCGTATATACGCCTTCACCCATCCCTTGCAAATCAAGGGTCACGGTCAGGGCGCTGGTTGCCCCGCCGGTTGTGCTGCCGATAGCGGGCATAACTTCCAGCCAGGAAACGGCTGGCTGTGCGACAATCGTCCAGTCCAGAGGAAGCGTGCCCCCATTGTGAAGTTGAATGGTATAGACGTAAGGGCCAGGAACGGCCGTATCCGCCCACAACGTAATGGCTGCCGGAGACAGGCTAATGACCGGCTCGGCAATCAATTCATTCAACCAGATAGTATCGCTGGCTGCCAGCGCCGTGCCACTACCATTGCGGATTTCCGCCTCCACTGTTTTCAGACCATTGCCACCGTCCAGCATCCAGACGGCCGTTGCGCTATAAGCCTGCCACGCTGACCAACTTCCACCCGCGTTACGAAACCGCATCTCGGTCGCCCAGCCCTGGCCATACATGTAAAGCTGCACTTCACGTGTGGCCGTCTCATGCGCTTCGCGGGCAATGACAACAGGATAAACAGTGCTGCGCGCGCCAAAGTTTTGCGTCCAGTAATGGTAAAAGGGAAAGCCATACGTACCATCGGCGACGCAATCACCATCATTATCACGCCGGACGTTAGCCTGGTCTCCTGCCTGGAAAATGTACCCCACGCCAATTTCACGAAAGTTGGACGAGAGAATATTGTCGCGATGGCCGGTGCTGTTCATCCACCCGGTCATGACGGCCTCTGGGTCGGTATAACCGGCAGCAATATTCTCCGCAGCGGCGCTGTAGCTATTGTAACCCGCGGCCACAATGCGATCCCAGGGTGATGTGTTGGTGTCCAGGTCGCAGTGGGCAAAGAAATCGCGGATAGCCATGTTGTCGCTGTGGGTTTGCGCGGCCGTTTGCAGCAAATCGTTGCCCTTGAGCGGCGGAAGCTGCCCATTATTCCACCGTTCCACGTTGACCAGCGCCACCACCTGTTCGGCAAAAGACGGATCGGTTAATGCTGGCGCAGCCGGGCTGCCGGGCTGTACAACATCGGGATAGGGGGCATTTTCAGGAAGGATGGTGGGGAAAACGGCCGTTGCCACTCCCACTCTCTGCACTATCCCCACCACCAACAGAAAAAGGGTCACACTCCATAAATTTCTCACCCAATTCATCGGCAACCTCCTGTGTTTGCAGAATTTCATGACGTATCTAAGCGTATCACGCTCTGCGCACAGACTCAAGAGAAAAGTCACCGATCATAAATTGGGAACCAGGTCAACCCAAATGCCAAATAACCCAATTGCCACCAGCAGCGCGCCAGAGACACGGGTAAGCAGTGTGTAGTTCTGTGTCATCCAGCCGGTAAAACGACGCTGCAACGGCAAGGCAATAAAAGGCAGCGCCACTAACGGCCAACCAAAACCAACGCCAAAAGCGAAAAAATAGGCCAGGCTGTCTGCTAATTTGCCCACGCTCCCCGCTCCCAACAAAAAGGCGCTCACCACCAATGGGCCGGCGCAGGGCAGCGTCATTGGGCCAAGCAGCAGACCATACACATACGCCGACACGTAGGGATTGCGCAAGATGGGCGCCTGTGCCGTGCTGAGGCGTGAGAATGGATTGCGCCCAGACAACATCAACACGCCTAGCAAAATGACCACAGCATAAATGATGGGCAGCAGCGCCGGTAAAATCGCGCCAAACGATTGCTGTAACGCATACAGCAGCGCGCCCACCGCCACCATCAACGTCAGCACGCCGGCCAGCACGAACAACCCCAGCCATCGTGTCGCCCGCTGCGCCCGTTCATTGTTGGCATTACCGGCCAGAAACGCAATCAGGCCAGGGTACAACGGCAAAATGCACACATTGGTCAAAATGGCGCTGTTGCCCAGCAAGAAAGCCTGCCACAATTCATTCATAGAGGAATCTCCACGAGTCGTATTATGCGCGTGAAACGTGAAACGTGAGAAGATTTCACGTTTCACACCTCATGTTTCACGGCCTACTGTGTCAACGTTGCCTGCACTTGTGCGACCACATCGGCCGTGCTTTTAATGCCGGTGGTCAGGTCGGTGACGCTGCCGTCTGGCCGGATGACGAAGTGGGGCGTTGACGGTGGGTTGGTGATGGATTGCCCAAACTGGCCGGCCAATTCGGTCAGCAGCTCTGGGGTGGCGACGGCAAACAGCCAGTCGAAGCCTTCATCGTTTGCATAGGCTGCCAATGTGGCCGCATCCATATTGGTTTCCACACTAAGCGCCACGAAAACGGCCTGATCGCCAGCAACCTGCCCGATTGCCTCGCGCACGTTGGTCAGTTGGCGGCGGCAGTTACTGCACCAGGTTGCCATCGTTTCCACAAAGACAGCTTTGCCAGAGAAGTCGGCCAGGGTGAAGGTTTCGCCGGTACGCGCATTGACCAGGGGCAGCTTTTGCCAGGCGGGCAAATCGGCCATTGCGTCATCCATCATCGTGTCCTCCTTCATTTCGTCAGAGGCCATGTCGCCCTCGCCTTCGTGCATCTCCATGCTGGCGTCGTCTTCTTTCATCTCTATGGCGGCGTCGTCTTCTTTCATCTCAGTTTCAGCCATTGCCATGTCGCCGTCAGCCATCTCATTCGTTGCGGTCATGGACATGTCGTCATCGTCAGCCATTTCCGCATTTTGGTTCATGCTTTCGGCGCTTTGCGCGGTGTTGACGGGCTGCTCAACGGCCGTCGCCCCATCCCCACTTCCACCACAAGCCGCCAACACAAACAGCAGCAGTAAGCCTATCAACAGATAGTTTCGTTTCATCATTAATCACCTCGGTTTTAGATTTGGATATGGCGTAAGGGTAACGCACAAAGGCGCGTGCGTTTTGGAAGCTGGCTTACATTGTAATGTGTTGTAAGGAAAGGTTAAGCGTCAGGTAATGACTACGCTCGCCTCACCTTTTAATGTCTGGGGCGATGAGATACGGCCGTTCCAGCCCATGCGCCTCTAACAGCGCCCCATCTTGCAGCAGGTCTTGTGTTGCGCCATCGGCGACCACCACACCTTCATCCATGATCACCGTGCGCGGAAACAGTTCATAGACCAGCATCATATCGTGCGTCGAAACGAGCATCGTCTGGGGCAACTCACGCAGCAAATTGATCAAGGCGCGGCGCGCGCGGGGATCCAATCCCGCCGAGGGTTCATCCAGTACTAAAATCTCTGGGTTCATAGACAACACCGTGGCAATCGCCACCCGTTTCTTTTGTCCCAGGCTCAAATGATGCGACAAACGCCCCTCAAACCCGGCCATGCCCACCTGCGCCAGCGCGCGCGCCGCCCGCTGGCGCACCTCTGCTTCCGGCAGCCCCATGTGCAGCGGGCCAAAGGCCACGTCTTCAAACACGGTTGGCGAAAAAAGCTGGTCGTCAGGGTTTTGAAATACCAGCCCGACCTGACTGCGAATGATGGGCAAATTCGCCTTGACCACCGGCAGGCCGCTCACCTCTATAACGCCATCGCCGTGCAGCAGCCCATTCAAATGCAGCATCAGCGTGCTCTTGCCGGCGCCATTTGGCCCAACCAGGGCTACCTTTTCACCCGGCGCAACTTGCAACGAAACGCCTCTGAGAGCATGCTGCCCATCCGGGTAATGAAACGTGAGATTTTGTATGGACAGGGTTGGCTGACGGCCGTTTGGGGCAAGCAGCGTATGGCTCATAAACAACACACTCCTGTGTAAATCGAACATCCCTGTTCGATGTCCGAACAAGGGTGTTCGGACTACAGATTTTCATTCATGGTGATGCGTACTGCGCCTATGGAAGAGGGAACACAGAGCGCCACAGAGGGCAGACACAGAGATTCACAGAGAGAAGAAAGAGATGACCAAACAGTGACTACCACAACCACGCGCTCGCCTGGATCAGGAGCAGTAGAGCAACGGCCGTTACCCCCACTACCCAATCTCGCGGTTTCATCTGATGCGGATTGATTGTCAACAGTTCGCCGCGATAGCCACGCGCCAGCATCGCATTGTATACGCGGTCGCTGCGCTCCAGGCTGCGCAGCAAAAGCTGCCCCACCATGCCGCCCGCCACCTGCGCCCGCCACCAGATTGACCCGCCCCCTTGGCTATGAAGCGGGCGGGCGCTGCGCGCTTCACGCGCGCGCAGCAGGCGCAGCGCCTCGTCGGCGAGCACAAACAAGTAGCGATACATAAAGCTGATGATGGCGACGAGGATTTGTGGCACGCGCAAATGGCGCAGCGCGTGCAGCAAATCGGGGAATGGCGTTGTCGCCGTCAACCAGATGGCCGCCAAAATGGAGAGCCAACTGCGAATCAAAATACTGACAAAACGGAGCAGCCCGGCGTCGCTGATCGTTAGCGTCCAGTTACCAAGCTGCATGGTGGCAACGGCCGTTCCCGGCAGCGTAAATAACACCGTCACCGCCGCCAGCAAAAAGGGCAGCACAATCAACGACCGCTTCAACAAAAAAGCGGCCGATAACTGCGCTGCCCGACCTGCCATCCACAGCAGCACGGCCGTCGCCGCAAACGCCAACCACGCCCCGTCCGGCAGCAGCGCATTTGATACAATAAACGCCACCACCGCCACCACCTTGACACGTGGGTCCAGGCGGTGAACGGCCGTTATCTGCCTGTGATAATGATCGAAAACATTAATGTGCATCGCTACATGCTTTGCCGCCCACGCACCAGGCGCGTCACGCCCACCGTCAACGCCGCCACCAGCAAAGCGCCCACCAGCCCGGCCACAATCGTAGACAGCGCCGTTTCCCCTAAAAAGGGGATGGTGTAATCGGGCAGCAGCTCATAGGGCGCATCCAACGCCGTCTGCAAAAATCCATGCTCCTCGGCCACCCATTCCAGGCCATCGGGGAAACCGGAGGCAAAAGGAGACAACAGTAGCACCAACAGCGTCACCACCACGCCACCGACAATCCAACCACGGCCACCGGCAGCGGCGCTTTCGGTCAGCAGTTCTGGCCGCGCGCGCATGATAAAACTCAACGCCGCCACCGTCACCAATGCTTCGCCAATGCCAATGAGCGCATGGATGCCCAACATAGCCGGGACGGCAATGCGAAAGCTGGACGTGCCGCTAAAACCCAACAGCAGCGCCGTGAACAACGCCGCCGCCATCACCGACAGCCAGGCAAATCCGGCGACGGCCGCCAACTGCACGCGCCGCTCTTGCTGCAACACCAGGCGATACAAGCCATAGGTCACGAGAGCCGGAACCACACCCATAATCAGGATGTTTGCCCCCATCACCACCAGGCCGCCATCCTGGAACAACAGCGCTTGCAGGGCAATGACGGCCGTCATCACCAAAATGCCCAGCCATGGCCCCAGTACAATAGAGGCCAACGATGCCCCCAGCAAATGTCCCGACGTCCCCCCGGCCACCGGGAAATTAATCATCTGCCCGGCAAAAATAAAGGCGGCCATCATCCCGGCCAACGGCACCAGGCGCTCATCAAACGACCCCCGCGCCTGGCGTACCGCCAACCCCACGGCCAGCGCCGCCAACACCCAACAAACCAGCGCAATCCCCAGGCTCAGAAAGCCATCAGGTACATGCAGCAGCAACACATCGGCAAAAATTGGGTTCCAAAACATCGTCAGCCTCCTTTGTAAATCGAACATCCCTGTTCGATGTCCGAACAAGGATGTTCGGACTACAAATTTTCATTCA
>JACSRF010000230.1 GCA_014879875.1 Anaerolinea sp.
GGAGACACGGAGATTCACAGAGAGATTGGGGAGTTTTTGCGCTTGATTTCTCCTGATCTCCGTGTCACTTTGTGTAATCTCCTGAGAATTTATTACAAAGAAACAAAGGGACAAAGAAACAAAGAGATTCTTTGTCCCTTTGTTTAGAAAGCGTCCTGTATTCCCCTATTTGATTTATAAAGTGAACAGATTTCGCTTGAGTAGTTGATATTATCGCCTTGTTCGTCTACAATGGTTCATAATTGATTGTGAACTATGTTTACGGAGCCGGGCGATGATTGAATTGGATGAAATTGACCGCGAACTGCTCAAATATCTGCAACAAGACGCGCGTGTGACGCAGGCTGAACTGGCGCGCCGCGTGAACCTGTCTCCCCCTGGCTTGCAAAAACGTATTCGTAAATTAGAAGAATCGGGCGTGATCAGCCGCTATGTGACGCTGCTGGATCGGGAAGCGGTGGGGTATGACATGCTTTGTTTTGTGCAGGTGACGTTGCAGCGGCATGAACCGACGGCCGTCAGTAATTTCAAAACGGCCGTGCGCCATATGGCAGAAGTGTTGGAATGTCATCATATCACAGGCGAATACGATTACCTTTTGAAGATTGTGGTCCATAACCGCAAGCACCTGGAGCAGTTTATTTTAGAGACGTTAACGCCGGTTCCCGGTATGGACAAAGTGCGCACCAGCCTGGTATTGAGTGAAATTAAGCAGACAACGGCCGTTCCGCTTTAGCGCTGCCCAAATTGGCGCAACCTTCAAGATTGAACCAATTAATAAAGGAATATCATGATCGCCGAAGCCCCCATCCACACGCTACAGTTAGCCGATTGGACACAGACGATGAGCCGCTCTGTGCTGCGGCAAATGATCGCCATTGTGTCGCGCCCCGGTATCCTCTCCTTTGCCGGAGGGCTGCCCGACCCCGACCTGTTCCCCAGGGTAGATTATGCCCAGGCAATGGCCGGCGTGCTGGCCGACGATAAATTTTCCCTGCAATACCGGCCGCCGCTGGCTGCGTTGAAGCAGCACATTGTCCAGTTGATGGCGCAGCGCGGCGTGACATGTACCTCTGAACAAATTTTCTTGACGACCGGGGCGCAGCAAGGTTTGGACATTTTGTCGCGCCTGCTGCTGAATCCTGGCGGCGAGGTGCTGCTGGAAGAGGTGATTTATACCGGGATGCAGCAGGCCATTGCCCCGGCGCAGCCGCGCATTCTCTCTGTGCCCACCGATTTGGAAACGGGCATTGATGTGGATGCGGTGGAGGCGCATTTGTGGCGCGGGGCGCGGCCGGCCTTCATTTACCTGATCCCCGACGCGCACAATCCGTTGGGCGTCAGCATCAGCCCGGCGAAGCGGGAGCGGTTGGTGCAGTTGGCGCGCGCGTATGGCGTGCCGCTGGTGGAAGATGACCCGTATGGCTTTTTGTATTACGAGGCGGAACCGTATGCGCCGCTGCGCGCGTTGGATGCGGATTGGGTCTTTTACCTGGGGTCGTTCTCTAAAATTATGGCCCCGGCGCTGCGTCTGGGCTGGATGGTGGCCCCGGAATGGCTGATCGCCAAGTTGACGGTGGTCAAGGAAGCGAGTGATTTGGAGTCGTCGGCGCTGACGCAGCGGGCGGTGACGGCGTATCTGGATGCGGGCCATTTGCCGGCACACGTGGCGAATTTGCGGCAGGAGTACGGCCGTCGCCGCGACGCCATGCTGGCCGCGTTATACCGTTATTTTCCGGCCGAGGCGCGCTGGACACGGCCGCGTGGCGGGATGTTTATTTGGGTGGAACTGCCGCCAGAGGTGGATACGGCCGTGCTGCTGGAAACGGCCGTCAACGAAGCCCAGGTTGCCTTTATCCCCGGTTACGCTTTTGCCGTGCCCGGTCACGTGGTCAAAAACTGTATGCGCCTCACCTTCTCCACCTGCACTCCGGATATGATTAGCGAAGGTATCAGGCGTTTGGGCGCGTTGTTGCAGGGGGGAGCGTGAAATACCCTGTGAGAGTTGGAGGTCGTGTTCTATGGAAGATTTTTTACCGATTAAAGGTACTGACCACGTAGAATTTTACGTGGGCAACGCCAGGCAGGCCGTGCATTATTACCGCACCGGCTTCGGGTACGCGAACACAGCGTATAGCGGCCTGGAGACGGGCAATCGCGCGGCCGCTTCGTATGTGCTGGAGCAGGGCAAGATTCGCCTGGTATTGACGACATCGTTAACGCCGGACCACGCCATTGCGCGCCACGTTCACCTGCATGGGGATGGCGTGGCGGTGATTGCCCTGGCCGTGCCGGATGCTGAGAAATCGTATTATGAAGCGACGAAACGTGGCGCGACGGGGGCCATTCCTTTTACCGAGGTGACGGATGCGTATGGCGCGTTCCGCTATGCGGCCATTCGCGCCTATGGGGACACGCTGATCAAGTTTGTGGATCGGTCGGATTATCGGGGTGTGTTTGCGCCGGGGTATCAGGCGCGGCCGGGTTTTGAGGAATGGGGGGAGGGCAACGGCCGTACCCGGCACACCGGTTATGGATTGGCGCACATTGACCACATTGTCGGCAACGTCGAGCTGGGGGCTATGAATCGCTGGGTTGATTTCTTCGCGCACACCATGGGTTTTAGTCAACTGCTGCATTTTGATGACAAAGACATCTCTACTGAATATTCGGCGCTTATGTCGAAGGTGATGCAAGATGGCAGTGGTAAGGTGAAGTTTCCCATTAATGAACCGGCCGAAGGTAAAAAGAAGTCGCAAATTCAGGAATATCTGGATTACTACCTGGGGCCAGGCGCGCAGCACATTGCCTGCTCCACCAGTGATATTATTGCTACCGTCACCCACTTGCGCGAGAACGGCATTGAGTTCCTGCGTGTGCCGCCTACCTATTACGAATTGTTGGAAGCGCGCGTTGGCAAAATCAATGAACCGATAGATAAACTGGCTGAATTGGGCATTCTTATAGACCGTGACGAAGAAGGCTACCTGCTGCAAATTTTCACCAGGCCGGTACAAGACCGCCCCACCGTCTTCTACGAAATTATCGAACGGCACGGCTCGCGCGGCTTTGGCAAGGGCAACTTCCAGGCCCTTTTTGAATCCATCGAACGGGAACAAGCCCTGCGCGGCAATTTGTAATTGGGGTTAGGAACCGCGTTCCTGTTGAGGAACGCGGTTCCTAGACCGGGAGGTTGGAACATGACGTACTACTTCAAGTTGGGGGAGATTCCGCATAAGCGGCATACGCAGTTTCGGCAGCCGGATGGTTCACTTTACCATGAAGAGGTGATGGGGATTCATGGTTTTGCCGGGATTCAATCCATTTTGTACCACATGTACCCGCCAACGGCCGTGCGCCATATTGCCGATCCGCTGCCTGTGACCATTCCCTATGTGGATGGTGAACTGCGACACCGTCATTTGCGCGCGGCGGATGTGGTGGGTGGCGGTGATGCCATTAACGGCCGTGTTCCTTTGATGGGCAATGGGGACGTCGTCTTGTACGTGGCGCGGCCGACAGAGCCAATGGCCTATTGGTACAAGTTTGCGCATGGTGACGATGTGCTGTTTATTCACGATGGGACGGGTGTCCTGGAAACACAGTTCGGCGCGCTGCGCTACCGCCCAGGCGATTATCTGGTCATTCCCACCGGCGTCTTGTGGCGACTGCTGCCGGATACGGCCGTTGCGCAGCGCATGTTTGTTATTGAGTCCTATGGGCATGTCGTACCCCCAAAACGGTATCTCAACAACTACGGGCAGTTTTTGGAACACGCCCCCTTTTGTGAGCGGGATATGCGCCCGCCGGATGACCTGGTAACGCGCGACGAAACGGGCGAATTTGAAGTGCGCGTGAAGGCGCGCAACCTGATCAATCGCTTCGTCTATGACCATCACCCGCTGGATGTGGTGGGCTGGGATGGGCATTTGTGGCCGTATGCCTTCAACATCAAAGATTTTGAGCCGATTACCGGCCGTGTGCATCAACCGCCACCGGTACACCAGACCTTTGATGGGCCGGGCTTTGTGATCTGTTCCTTTGTGCCTCGTTTGTTTGATTATCACCCGCTGGCAATTCCCGCGCCGTACAATCATTCCAACGTGGATTCTGACGAAGTGCTGTACTACGTTGCGGGCAACTTCATGTCGCGTAAGGGCATTGAGCGCGCCTCGCTGACGGTCCATCCTAATGGCATTCCGCATGGGCCACATCCGGGCACGTATGAGGGTTCCATTGGCAAGGAAAAGACGGAAGAACTGGCGGTGATGGTGGATACGTTTCGGCCGCTGCGCCTGACAACCTACGCGCTGGAAATGGAGGATGCCGGGTATGCGTATAGCTGGTTGACCGATGAGCGGTGATCCGTAATCGGTAATCCGTAATCCGTAATACAGAATACTCCGCTCATAAACACGCGCCAATGCCTGTCCCGGTGTTGGCGTGTTTGCACTTTTGGGCATCTTTGCTTACGATCAGGGGGTAACAATTAAGAGCAAAGGTGATCGCATGAAAGAAATTGGTTCGTTTATGTTACTGCTGCTGATCATTTTACTGGTCGGCTTGTTGGCCATTGCCGTTATCATTGCCTGGTCGTTGGGTCTGGGCCGGTTGTTGCAGCAGATTGTGCCCGTGTTGAGTTTGTTTGAAGCGGGGTTGTTGATCTTGGCAGCGACCAGCGCCGTGTTTTTTACTGCGCTGAAGTTGGCGCTGTCCGGCGGGTCATCATCCAGCAGCTATGAACCTATCTGGGGTGATGAAGACGATGACGACGATGACGACGATGACGACGAGATGCCGCTGTCGTTGGATCGGTTTATGGGAGACGAGGGCTTTGTGACCCAGGAAATCTCACTGCGTTATCAACTGACAAATGCCGTTTACCTCAATTTGGTGGCTAGCCCGGATGGGCCAAAGATGATGACCAATGCGCAGTTGGAGGCGCTGGCTGTGCGCCTGGTGGATGTGATTGTCGCCGTTCTTAAGCGCAAACCGCGCAATACACCGCGCGTTTCCTTGACCATCGGCGCCATGAAAAAAGAGTTGGACCGGATGGGGCAGCGCCCTTATGATGATGATATTTTGCAGATAGCGTTGGGGACGGCGAATATGTTGTTTTCTTTTGACGACGACCTGGCAGATATTGTGCGTGAAAAGAGTTGGAACGAAGAGTCTGATGATTATTGATCCCGCTAAGCTGACGGATAAAGAGCGGTATAAGTTGATGATTGGGGCGATTGTGCCCCGGCCCATTGCCTGGGTGAGCACGATGGACCGGGAAGGGCGGTTGAACCTGGCGCCGTTTAGCTATTTTACGGCCGTTTGCCCCAACCCCATGACGCTCCTATTTTGCCCCGGCTGGTCGTCAGAACGCGGCCGGCGTAAGGATACGTGGATTAACATTGAGCAAACGGGTGAGTTTGTCATCCACATTACCAATGAAGAGACCAAAGAGGCGATGAACCTGAGCGCCACTGAATTTGAGCATGGCGTCAATGAGTTTGAATGGGCCGGGGTAACGGCCGTGCCCAGCACGGCCGTTCGTGTGCCGCGTGTGCTCGAAGCGCCCATCGCCTTTGAATGTAAGTTGCAGCAAATTGTGGTGGTAAGTGATGGGCCGGGTGGGGGAGCGGCCGTTTTTGGCGAAGTGCAGGCTATTCACGCGCGCGACGACGTGTACCGCGATGGATATATTGATCTGGAAGCGCTGCGCCCCATCGGCCGGCTGGCCGGCGCGTCTTACACCCGCGTCAACAACACCTTCAACATGCCGCGCGTGCCCGTACCGGACAAATGAAAATCTGTAGCGCAAACTTTCCAGTTTGCGCGGGCGAACTGGAAAGTTCGCCCTACATGTACCGAGGAGTTGTCATGGTTCCAATTTACAGAAGTAACGGTGAATGGGTGGCCGTTTTTGACCAGGGGAACCTGTTCAATACTGACGGTGAATGGTTAGGCTTTGTCGTGGGGCGTGAGGTCTATGATCCGGGTGGCACGTACCTCGGTTTTCTCAGCAATGACCGGCGGCTGCTGCGTAAACGCAGTATGTCGGAGAAACGGCCGCGTTTGCAAGCCCATTCACGCCCAGAACGGCCCCAGCTCCCGGCGAATATGCCTTTAGCTCCCTTGCTGCCGGCGCTGCCTTATTCCATCATTGATATGTTTGAGGAGTTCCCGGACAAGCTGATGTTTATTTCGGACACGCGGCCGGATATGGATTAGTCGGAATATGATGAATGCAAAACCTGTGAGTGAATCGCGGATCACATTGACGTTGTTGATGGGGCCGCAAGATGCAAATATGTTGGGGAATGTGCATGGCGGCATTTTGATGAAGCTGTGTGACGAAGCGGGGGGTATGGCGGCCACAAAATACGCGCGCCATCCGGCAGTGACGGTGACGGTGGATTCGATGACGTTTCATTCACCGGTACACATTGGCAATTTGTTGACCGTGAGCGCCGAAGTGACCTGGGTAGGGCGCACGTCGCTGGAAACGCGCGTGCTGGTCACGGCCGAAGATGTCATTTCGGGCAAAGTCACCCATACCAACACAGCCCATTTTGTGTACGTGGCGCTGGATGAAAACGGCCGTCCCACACCCGTCCCTCCCCTGTTATGCGAGACTGAAGAAGAAAAAGAGCGTTATGCGCGCGCCTTACAGCGGCGCGCGCTGCGCTTGCAACTGCGTGAACCGTAAATGATAGACGAGACCCCCTCTCCCTCAGGCTCCCGCCTGCTCGATATTTTGCGGGAAGCGCCGGCGCACAAAATCGTCAAAATGCCAGATGCGGATCATGGCCTGGCAGTTGAGGAGCCGTTCCCATTCCTGGCTGTTGTGGGGCAGCAGGAGATGAAGCTGGCGCTGCTGCTCGCCTTGATTAACCCGACCGTTGGCGGCGTCTTGCTGGTGGGGCCGCGTGGTACGGCGAAGACGACGGCCGTGCGCGCCCTGACCGATCTGCTGCCCAACGTGCAGCGCAGCTTGTGCGTACATGGCTGCACTGAAGAAATTGTGGAGCTAGAAGGAATGGAGGCCATTTGCGAACATTGTGCGCAAAAATTTGCCTATGGGGAACCGCTGACCGTTGTGGATAAGGTGCGTTTGCTGGACCTGCCGCTCAATTCCCGCCTGGAAGATGTGGTGGGCGGCATTAATGAGCGCATCGCCTTGGAGCAGCAGCGCGTCCGCTTAGAGCGTGGCATTTTGGGGCACGCCGATGGCAACATCTTGTATATTGACGAGGTGAACTTGTTGGATGACGCCATCACCGATGCGATTTTGGATGCGGCCGCTCAGGGCAGTTACACGGTGCGCCGCGGCCCATTGAAGCTGACTTATCGCGCCCGCTTTGTGCTCATCGGTTCCATGAACCCGGAAGAAGGGCAGCTGCGGCCGCAGTTGATGGATCGCTTTGGCCTGCGCGCCATTGTGCGCGGCCTGGATGAGCCGGCGCTGCGTTACCAGGCATATGAACACGCCGCCGCTTACCGGCGCAGCCCGGAGCAGTTTGCCAGTAGTTTTGCCGGCCAGACCATTGCCCTGGCGGAGGAGATTCAGGCGGCGCGGCAGCGGCTGCCACAGGTCAGCATCCACCAGGAGGCGCGTGATTTGGGGTTGCAACTGATCAAGCAGATGCAGATCGAATCGAACCGGGCGGAAATAACGCTGTTTGAAGCGGCGCGGGCACATGCCGCCGCCGACAGCCGGGATGTGGTGGAAGTGGCCGACGTGCAGGCGGTGTCGCTATTGGCGCTGCGGCAGCGGCGCAGCGATTATTTGCGCCAATTCTTTGCCGAACAGGCGCACGAAGATGAGACGATGCGTTCATTTTGGGAGCAGCAACGGCCGTGACGTGGCGCGCGCAGCAGTGGATGATGGTGGGGTTGACGGCCGTTTTCATCGGTTATCTTTCCGTCTGGCTGCCTGGCCCGGCGGCAGGGCTGCAATTTCTCGGCTTTGAACTTGGCGAATGGATTAAATTCCTCGGCGTGCGCGGCAGCCGTAACTTGTTTTATCTGCCGCCGATTACGCTGGGGCTGCTGCTGGCGCTGTGGACCGTTCACTGGTCGCCGCGCCGCTGGCAGACGTGGGCGCTGCGCGCTGTGGCGGTGGCCGTTAGTTTGCTCGCCTTTCCGGCGGTGGAAGCGATTCTGGGCGAACCGCGCAGCGAATGGCTGCTGCGTCTGCTGTTAATTGTGCTGGTCGCTGGGGTGGCTTTGTTTGGTGGTGCGCTGGGACGCTGGCCACTGCTTGTGGCGGGGCTGATGATTGCGTTGAGCCTGGCCGGCGCCGTTTTGCCGACCTGGCGCTACGCGACGCTGCGCCCCTTTGTCAGTGACGTCATCGGGGTTCCCATTGGCATTGGCCTGGGGGTGTGGTTGAGTGGGGTGGGGCATTTGCTGGTAACGGCCGTTGCCATATACACGTTTCGTTTGTCACGCTCACCCTAAAAAAAGGCTCTTACGGAATTCCCGTGACGATCACGACGTGAAACGCGATGCGTGAAACGTGACCGGAGGCGCATCACGTTTCACGGTTTACGTTTCACACAGAATCACGGAAAAGCCTGAAGAACCAAAAAAAGACGATACCTGCCCTGGTATCGTCTTTTGTACTGTATGCTTGATGCCTGTGCGCGCCGTTAATCCCGCATATGGGTGTCAATATAGTCAACGGCCTCGCCGACAGTGGTGATTTTCTGTGCTTCTTCGTCTGAGATTTCACCCTCAAACTCTTCTTCAAACGCCATAATCAGTTCAACCAGATCTAACGAATCAGCTTCTAAATCTTCACGAAAACGCTTTTCGGTCGCGATAGCCGTTTCGTCTACACCAAGCAGTTCCACAATAATTCCTGTCACACGTTCCAATGTGTCGCTCATTAAATCCTCTCCTTTCGGGAATTGTTCGTTGGGCTAACGAAGGATAATTTTAGGGTTACTCATGTGTTTGGTCAAGAAGGTGGTCATGAGCCTTTCGCTGCCGTTAAGAGTAAACCCCGGTGGATGGGGGGAGTTGCGATTTACGATTTGCGATTTACGATTTACGATTTACGATTGGCGGGTGGTGGTTAGCCAGACGGCCGTTGCTAATAGCAGATAAAAAACGAAGGCCAGGTCTACCAGGAAAAAGCTGTGATCTACCAGGCCGTGCGCCAGCATGGCGATGAAGGCGCCGGTGCAGCCGATGACGATGGGCTGCCAGGCGGGAGGAGCGGTCGCCCATGCCTGTTTTAGCCCGCGCCCTAACTGCCATAGCAGCCAGCCACCACTGAACAGTCCTAATAAGCCCAACCGGGTAGCGAAATCGAGCAAGATGTTGTGCGGGTGGTTGAGGTTGGGTTCCTGCCAGGCGGCGTCGAGGATGTAACGGCCGCGATACGCATAGAGGAAATTGTCCAGCCCGACGCCAAACAGGGGATGGTCGCGCAGCATGTTGACGCTGGACTGCCACAGGTTGAGGCGAAAGACACCGGTGGCTCCGGTCAGGTTGAGGCGGCCGGCCAGGGCCGGGATGCGCTGCGCAATCAGGATGGCCGCCACGCCGCTGAGGATGATGGCAAACAGCCAGGGCCAGGGGGAACGGCCGTTCTTGAGACGACCATTTCGCTTTAACCACACCCCACCGACAAACAACAGCGCGGCCGGCATTCCCAAAAAGAGCGCCCCTTTACTAAAACTGAGCAGCAGCGCCAGGGCGATGGGCAGCGCGGCCAGCGTGTACGCCCGGCGGCGGCGCGGGTTCATGCCCTGCCCCAGTAAGAATGAGGCGGCCAACAGAGGCAAAATGCGCCCCAGGTACAGCCCCACATTGTTCGGCGAGCCAAACACCGATTTCAGGCGCAGCAGCCCCCCTTCGGCCGTGATGAGCGCCGCGCGGTCAAAGGCTACCTGCCACAACCCATACGCGGCGACGACGACGCCCCCCAATACGAAGGCGTCGAGAATGACCCACATCTCTTGTTCGCTGGGATGTAAACGGCGCAGCATCAGGTAAAACAGCGCCGGTTCCAGGATGACGACGCGCCATTCGTTGCTGGCGACATCCAGCCGCGCCGTGAAGAGGAGGGAAAGGGTGGCGATGGCGACGAAGGTGAGGACGGCAAAGTCGGTAAGCAGTAAGCGGTGATCGGTATTCAGTGAGTCACTGTTGTTCAGTGGGTCACTATTCAGTGAGTGGCGATACCGTTTACTGCTTGCTAACAACTGATTACTGACAACGGCGGCAAATGTGACCAGGGTGAAAACCTCTACCGGCGAGAAAAGGTAGCCGAGCGCGGGTTTGGGCAGGATGTAGAAGGGGAAGCTGAAGGCGATGAGCGCCAGACCCCAGGCGGGGCGCAAATAGATGAGGATGAAGAGCGCGCCCAGGGCGAGGGCGTAGATGAGGAAGGTGGGGGAGACGTAGAAGATCACGGCCGTTCCCGCCGTCAACGTTAGCTGCCCCACGTCGCCGAGGCGACGGTAGATGCCTTCCACCGGGGCGCTCCAGGTGAGCCAGCCGGTGAGGGCAACGATGGCCGCGAGGACGGCCGTTAACGCCAACTGCGCCCATTGCCCCAGCCGGTGGTAGCAGCGGCGCAGCAAGAGCCATTCTGCCCGTCGTCCTATTCGTATAGCCAGAAGGGAAAAAGAAACGGCCGTAATCCCCAACAGCCCCATTCCCCAATGATACGCCGTCCGGGGGTGATGATAGGCCACGCTAAAGCCATTGAGCGCCCATTGATCCCAGCCCCGTGACGCAGTGATGTGGACGGTGTGTATCCCTGGTTCCAGGCCGGTGGCAATGGGTGCGGTGGACAGGTAATCCTCCGCCGGGTCGGCGGCGGTGAGGATGAGCATACTGCCGTTTTCATCGCGGGGCAGGGCGTTGGCCGGCTGCCCATCTATTGTCACGTACAGCCGGGCGCGGAAATTGGCGCGGCGCACGCGCAGCCCCACGTCTGTACCCCAAAAGGTGAAGGTCATTTCATCTGGCGCTTCCCCGACCCCTGTCTCACTGATGTCCGCGCCGAATTGTGACGAAAAGCGCCAGCCACCGACGTACACCTGCGCCGGGTCATCTGGGCGCGCCGGGTGGAAGCCGGGGAGGGCGATTGACGAGTGACGAGTGACGAGTGACGAGTGACGAGTGACGAGTGACGAGTGTGGTAGCCAATCTCCGGCTTCTATGTTCTTTTTGATGCTGAAACCCCAGCGGGGATCGTTGGGTGGGGCGTTGGGTTCCCAATTTTCGAGGAACATGAGTCCCATCCAGGGCCATTCTTGTTGGGCGCGTTGGTGGGCGGCCGTTATCCAGTCGGTTCGCTGCTGTGGGGTGACTTCGCCCCAAATGGACAGGGCGCCGGGCCAGTCGGCGGGGAGGCTGTTCCAGCCCCAATTGCCTGCCCAGAGCGCCTTGCCCCCATCGCCGTTGTGTTCCATGACTTCGCGCAGCAGGATGGCGCGGCTGAAATTGAGCACGCTCAGGTCTACGCGGCGGTCGTCGGGGCCGGTGTGGAAGCCGTAGGGTTTGGCCGCGGCGACGTCGAAGGCGGGGGCGGCGCCCGCTTCGTAGAGGCGCTGCAAGTAGAGGGGATCGGCCAGGTTGGCGGGACCGGTTTCGACGGTGGGGGCCAGGGGCGCGGCCACAATCACCGCGTCCCCATCGGCGGCGCGGATGGCGCTGGCGGCGGCGCTGAGCAGGGCACCGTAGGCGTCGGGGTTGGGCGGCTGGTTGCCCCAATGGCTGGCCAGGTTGGGCTCGTCCCAGATGATGTAGAACTGGATTTCGTCCCCGTAGCGGGTGGCAAATTCGGCGGTCCATTGGGCGAAGACGGCCGTTTCCACCGGGGCAAAATTATCGTCAGGGTTGCCATCGAGGAGGGGGATGAAGGTGAGGTTTTGGTGGGAAACGGCCGTAACCAACCGGTCCGCCGCTGCCCAATCAAACTCCTCGCTGAAGTAAAACGGCTGCTTCACAAACTGCACGCCTAAATCTGCAATTTGCTGCAAATTGTCGGCCAGGGCGGCATCATCGTACTGGTGGAGGGCGACGTTGAGGCCGGGCTGCACCCCACCGAAGTTCACTGGCTGTGGCAGGCCGTCGGGCAGGCCGCGGGTGAGGAAATTGTGCCGGAACTGGAGCGCACCGCTGGCTAGCAGAGCCACCAGCGCCACAATCAGCCAGAACAGGGTAAACAGGCGGGCACGTTGCGAACTTTTTGCACCATTCATCCACCTGATTTTGCCACGCCCCAAATTTGGCGCAACTATGATCTGCGTACGGGTTGGCTACGCGGTTCGTATTTCCCCGGAAACTCGAAGTTTCCGGGGAAATGGGTGGCCAACTGCTAATCCCAATCCAGGTAATTCAACTCATTAGGTAAGTGACGCGTAATCAAATAATCTTGCACAAATTCTTTGTATTCTTGACTACTGCCAAACATCTCTTGGATAAAGTTGTGGTCAACAATGGTGCCATTCCGCTCGCCGATCCATTCCAGATAGTTGGAGTAGGGCCACTCTTCCAAACGGCGAACCAGGCCGTCTTTGACCGGATTGGCGTGAATGTAGCGGCATAAGTGGCGCAGGTAGTTTTCGCTGTCCACATGTCGGGCCTGGAAGCGGCCTTCAAAAAGTGTGCCTGTCCATTGGTAGCGCCGTTGGACGGCGCGTGAATAACCACCAAACAGGCGTTTGGGGAGCTCCGCAGCCGAGATGAGGCCATCTTGCCGCAGCAGGAAGTGATAATGATTGGGCATCAGACAGTAGGCAATCGTGACCAGCGAAAATTCGGTCAGGTACCCCTTCATTTTGCGCAGGATGTAGAAGTAGTTTTCTTGTTCAATGAAAAGGTTGTGCCGCCCCGCGCCCCGGTTGTAGATGTGGTAGTAGTGGCCCTGAATAAATTGGACTTTTCGTCGTGGCATGAGATGTTTCCCTTTAGTATCCCGGAAACTTTGAATTTCCGAGATACTGGCTGACTGGTTCACAAATTTTGCCACGACCCTGGTTTTGCGCAACTTGTTGGTGGTGATATTTCCCCGGAAACTCTGAGTTTCCGGGGAAATGGGCAGGCGCATCTACCCCATCACGGTATGGCTGCTTTTGGTGTTGAGTTCGCGCAGGCGGGAGTAAAAACCTGCGTTGAGCACGACGCCAGTGTAGGGCATGGTTACCTGGACGGGATTCTCGTCGTGATTTTGCCCTTTTTCGACGGCGTCGATGAGGCTGGCCATGAGGTGGCCGACGCCAGCGGCGTTTTTGAACTGGTTGCCGCTGGTGCCAATGGCCAGGTAGAAGCCGGGCAGATCGGATTGGTCGTAAATCGGAATCCAGTCGTTGGTGACATCGTACATGCTGACGATGCCGCTGGGCTTGGAGGGGATTTCTAGCTCAGGGATGCGGCGAGCCAGGCGGTAGACCTGAGTTTTCCACAGCTGATCGGTGAGCTCAGTCTGGTATTCGTCGGGGTTGGCGACCCATTCTTTGGGGTCACAGGCCGGATCGGCGCTGCCGACGAGGATGTTGTTGCCGGTTTCGGGGCGGAAGCTGTCTCTTATACACATCTGACGCTGCCGACG
>JACSRF010000495.1 GCA_014879875.1 Anaerolinea sp.
AGAATTTAACGCAAAGGCACAAAGAGACAAAGAGGCAAAGAAGAAGAAAATCCTTTGCGCCTTTCTTCCATATTCTTCCTTTGCCCCTTTGCGTTAAAAATTCTTGTACATCATGCAAACATCTCACTGGAAAGGTAGCACAACTACCGGCAAATGCGCCTTGTACAAAACCGGCACGATGATGAACGACAGGCCGCTCGATTCAGAGTCGCGGGCCGTGTCATAAACGGTGACGGTAACGACGCCCGGCGTAGTAATGTCGCTGGCCGGGAGAACGGCCGTTAACCGGTTCCCATCCACAAAGGTCGTCGGCCGCGCCTGCCCCTGCCAGCGCACCACACAATCGGCCGTAAACTCCGCGCCAAACAACGTCAGCGTCAATGGCCCCGTCGCCTCATTCACCCCCGCCCACGGCGGGCTGATGGCCTGCAAAATCGGTCCTGGCGCTGCGCCCGCCTCGTAAGCCCCCACGTCACACTGGCCGTCGGCGCGGGGGAAACCGCGTTGGTCGGTAGCCGGGCAGGCGACGTTCAGACCGCCATTGATGGCCGGGCTGCCCGCCAGCAAAGGCATGGTCCACGTCGGCCCGCCATTGTCAGCGAGAGCGCCGAGCAGGGGATTAACGGCCGTTTGCCCCGCCAGACATTCGTAATCATTCCAATTACCGGTCGTCTTCTGCGGATATTGGATGTTGCCCCCGCCATTGGTCAGTTCCACCGTGCAATTTTGTTGAATGTCCCAGGGATTGCCGCCCGTGTTATTGGCGATGATGCTGTTTTGCACGACGACCGCGCCGGCGATGGCTCCGCCGACAAACCCGGCCGTGTTGCCCGCCAACGTGCTGTTGATAATCGTCGTCTCCTCACTGACGCGAATCGCCCCGCCAAACCCGCGCCGCCAGTTATCGGCGGCCATGCTGGCGCTTTGTGAATGGGTAGCGTCGTTGGCCGTGAAGGTGCTGTTGCGAATCGTCACCGGCGCATCCAGCAGCCACAACGCCCCACCCTGGCTGGCCGCATCTAGCGGCCCGGCCACCGCTCGATTGTTAGCAAAAAGAGTGCGCTCAATCTCCAACGCCCCAATCCCCAGGGCGCTCTGGTGGTAAATCGCCCCACCCTGCCCGCGATTGGTGGAGACGTTGTCGGTGAAGGCGCTCTGGTCAATGTGAGTGGAGCCGGAGCCTTCCGGGAAGCTGAAAATCGCCCCGCCCAGTTGATTAGTCGTATTCTGGCTGAACGTGCAGGCCAGGATGCGCACCTCGCCGCTCAGCCCTTTCGTGCCATCCATATAAATCGCGCCGCCGCCACCGCCGCCGGCCGTGTTGTTGGCCGCGTTATCGCTGAAGGTAACGCCGGCCGCCAGCAGATTGCTATGCAGCAAGTGGATCGCCCCACCATTGCCCGCCTGGTTGCCGCTGAAGACACTGTCGCTCACCGTTGCCGCCGATCCGCCGGAGAGGTAAACTGCGCCGCCGCCGTTGCCGCCGCCAGGAATAGCCGGGGCGGTTGCGGTGTTGTTGCTAAAGGTACTGCCGCTGATGGTCACAACCACACCGGCGTCGTTGGCGCCCCAGCCGTTGGTGGCGATAGCCCCGCCATTGTAACCGACGTTGCCGCTGAACTGGCTATTTTCGATGGTGAGCACACTCAGGCGTTCGGCGTAGATGGCGCCCCCGTCGGCGGTGGTACGGCCGTTTACCAACCCCAGGCCCCGCACTGTAAAGGCCGCCCCATTTTGCACGTTAAACAGGCGCGTATTGTCGCCGCCGCTGAGGGTGATCAGCCCGCCGCCGTCTATCGTTGTGGCGGCAGAGATGGTTTGCGCCGCGGTCAGGGTGATGGTGTGGGGATTGGGGCCGCAGTTGAAGGTGACGCTGCCGCTGCTGCTAAGAACGGCCGTCAGCGCTGCTTCGACGCAGCTCCCCGGCGTGCCATCCCCCACCACACCAGTTACCACGCGAGCCGCTTGCAACGGCCGTTCACCAACCATCCCCAACAACCCACACCACAATCCCAGCCATCCAAGACATACCAGCGCTCGCTTCATATCGCTCACCTCTTCGCAACCGGTCCAGGAAACTGGCCCGGTCTTTTTGCCCCATTCTACGCCATCTTAGCGGCCGTACAAGGTAAAACGATCGTTTGTTGAGCTGGGGGAAATAGTTTGCCGCCACTGCCACCACACTTTGACGCTCAAAGAAACCGCCGCCAACCCCGTCAGTCCGGCCAGCAGCGCGTAGCTGAACAGATAATCGGGCAGCAGCAGCAGCGCGCCCAGGGCAGCGTATAAGGCCGTGCCGTAATACTTACCCACTGGATCGTACACCAGTCGCCCGCGCCGGGCGCTGAGTAAAAATTGGCCGAACAGCAGCGCCAGCAGCAGCAAAAACCAGGCCGGGTACGCGCCGCGCCACACCCAGACAGCAAAGGCGCTCCACAACAGCACAAAGTCGGCCGTCGCGTCAAAGAGCGCCCCGCGCAGTGAGCAGGCGTCCAGCCGCCGCGCCAGCCAGCCGTCTAACAAGTCGGTGAGAACGGCCGTCCCCCACCACAGCAGCGCCCAGCCCGGCCGGTATTGTACCAGCGCCCCCGCCAGCAAGACAGCCAGAACGAGACGGGCAGCCGTGAGCAAGTTCGGACAATGCCGGGCCATTATGGCCCCCACGTCGCTGCCAACGAAACGGCCGTTTGCCGCAGCGCCGCTTGTGGGTCATCCGTACCGTACAGATCGTCAATCGGCCGCATCTGCCAGACGTGGTAGATGTCTAGCAGCGCGCCGTTCAGTTCCGCAATGAGATCGGCCGTCACCGTCGTCGCCGGGCCGGTCTCGCCCAGGCCGGAGAGGATGGCGACCACCGGCTTGCCGCCGAGATCGCCAACGCGCCGCAGGTAATCTTGCACCGGCTGCGCCGGCGCCCAGGTGTACGACTGCGCCCCAACCACCAGCAAGTCATACGCTGCCAGGTCGGTGGGCGCGGTGGCGTTCGCTGTCGCCAGCGTCACGCGCCAACCAGACTCCACCAATCCTGTGGCAAAGCCGGTGACAGCCTCAGTTTGCAAATCGCTGCGACCGGGGTGGTAGACGATGAGCGCCGCCCCCGCCGCACCATCGGGGTTGAGAAACTGCGTCTCGGCCGACGCTTCACGATTGGCCCAGGGCATTAGCAGGAAGTTCCAACCCAAAATACCGAGCAGACAGAGAACGGCCGTGCCTACCAACACCTTTTTCAGCGCCGACCGGTCACGCCAGCCCCCCCAGGCCAGCGCCGCCAGTGCAATGCCAAACGTGACGCCGCTCAAAACCGGGCTGTAAGGCCAGGCCAACACACCCAATAACAGGCCAAAAGAAATGATTATCGTCGCTAAAACTGCCATTTTTGCTCCTTGCTGTGATAGAAGTTCAACTTTTGGCAACAGTTGAACTTCTATCCCTGACGCGCGGCCACCGGCGCCCGACCGCGCGCTTTTTCTGGGTCGCGCATTTGTATCAGCGGGATACCCACGCCATACGTGATGAACTCTTTCTGCGGCGTCACCTCGATCAGGCAGAAAGCAGCCACCCGCGCCTCATCTTCCGCCATGCCGCGGAAGACAGCGCGCAGCAAATCTGCTGGTGTTTCGGCGGCGGGCAGCACGCGGGCTGCGCCGGTGAAGGTGATGGTCGCTGCCGGAATCTTCATCCAGGGCATGAAAGGAATGCGTTTGGCGATGGGAATGGTGACAGAGACGTGGGGGTTGCCGCTGATGTGACGCGCCTTCCAGGTATCTTTCCCTGTGCCAATGTACAGCTTACCGCCCCGCGCCACGTAAACCACCCCCACTGTACGCGCTTCCTGCTTCGCCGTCACCATGCCAATGATGGCGAACATTTCTTTTTCAATAACCTGCCACACTTGTTCGCTGCTGAGTTGCAAAATCATAACAAATAGTCCTTTTTGTTTATATAGGATATTGCATATATTATATTTATCCTATATAATTGTCAAGGTACAAATTCATTTACCGGAGGGAATCCCGATGTCTTTACACCATGCAATTCTGGGCATTTTGTCTGTCATGCCGATGACCGGCTACGATTTAAAAACCCAGGCATTTGATCAATCGGTAGCTCACTTTTGGCAGGCAGACCAGTCGCAGATTTACCGCACGTTGAGCAAAATGCAGGAGGATGGCTGGGTGAGGCATGAAGTAGAGGTGCAGGCAGAACGGCCGAACCGCAAAGTGTTTCACCTCACCGACGCCGGCCGGGCGGAACTGACGCGCTGGCTGCATACGGAACAATCGCTGCCGGTGAATCGGGAGGCGTTCCTGGTGCAGATGTTCTTTGGGGCATCGCTCTCTAACGAGACGCTGCTGGCGCTGATTGCCGGGCAGCGGGCAGGGCACGTGAAGCGACTGGCCGCGTTTGAGCAGATTCCCGTGCCGCCACTGGAGAAGCCAGATATAGACCGCGTGAGAACGCTGTGGCGGTTGACGCTGGAATTGGGCATGACCATCGAGCAGGCATATCTGGATTGGTTGGATGTGTGTACGGCCGTTATCAGCGTGCTGCCCGAAACCAATGACGCTGCACCAGAAGCATAAGTAACGGAACTGGATTTGCGCCTTGCCGTTACCCCTCACCCCCTTTCTCCGTATAATAGACATCGTTTTATGAAAATACCCAGGAGATAAATGTCTATGCTTGTTCCAGCCATTGAAACCATTAACCTGACCCGGCGTTTTGACAAAAAGACGGCCGTTGACCAACTCAATCTCACCGTGGATGCCGGGGAGTTTTTTGGCTTTCTGGGGCCTAACGGAGCCGGCAAATCCACCACGATTAACATGCTGGTGGGCTTGTTACGGCCGACCGGCGGCCTCGCGCGTATCAACGGCATTGACATCTGGCAAGAGCCGCTGGTCGCCAAACGGCAAATTGGCGTTTTGCCGGAAGGACTCAACCTGTACCAACGGCTAACCGCCCGCGAATTCGTCCGTTTTGCCGGGGCCATGTATGGCGTGCCTCAGCAAGAAGTCAACCAGCGTGCCGACGAACTGCTAGACTTGCTGGACCTGAAAGGGGATGACGCCGATAAACTGATCATTGATTATTCCCATGGGATGCGCAAAAAAACGGCCCTGGCGGCCGCCCTGGTGCATGGGCCGCGCGTTCTTTTCCTGGACGAACCATTTGAAGGGATTGACGCCGTATCCGGGCGGGCGATCCGCGACGTGTTGCAGCAGTTGCGGGCGCGCGGCGCGACTATTTTCTTCTCCTCACACATTTTAGAGGTGGTGGAGCGGCTGTGTACCCGCGTAGGCGTTATCGCCAACGGCCGTCTCGTCGCCGAGGGCACTATTCCCGAACTGCGCGAACGGGCGCAAAGAGGCGAAGCAGCCACACTGGAGGATATCTTCCTGCACGCTGTCGGCGCTGACGAAGAAGGAACAACGGAGAAACGATTATCTTGGCTGAATTAATGGGCTTAGATCGGCGTCGCTTAAAAACGCTTTTTTACCTGCGGGGGCGGCTGACGCTGCGCCAGTTTTCACGCGAGCGAGGCCGAATTGCCAACGCACTGTTCGTTATCCTGCTCGTGCTGCCCCTGGTGGTGGGAGCGGCAGTCGCTACCGGCGTCGGTTATTTACGGCTGCCCGACCAGTGGCCGGCTGAACTATTGGGGGTAGTTTTAACGGCAATCTGGTTGATCTGGCTCATCTTCCCCATTGTTGTTTCCTCCCTTAATGAAGGATTGGACATCACCCGCTTGCTCGTTTACCCGCTGCCACGCCGGGAATTGGTCGCCAGCGTCCTGCTCGGCACGTTGTTTGATTACCCCACCTATTTGATGCTGCCACTGTTCGTCGCTGTCCTTGTGGGTTGGGGCGGTGGTTTGGCGCTGCCGGTTGTGTTATTAGCCCTGCTGCTCAGTTACGCTCATGCTGTGCTGATCGGTCAATGGGTCATAACGGCCGTTGGCGGCATTTTGCAGAGCCGGCGTTTTCGCGATCTCGCCATCGTCGTCGCCTCCTTATTGGGCGCCTCTTGTTACTTCTTGCAAGTCGGCTTCACCCGCCTCGTGGACAATGTGACTGCGGCGGTGACGGAAGAGCAAATACGCGCCTTCAGCCCCCTGGCAACGCTGCAATGGCTGCCAACGGGAGCAGCCGCGCGGGCAATTGAACGGGCCACCGCCGGGCAGTGGGGTGAGTCGTTCTTCTGGTTAGGCTATTCGACCATTTTGTTGTTCATAATTGCCTGGGGCTGGTGGCAGCTGCTCATGCGCTTAACCACCGGCGAAGGATTTTTGTTCTCACTGCCGCCCCGCCCCGAAAAGCAAAAGAAGACGGCCGCGTCAATCATCAATTGGCGCCTCTTTTTCACCTGGCTGCCGGCCGATGTGGCCCAACTAGCCCTTAAAGAGCTGCGCTCCGTCTGGCGCACGCCCAATCGTCGGATAGGTATCCTGCAAATGTTAATCATGCCCCTTATCATGGCTGGCGCGTTGATCTTCAACGGCGATATCTCGGCGGAACTGCCCCCCTGGATCGGGATCGCTCTGCCCATTTACGCCTTGCTTAACTTCTGGGCGTTGACTCAAAATATGTTGGGCTGGGAAGGCAGCGGACTGCCCGCTTTGATGGCAACACCTGTGCCGCGCCAGCGCATTTTTCTGGCGAAGGGGTTGGCGTTGACTGCCGCGGTTAGCGTGCCTTACCTGGTGGTTAGCGCCATTATCGTGGCCCTGGCGCCCAATTGGCAAAGTCTGGTTGGGGCGCTCACCGGGTTGGTGATGGGGGTGGCGGGGATGGCGGTTACGGCCGTGTTCTCCGTTCGTTTCCCCATGCGCATTAACGTCGAAAGCAAACAGATGCGCGGCGGCCGGGCCGGTGGCGGTTGTCAGGCCAGCCTGGCCAGCCTGCTGTTGCTGCCGCCAATTTTTGGTCTCGTTACCTTGCCCCTCGTCATTCTCCTGGCCTTAGCTTTTTGGCGCGACCTGCCCTGGCTGGGGTTGATTGGCGTTATCTTAGGCGGCGTCTACGCCGGGGCTGTTTTCTGGTTTGGCGCACAATACGCCGGGCGGCTGCTTCTCCAGCGCGAAGCGGAAGTGATAGCGGTCCTGCAGCAGCCGCAAGATGAGTAGCGGTAGGACGGTGGCCGTGAGCGGTCATAGCCTGGTTCGGTAAGGAAATGAGTTTGCATTACACGCTCCTTGACCTCAAGGCACTGTAACCGTTCACCCCCGCCGGTTTCGACAAGCTCAACCGGCGGGGGTGAACGGTTACTACTTCCCCGGAAAACTCGCTGCCCAAGATAGGATTTTTGGGTTTGCGCCAGCCAAAAGAGAGGCACGCCGGCAGCCAGAGCGGCGACGGCATGTTGAATTCGGCGGCGGAGATGTAGCGGAAATTGCGGGCGATCAGGTCACCATAGTTAACGGCCGTTGCCACAACCCTGATCAATGTTTCATTCTCTTTCGGCGTCGGCTTCGCTACCTCTTGCAGGTGTAAAACATCGGGCGATCCGTATTCTGTGTAGATAGCTGCTTTCATCATAAATCCTCCATGTTGTATGGTATTACGACCTTCGATTTAGACAGGATCGTCTTTGGGAGCGTAGCAAAATACTTCTTCCAACGGTGAGTCAAAGACGAGCGCAATGCGAAAAGCCAGTTCCAGGGAAGGGGAGTATTTGGCATTTTCAATGGCGACAATGGTTTGCCGCGTCACACCGACTTTTTCCGCCAGCTCTTGCTGCGTCATTTCATTATGATAAAAACGCAATTTGCGAATGTTGTTGGTAACCCGGCTCTTGCCCATCTTAGAATCCCCTCCGATAGAGCACCAGTCTGGAAATATCGCTCAGCGCCTGCGCCACCAAGCCGGATAGGATGAGCAAGGTGAACATGACCAACGGCGGCTGGCCAAAGGCGAATGTGAGCATTGCCAGAAAAACGCCGCCGGAGAAGACCAGATAAGCCACCTTTGTTCCTCTTAAATCTATTAATTTGTCTCGCTCGTCTTCAGAATCATCAATCTTTGGGTCTTCTTCGCCTGTTTTGATAACCTCGATGATGGCAGAACCGGCATGCATGAAGATGACGCCGACAATGATGATGATGATGATCGAGAGGACAATGACAGCGGCCCACAGACTAAAGACATCAACCGAGTTCAGGTCTCCGTTCTGGCGCATTTGAGACAGGCGCGTCAGAAAAAAGCCTAAAACCAGGGTGTAACAGACCAGAGATACCGTGATGTTTTTTTCTTGATAGGACATTGTTTCCTCGCTTTGTTTTGTATATTTTACTTTTAGTAATGTATTATTGACAGATAGTATTATATTCTTTACCCAATGTCAAGTATTTTTTACATATGATGACAAAAAAAACGGCCGTTCCCCGCAACGGCCGTTTCCCCCACTTTATGCCACAATCGTGATGACGACCTTGCCACGGGCGTGCCCGGCGCCAAGATAACGCAGCGCCTCAGGCGTCTCAGGCAATGGGTATCGTTTGTCAATCACCGGAGCAACTTTTCCCGCTTCCAGCAGTTCCTTGATCGCCAACAAATCTTGTTGGTTGGCTTTGGCCGATAAACTGACCAGCCGTTTGCCCCCCTTATTAGACATCAGCGGTCCTAAAATCAGCGCCTCAAACATCTGCTTTGGCGCTCCCCCGCACATGACATAGACACCTTGGGGGGCTAAGGCGCGTTTGTACGCCGCAAGCGGATGGTAGCCGTTGGCGGCGAGAATCAGATCGTATTGCCGCCCATTTTCGGTGAAATTCTCCTGGGTGTAATCAATGACGTGATCGGCGCCCAACGAGCGCGCCATTTCCACGTTGCGCGTGCTGCAAACGGCCGTTACCTCCGCCCCAAACGCTTTGGCAATCTGCACCGCAAACGTGCCCACTCCGCCCGACGCGCCGTTTATCAACACCTTTTGCCCCGGCTGAATCTGCCCTTTATCGCGCAAACCCTGTAAGGCAGTGACGGCCGCCAACGGCACGGCTGCTGCTTGCTCAAACGAGAGATCGGCCGGTTTCAAAGCCAACGTCTTTTCCGGAACGGCCGCATACTCGGCAAAGCCGCCCGCGACACCGCCAAAAATGTCCCCAAAAACCTCATCTCCTGGCCGGAACTGCCTGACGTTTTTACCAATCGCTTCGACCCGGCCGGCAATGTCTGCGCCGAGAATGGGGTATTTGGGCTTGAACAGCCCCATCATCAGACGCACCAGGAAAATGTCGGCGGTCAGCAGATGCCAGTCAGCGGCGTTGACGGAGGCTGCCTGAATTTTTACCAGAACTTGATCTTCATTAGGGGCGGGTTTTTTTACCTCTTGAAGTTGCAGCACATCGGGCGGACCGTATTTTGTGTACACAATCGCTTTCATCAGCAGTCTCCTTGCTTTTCTATACATTTGTCTCATCTGGCGGCTTTACGCTTCACGATAGGCAAAGGTTTCAGTAATCATTCACCCCCGCCCCCTGAGCATGTCGAAGGGGGATCGGTTTCGACAGGCTCAACCGACAGGGGAGTGAACAGTTACAGGTTTCACAACGAAGGGGTTATTATCTTGACAATATAAAGCACTTATACTATAGTACTAACACTATAGTATAAGTACTACAACTGTGTGGGATAATTTGGAGTGTAGCTGCTCAGTTGGTTGGTTGGCAGACAAACCAACCAACCAACTTTTCCACAAAAGCCTGGTATTGGAGTACACAAATGTCTCTCAAACACGCAATCCTGGGGTTTTTGTCTTTCCGGCCCGCCACAGGGTACGACCTGAAAAAAGCCTTTGACCGGTCAGTCAGCCATTTTTGGCCGGCCAACCAAAGCCAGATTTACCGCACCCTGGCCGGATTGACCGAAGAAGGCTATGTGACCCAAGAAATTATTGAGCGGGAAGAACGACTGGATGCGAAAATTTACCACATCACCCAGAACGGCCGTGACGAACTGCACCGCTGGTTAAGCACCCCTTTGCCACCTCAGCCATTCCGCGAGCCATTTCTAATCCAGGTCTATTTTGGCGGCTATCTCTCCGATGAGGAGCTCATTGCTTTATTAGCCCGGCAAATCGCGGTCATAGAGCAAACGCTGGCCGTTTATAACCAGATTTACGCCATGTATCAGGAACAAATAGAAAGCCGTGAAGATGTGCGCGCATTTTTTCTGAGCGTCTCCACTCTGGAATATGGCATCGTAAGCAATCGCGCGGCGCTTGCCTGGCTGAACAGCCTGATTGAGCGCGTCAGGTCTGGAAATTACGCGCTATAGAGGAATTTAGAATTTAGCGGTTGGTTAGTTGGCTGGTTGGTTGGCAAACGAACCAAAGCAAACTACGCCGGGAGAAAATAATGATTATTCGTGTCGCTGTATTCTACGGTTTGACCTGGTTCTTTCTCATACTGTTAGGCGGCGTGCAGCAGGAAACCGGTCTGCTGCCCACTGAAATCGGGCTGGCGCAGTGGGCGACAGGCATTGCCGCCCTGTTAATGTTACTAATTTTTCGCCGGGATGGACATAAGATCGCCTTCTTTACGCCAGAGACGTCCATGCGGCGTTACCTGCTGGTAGTCCTGATCCCGATAGGATTAAACCTGATTGTGGCTGGTATCGGCCGCTTCATCCCTCAAGAGGCTGCCGCGCCGTTGGCGCTCTATGACTCATTGTGGCTGGTCATCCTCTGGGCGCCGTTGGGGGCGCTGGGCGAAGAAATTGGCTGGCGCGGCTACCTGCACAAAAAGCTGGATACACGCCTGCGCGGGCTGTATTCCTCCATCCTGGTGGGCGTCTTGTGGTTTCCCATCCATGTCCAATTCTTCGCCGCAGGGCCATTCGTTGTTTTCTTTCTGGCGCTGTTAATCGTGTCGTACTCAATTGTGATGTATACGTTGGTGCAGGATACGGGTTTCAATGTGTTGTTGGCGACTGTCTTCCATCTGGCGATCAACCTGAGCAATCTGCTATACCTTGACCGGCTCTATGAAACCTGGTTCATGATGGTGAACGCGCTGGTTTGGCTGGCGGCGGCGACGGTGCTGGTATTGGCAAAACGGGAACTTTTTTTGCGGGTGAAAGAGGTGTCAAGATGACACACAGTTGGAAACGTGCCGCGCCAAAATCAGCCACCGCGTTTGCGCTGCGCAAAGACGGCCGCCTAAACCAGGCCGCTCAACCCGGCGAAAGCGGCCAAAATCCCGATCCCAGAGACCGCCCCTATCCCACCATCCAATCCAGCGCCCTTTGAATCATTTTGTCCCAGTAATTCCAGGTATGTTCCCCAGGCCCTTCTTCATAGGTCAGGTCGAGGGGCAGGGCGCGCAGGAAATTGCGGAAGCCCAGGTTGTTCTGGTAAAGGAAATCTTCGCTACCGCAGCATTGGTATAAGCGCGGCGTTTCCCCGGCCTGGGCTGCTTGCCTGGCCAGGGTTCTCAGGTCATTTTCGCTGTCGGCAACTTTTTTCAGGTCCGCGCCAAAGATGTTCCGCATCCCCGCCAGCCAGACCTCGTCCCGGTCTGGGCCATCCTCGGCCACAATGTAGCGAATATCTACCGCGCCAGACAGACTGGCGGCGGCGGCGAAACGTTCCGGGTGGGCCAGGGCCAGTTTGAAAGCGCCATATCCACCCATCGAGAGACCGGCGACAAAATTGTCGGCGCGGGCGGGCGAAAGCGGGAAGATGCGTCGCACCAGCGCCGGCACTTCTTCGCTGACAAACGTCCAGTAACGGCCGCCATGTATCATATCTGTGTAAAAACTAAGATTGACGGCGGGCATGACCACCGCCATGTTCAAGCCTTCTACATATCGCTCGATAGAGGTCCAGCGCTGCCAGGCGGTGTGATCATCAGAGTGGCCGTGCAGCAGATAGAGCGTGCGGTAGCTGGAGCGGCTGATTTCGCCAGGCGTCGGTTGGGGCAGGATGACGTTCATAGCCGAGCGCAAGCCCAGACTTTCAGAGAAAAAATTAAGTTCGGTAAGTATCATGACAACCCCTCCTAACCTGGACAAGCCAGAAAAGAATTTAACGCAAAGGCACAAAGAGACAAAGAGGCAAAGAGGCAAAGAGGTAAAGAAGAAGAAAATCCTTTGCGCCTTTCTTCTTTTTCTTCCTTTGCCCCTTTGCGTTAAAAATTCTTGTACATCATGCAAACATCTTACTGGAAAGGTACTAAACTCTCTTTAACGGCTGGCGTTTGCCATAGGTCAACGAGCGCCAGAGCCATTCAGCCGGGCCATACCGGAACCGTTTCATCCACCAATGGCTAAAGGGAATTTGCAGCAAATAAATCGCCACCGTCAGGCCGATGCCCAACGCCGCGCCCATTTTACCAAAAAAGCCCAGCCCATAATTGTAAAAAATGAGGGTGCAAACGGTGGATTGCGTCAGGTAATTGGTCAGCGCCATTTGCCCGACAGGGGCCAGTACTTTAAGCCGTTCGCCCCAAACAGGCGAAAGCGCCAACAGGCAAAATGCGGACACATAGGCAAGGGTCAGCAGCGGTGCGCCAACCCCTTGCGCCACAGTCGCCAGCAGCAGCGGCCCGGAGAGTTCGACGCGCGGGAGCGATATGATGAGGGTGGCATAGAGCGCATTTCCTGCCAGGCCGATGAGCAATCCCCAGAACAGCAGTTTGCGAAAGAAGTTCCGATTGGCTTCCAGGTTTTTGAAAATTTCCCGCTTGCCGAAATAGACCCCTATCAGGAACATGCCCAGCACGTTGAAACCCATCACGAAGAACGCAGATAGCCCCATGCTGGTATAGTCGTAGATGCGTTGTGCGGTGATTTCGAGGAAATTTCCGCTTGAATAGACGTGGTTAGCGCGTTCGAGATCGGTGACGAAGCCGGCCTCAGCCTCGGCAAACGCCGCATCAATCTGCACCGCTCCTTCGGGGGAGGAGCGACCCAGTTCGACCAGGCCAGTAACAACAACATTGAACAACAGGGGAAGGGCGATGAGAATGACCGCCCAAATCAGTAAAGTGCGCGGCTTCGCTTTGCGGAAGAGGATCAGCAGGAAACCAAGCAGCGCGTACAGGATCAGGATGTCGCCCATCCAAATCAGGAAGGCGTGTATTACACCGATCACGAGCAGAATAAGCAAACGCCGCAGGTAGAGGGGCACGAATCGGCCGCCACGCGCCTCAACACGATCCATCAGCAGGGTCAGCCCCAGCCCGAAAAGCATGGAAAAGAGCGCGTAGAATTTGCCCTCGCCAAGAAAATGAATGAGCCACACAGCGGCGCGGTCGTACCAAGCTAAAGCAGGGTCCATGGGAAAGAGAAGGTGTTGGAATGGATGGCTGAATAAGGCCATGTTAACCAAGAGGATACCAAACAAGGCAAACCCGCGCAGAATATCCACAATCTGGATACGCTCGGCTTGCTGGACGGGCATGATAGGGGTAGGGGAAACTTCAGTTGAGTTCATGATTTAATGAGCGTCCTTCGCTGCCATAATCGTTGTATTTTCATGCGAGGTGGTGCGCCGTGGTAGATCGCTTTTGCGGTCAGGGATGGTCATGATCATGAATAGCCGCCCACCACACGCATCC
>JACSRF010000486.1 GCA_014879875.1 Anaerolinea sp.
GTCGAATCCCCTGTCGCCTTGAGTGAAAGCGTCTTGTTTCGACGGCAGTTCTCCTCGGTCTATGATGTCCTGGAGGAAGGGGATCTGCCGGAATCGGACCTGCGAGCGATATTCAGCCAGTACCAGTTGTCTGATGGCGAAACGATCGCGGGGTATGAGGTGTATGCCGTAGACTGTACGCCTAATCCCCGCCCTTCTCCTGCGACACGGCCGTAACAAACTGCTGCTCGTACAGCGCGTAATAGTGACCCCGCTGCGCCAGCAGCTCTTCGTGCGCGCCCTGCTCCACCAGACGGCCGTCTTCCACCACACAAATCACGTCTGCATTGCGAATCGTACTCAGCCGGTGCGCGATCACCAACGCCGTGCGGCCGTGCAGCAGCCGTTGCAGCGCTTCCTGGATCAACGTCTCCGTCACCGTGTCCACACTCGCCGTCGCCTCATCTAAAATCAAAATGCGCGGGTCCGCCAGCGCCGCCCGCGCAATGCAGATCAACTGCCGCTGCCCCACAGACAGATTCACCCCCCCTTCCAAAATCTCCGTGTCGTACCCATCCGGCAGCGCCGTGATGAATGAATGGGCATTCGCCAGCTCTGCCGCGGCGATGACGCTGGCGACGGCCGTATCCGGCCGACCAAAGCGCACATTATCCGCCACCGTGCCGGCGAACAGAAACGGGTCTTGCGGAACCAGCCCCATCTGGCGGCGCAGCGACTGCTGTGTCACTGCACGCACATCCAGATCGTCAATCAACACCGCGCCATCCGTCACCTCATAAAAACGGGCCACCAGGTTGGCAATCGAGCTTTTGCCCGCGCCCGTCGGCCCCACCAGGGCTACCGTCTGCCCGGCGGCGATGGTCAGGTTGATCCCGTGCAGCACGCGCGCGTCCCCTCGGTAACTAAACGACACGTCGCGCAGTTCCACGCGCCCCACAATGGGCGGCGTCTCGATGGCGTCCGGCGCGTCGGCCACCTCTGGCTGCGTGTCCAGCAGGCGCAGCACCTGCTCGCCGCCGGCCATCGCCGCCTGCAAGGTGGTGTAAATCTGGCTCAACTCCTGGATGGGCTGGAAAAAGCGCGTCACGTAGGCCAGAAAAGCGACGACAATTCCCAGCGTCAGCTCCCCTTGCGCCACCGCCCGCCCGCCAAACCAGAGCACAACGGCCGTTGCCAGCATCCCTAAAAAGTCCACCGTCGGCAAAAACACAAACGACAGCGACATCGCCTCCACATTGGCCTCGCGGTTCGCCCGGTTCGCTTCCTCAAACCGCTCCCGCGATGCGCCCTCCTGCGCAAACGCTTGAATCACGCGCATCCCGGAAATATTCTCCGCCAGGTCGCCCACCACGTGGGCGATCTTCGCCCGCGTCTCGCGGAAAGCGACTTGCGCCCGCCGCGCAAACAGAATCGTCGCCAGCACCATCAATGGCAGTACGGCAAACGACAGCAGCGCCAGCTCCGCATCCATCGTCACCATCACGACAATGATGCCCACCAGCACCAGCAGGTCGCCCACCAACTGGATCAATCCTTGTGACAGCAGCTCATTAATCACGGCCACGTCATTAATCACCCGCGAAATGGTCACGCCGACGATGTGCGTGTCGTGATACCCCAACGGCAGCGCCTGCAAATGGCGGAACAACTGCGCCCGCAGCGTCGCCAACACTCGCTGTCCCACCCAGGCGAGCAAATACCGCTGCGCCCAACTGGTCGCAAAAATGCCCAAAAAGGCGAGCGCCGTCAGCAAGGCGACCCGATTGAGTCCGGCGATGTCCCCTTGCGCGATATGCTGGTCAATGGCGACCTTCACCAGGTACGGGGTGAGCAAGGTCAGCCCCGAAGCGGCCAGCATACAGACAAACGCCAGGGTCATGCGCGCCCAATGCGGCCGTAAATAAGCCAGCAGCCGCAGCCCCACGCGCCAATTAATGGCCTGCCGCTCCGTCTCCTCGCCAAACCGCTCCAGCGCGCCGCGCGGCCCCATGTTTGGATTCGTTGTGCCAATCGAGAAACTCATAATCACCTGTTATCGGTTATCGGTTATCAGTAAACGGTTATCAGTAATCGGTGAACGGCGCAGCATATTTCGACCACCGATTACCGGCCACCGATTACCGATTACCGGCCACCGATTACCGATTACCGGCCACCGATTACCGATTACCGGCCACCGATTACCGACCACCGGCCACCTACTTCCGCAACTGTTGTTGATAAATTAACGCATACAACTCCGACGTGCGCAGCAGCTCCTCATGCGTACCGGCCGCCGCCACCCGCCCCCGTTCCAACACCAAAATCAAATCCGCCTGGCGCACGGTGCTCAGCCGCTGCGCAATGACAAAGGAGGTGCGCCCCTGCATGAGGCGCTGTAAGGCGAGTTGAATCAGGTGTTCGGTGGCCGTGTCTACGCTGGAGGTGGCGTCGTCAAGAATGAGGATGCGCGGGTCTTTGAGCAGGGCACGGGCGATGGCGACGCGCTGCCGCTGCCCACCAGACAGGGTGACGCCCCGTTCGCCGACGTGGGTGTCGTAGCCAACGGCCGTTTCCATAATAAACTCATGCGCCTGGGCGGCCTGCGCGGCGGCGATGATCTCCTCGTCGTTGGCGCCAGGACGACCGAAAGCGATGTTGGCGCGAATGGTGTCGGCAAACAGCGTCGTCTCTTGCAGCACAATGCCAATCTGGTCACGCAGCGAATTAATGGTCACGTCGCGGATGTCATGGCCGTCAATGGTGATCCGGCCGCTCGTCGCATCATAAAAACGGGGGATCAAATTGGTAATCGTAGATTTGCCAGACCCCGTAGCCCCCAACAGGGCGATCACCTGCCCCGGCTGCGCGGTGAAGGTGATCTGCTGCAATACCTTATGTCGCCCAAAATAAGCAAAGGAGACATCTGTAAACTGGACGTGTCCCTGCACCGGTGGCAGCGGGATGGCGTCGGGCGCGTCGGCCACCTCCACGCGGGCATCCAAAATCTCAAAAATGCGCTCGGCCGACGCGGCGGCCATCGCCAGCGCGGGCACAATCATCCCCAGGCGGCGCACCGGCCCCACAAGCTGTCCCAGATAGGTGGAAAAGGCGACCAGTTCCCCCAGCGTGAGCTGCCCCTGAATGACCAGGTAGCCGCCATACCAGATAATGGTCACCGTCGCCAGATTGGCGATGAAATCAATGGCCGGCCCATTAAACGCTTGCAACTGCGCCGCCCGCGCCGCCAGCGTGAACCACGCCTGGTTGTCGGTGTCAAAGCGTTCGATTTCGGCGTCTTCCTGGGCAAATGCCTTCACAATGCGCGCGCCGCGCAGATTTTGCTCCAGACGGGTGGTCAGCACGGCTAACTGCTGCTGAATGGCGGCGGACAACGGCCGAAAATGACGGCCAAACTGGAAAGCGCGATGCACCAGCAAGGGCATGGCCGCCAGGGTGAGCAGCGCCAGGCGGGGATTCATCAGCAGCAGGAAAACGGCCGTGCCCAGCAGCAGGATGCCCCCTTCCACCAATCGCAGCGTGGCGCGCCCGGTCAAAAAACGAATCCGTTCCACATCTTGCACCGCGCGCGAAAGCAACTGCCCTGTTTGCGCGCGGTCGTGGTAAGAAAAGGAGAGTTCGCCCAATTTGTCATGGATGGCGTTGCGCAAATCATAGGCCACGCTCTGCGACGCCACCTCCACCCAGCGATTTTCCCAATAGCTGCAAACACTGCGCACCACCGTCAGCCCCAGCAGCCCGGCCACCGACCAACCAAGCAGGGTCAGGTTTTGCTGGCGAATGCCCTGATCTACGATCCAGCGCACCAACTGCGGCGTCACCAATGCCAGCAGGTTGATGACCAACATGACCAGGTAAGCGGCGGTGGCATAGCGGCGATACGGCCGTAAATACCCATACGCGCGCCACAACAAACGGCTGGCATTGGTCTGGCGCAGCGAAACGGGTGGGGGAACGTTATTCGTGGTCGTCATCAGGATCGGTGAGTGGTGTCAATAATCGGTGGTCGGTGAGCAGTCTAACATATTTATGTCTATCATGCTACCTGCCAGCGGCTGCATCCCCCTTGCGCAAACAGTATCATATTCTCTACAATGGAAGTTAATCGGAAAGGAAGAGTTGATGAACATGACACGCCACCGGCCATGAAAATCTGTCCTTCATCAGTTTCGAGGGAGCGGCCTATGGATAAGTTGACCCAATTTTTATTGATTGCGGTTATTGGTTTCACGGCAGCATGTGCAGCGGGGAGAGAGGGTACGGCCGTTCCCCTCCTCAACCAGGCTGCGCCATCACCCGCTGTCGATGTGGACAGGCTACCTGCCGTCCCACGCATTGCCCTGGTCATGAAAACCCTCACCAACCCCTTCTTTGTGGAGATGGAAAAAGGGGCGCGCCGCGCCGAAGCAGAATTTGGCGTCCAATTAATTGTCAAAACGGCCGCGCAGGAAACGTCTATCGAGCAGCAGATCGGTTTGGTAGATGAACTCATACAAGATCAGGTAGATGCCATTGTCATTGCTCCTGGCGATTCACTCGAACTGATTCCCGTTCTCAAAAAAGCACAGGATGCCGGGATTGTGGTCATTAACATTGATAATCAGCTCAACCCCGATTACTCGGCTGCGCTGGGATTACAAAACGTGCCCTACATCAGCGTTGACAACCGGCTTGGCGCTTACCTGTCGGCGCAATATATCAGCCGACAGATGACAGCGCCGGCCGCAGTCGCCATTCTCGAAGGTATCCACGGCGCGCAAAACGGCGAAGACCGCAAACAGGGGGCGCTGCAAGCGTTCGCCGAAAACCCCAACATTACCGTTGTCGCCAGCACCACGGCCAACTGGAAAATAGATGAGGGCTATCTGGTGGCAAAGGAACTGTTTATCGCCTACCCCAACATCGCCGCTCTTTTTTGCGCCAACGATATGATGGCCCTGGGCGCTATCCAATATTTGCAAGAAGCAAACCGACCCGATGTCCTGGTTGCCGCTTACGATGCCCTGAACGAAGCCAAAGGCGCCATCCGCGCCGGCGCACTCCAGGCAACCATTGACCAACAGGCGGCCGAACAAGGATACCTGGGTGTCTGGTACGCGCTGCGCGCCTTACAAGGGGAGCAGCTTCCCGCGCAGACACTTATTGATGTTATCTTGATCACGGCTGAGAATGTAGACTAAACGCGATGCGCACACGACTACAAAAATCTGGGATCATTCAGCAGTTCATCGGGTACCTCATTTTCCTGAGCATTTTGCCTGTCATTGTTATCGGTTTTACCGCTTTCCATACTTCGCGCACCATTTTGCAGCAAGAGACCATTCGCTACACCTTGGCGCTAGTCTGCAATCAGCGCGATTACCTCGACTTGCAGCTTGAGCAAATTGAAAGCTTAATCGCCAACATCTCTGGCGTGGAAGAAATTCGTCACGTCCTGGCAGATGAAGCAGACACGCTCAATACCTTCACCGCGCTGGCTACCCAGGCGCGCATCGGCTACATCCTCAATGGGTACTCTAATTTGCGCGGACTTGTGTCTATTGACATCTTTACGGTTCATAACGCCCATTATCACGTTGGCGATACGCTCAATGTCGAAAATATTCGCCACGACGTTCACGAAGATCTGTTTCAGCGCGCGCTGCAAAATAACGGCTTTGTCACCTGGACAGGCATAGAGGAAAATGTTAACGTCAATTCGTCACATAAAAAGGTGATAACGGCCGCCAAAATTTTGCAAACCACCGATCACCAGACCCTACAGCCGCGGCCGATAGCCTTGTTTCTGGTTAATTACAGTGTGGCCGATTTGTATGACCATTTCCAGCAGGCGAATCTGGACGATAATGCTTACCTGATGGTGTTGGATGGTCAAAATCGCGTTGTGTACCACCCTGACCAGGCCTTGCTGGGACAGTTTGTCAGTGACTCTTTTGCGCAGCTTTTCACGAGTGTTGAGGGCACGTTTATCCAGGAAGTAGATGATCAGGCGGTTGCCATTAGCTATGTCCGCTCGGCCAAAAGCGGCTGGTTGGTGCTTGGCCTGGTTCCCTTGCAAACGTTAACGGCGAAAACAGCGAGCATCGGCCGCACCACACTCGTTATGTCATTCTTGTGCTTTGCCATCATCGGTTTTGCTGCCTTTTTATACAATCGGGATGTTGTGTTGCCCATTCGCACGATCACCCATCGCTTTCAGCAGTTACAAACAATGCCCGCAGCCTTGCAGGCGCCGCTGCCCACACACGGGCATGACGAGATCGCCGAGCTGGTGCAGTGGTTTAATGCGTTTCAGGACAGCCTGATCGCGAAACAACAGGCTGAGGCGCAAATTCAAGCATCCTTGTTGGAAAAAGAGATCTTGCTCAAGGAAATTCATCACCGTGTTAAAAACAATTTGCAAATTATTTCCAGCCTGTTGAATTTGCAACTGGAAGGGTTGCATGATCCCGCTGCGCGCGCTGTTTTTGAAGATAGCAAGAATCGGGTGCGCTCGATGGCTTTGATTCATGAACAGTTGTACCAGTCGCCGAATCTGGCGCACATTGACTTTGCCGAATATGTAACGAGCCTGGTCAATTATCTGGTACGTGTGTATCGCGTGGATGAAAGTCGCATTCGGGTGCATTTATCATTAGCGTCACTGTATATGGGCATTGATACGGCCGTTCCCTGCGGCCTTATTCTCAATGAACTGGTCTCCAATGCGTTCAAACATGCGTTTACAGATGACAGGCAGGGTGACGTGTTGATCACGTTGCAGCCAATCGCCAAGGGTGAAGCCACCCTGGAGGTGAGCGATAATGGCGTTGGCTTACCGGCCACAATAGACGTACAAAATACAGCTTCGTTAGGCCTACAATTAGTCGCTACCCTGGTCAGGCAGTTAAAGGGTACGTCCCACACGGCTAATTGGGACCCAGATAATGCCTATCATACTGTTTTTACCATCACCTTTCCCGTGTCAACAAGGAAGGAATTCCTCTTGGATGAAACACGCCCTTTGGCAAGTTCAGGATAGCGTATCATGACAATCGCCAGCATTCTGATTGTTGAAGACGAGAGCATTATTGCTTTGGACATCCGTATGCAGTTGCAGCGTATGGGGTACACAGTGCCGGCCATTGTCGCCAGCGGCGCCGCAGCCATCAACGCAGTGGCCGCTTTTCAGCCAGACCTGATCCTGATGGACGTTCGACTGCAAGGGGAGATGGACGGTATTGAAACGGCCGCTCAAATTCAAGCGCAGCAAGATATCCCGATCATCTATCTGACCGCCTATGCTGACGATTTGACCCTCCAACGCGCCCAGATCGGCGAACCTTTTGGCTACATTCTCAAGCCCTTTGCCGAGCGTGAACTGCACAGCACCATTCAAATGGCGCTGTACCGGCATCGCGCCTCGCGGCAAATTCGGGACAGCGAAGAACGATACCGGCGTTTGTTTGCCAATGCCCCCGACGCTATTCTGATCGTGCGTGATGACCAGATTTTACTGGCGAATGAAGCGGCCGCTCGTTTACTATGTGTCCCCGGCGCCCAGGATTTACGGAATCAGGCTATCACCCAATTCATCCTGGATGGGTATGAACACCTCGCTGCGTGCGATCCACAAAATGAGGTGACAACGCCCACCTTAATAATCCTGACGCGCCATGATGGCGCAGCGCTTTATCTGGAACGAACGGCCGTCACGCTGCCTTATCAGGGGCAAACGGCCGTGCAAATTATGGCCCGTGACGTCACCAACCGCTGGCTGGCCGCCGCAGCTGAGCAGGCGCAGCGCACCTTAGCCACGGCCTTGTTGGAAACGGCCGCTAAACTCAGCCACAGCCTGCACCTGGACGACGTCCTCGAGGCGGTCCTGGCCCACATCCAGGAAGTGGTTCCCCACGACTCAGCCGCCATTTTGCTGTTGGATAACGAAGACGTTTACGTGGCGCGGCTGAAAGCGTACCCGGGCACGGCGACAAAAGCCGCCGCTATCCTGGCGCAGCGCTGGCCCCTGGCAACCTCCACCCGGCTGCGAACCGTTGCCCGCGCCAGCGAACCCGTTGTCCTCACCGATCCTGTCTCCTGGCGCAACTACCTGGATGTCAGTTGGGTTCAATCTTATGCCATTGCCCCGGTGCGCAGCAAAGGCGCCCTGCTGGGGTTCATCGTCCTCGCCAGCCAATACAAAGGCAACTTTGCCGATCAGAGTCCGCAACGACTACAAGCATTTGCCAACCAGGTAGCCATTGCCATTGAGAACGCCCAACTATACCAACAGTTGCAAACACAGGCGGCCGAACTGGAACAGCGCGTGCTGGCGCGCACGGCCGAACTAGAACAGGAACGCCGCCGCCTGCAAACCATTTTGGATACAGCCAGTGAAGCTATTTACCTCACCGATGCGCAAGGCGTATTGCAATACGCTAACCCCGCTACCGAACAGGTAACCGGATACACGCTGGCAGAACTCAAAGAGCAAATCAACCATCTCTGGCAAAATCAGGCGACGCCGGCGCATATTTTGCAAGCGCTCACCCACGCCTTGTCCACCGGTTCTGCCTGGCACGGTGAAGTCATCAATCAACGTAAAGATGGCTCCATGTACGATGTGGCGCTGAGCTTTAACCCCTTGCACCAACAAAATGGGGCGCTGGAAGGTTTTGTTTACGTGCAAAGCGACATAACTCACCTGAAAGAACTGCACCGGCTGAAGGATCAATTCGCCTCGCAGATTGGGCACGAACTGCGCACACCGGTCACCAATCTCAAGCTGTATCACGATTTGCTCAATCGCCGCCCTGAAAACTTGCCCAGATACCTGGCGGTTTTGATACGAGAAACTAACCGACTGGAAAAATTGGTAGAAGGGTTCATTGAAATCTCCGCTCTCAATGCCAATACAACGCCTCTTTTATTGACTTCAGTAGATTTGAATACCCTGTTGCAGGAACTGGTTGTGGCGGCGCAAATCACGGCCGCCGCCCGCAGCCTGGAAATCAACCTGCAGCTCGCCCCATCCCGACCCATGGTTCTGGCGCATGGGCCGCTGATTAACCGCGCGCTGCATAAATTGTTGGATAACGCCCTCAACTACACAGAACCAGGCGGGCAAATCAGCGTCGGCACGGCCGTTACCCCCCAAAACGGCGTGGCGTGGGCTAGGTGTATGATTCACAATACGGGCCAGGGCATTCCCCTGGAAGAACGGCCGTACATTTTCCAACAGTTCTACCGGGGCAAAATCGCCCAAACCCTGGGCGTTCCCGGCGCCGGCCTGGGGCTTTCCATTTGCCAGACCATTGTGCAGCGGCTCAACGGCCGTGTTGCCGTCACCGACCCGCCCACGCCCGGCGTCACCTTCACCGTCTGGCTGCCCCTGGCGTCCGCATCCCTAAAATGAGAAGAATTCACTACAATTTTACAGTAACAGCAGCCTGAGAAATTATTGTACACATGGTAAAATACCATTCATCTTTCATCCTTTATGATTTTTCAAATGAAAATTTGTAGTCCGAACATCCTTGTTCGGACATCGAACAGGGATGTTCGATTTACAGAGGAACAGCCAATGGCCGACAAAAACTTGATACTTACCCTGGCAAAAGTCATCATCGCCGTCGCCTGGGTGGATGGTGAAATTAGCCCCGAAGAAATCAGCAGCCTTAAAGACCTCATCTTTCGCCTGGCAACAACCAGCGCCGAACAGGGCAGCCCCATTAGCGGCGCAGAATGGGCGCGGCTGGAAATGTACATGGAGTCCCCCGTAGATGAGGCCGAACGGATGCGCCTCGTAACCGCCTTACAAGCCTCCCTGCAAAGCGAAACTGACCGTGACGTGGCGATCACCGCGCTCGAAAACCTGATTCAAGCCGATGGCGCCGTCAGCGCCGCGGAAACAGAAGCCGCTGCCGCCATCAGCCAGGCATTGGCCCCGGTTGATTTGGGTGGTCTGGGGCGGCTGCGCCAATTGGTGCGGCAGGCTGTGCAAACGCGCACCACAGCCCACGCCCCCAATCGGGAGGACGAGTTTGAAGAATACGTCAAAAACAAGGTGTATTATGCCGTGCGCCAACGCCTCCAGCAGACCGGGCAGTCAGTTGAACTGACAGAAACAACATTGCGCAAGCTGAGCCTGGCTGGGGGGCTGATGGCGAAAATCGCCCATGCCGATCACGACATTATGCCTGCGGAAACAGAACGAATCATCCAGGTCTTGCAGCACAACTGGGGGATAGACGCTGCCGCCGCCGCCGTTGTCACCGACGTTGCCGCGGCCGAAATCAGCAAAGATTTGGATTACTATCGCCTGACGCGCGAATTTTTCAACTGCACAACCGAAACAGAGCGCAAGCAGTTTTTAACCGTTTTGTTTGCCATTGCTGCCGCCGATGGGCAGGTTCAGCCAGAAGAGCGTGAAAGCATTCGCCGCATCGCCCGCAGCCTGCACCTACGCCAAAGCGACTTCATCCAATCCACCATGAATTGATCGCGTACGAACAGAAGTAATCATTCACCCCCGTCCCCGACTTGTCACAATTGCAATGTCCACTATAATGGATAGCCATCCTGCATAATGGACAACTATTGTGAACTACAGTCAACAAGTGCCCGCCGTTGAGCGGGCCATCCTCCTCTTAGAACTATTGGCTGCCGCTTCCGATGGCCTGATGGCCGGAGAGTTAGCACAGCAGACCACGCTTTCGCGCAGCACCCTTTTTGCCCTACTCAACACCCTCAAAGCCCGTCGCTATGTGGAACAACCAGATGAGCACGGCCCTTACCGCCTCGGCCCTGCCCTATTTGCGCTGCTGCCCGGCCGTTCGCGGCGCATTGAGCGGCTGGTGGAAGCGTTTCATGCCGATGAGGACATCGCCGCCTTGCCGGAAACGGCCGCTCTCGCCCTTTTAGAAGGAACCAATGTCATTATTGTGGCGCAGCGGGAAAGTCGGCAGGCGGTGCGCGTGGTGTACCAGACGGGCGAACGACGCGCCGCTGCCACAACGGCCGCCGGGCTGATTTTGCTCGCCGGGCAGCCAGACACGGCCGTAACCGCCGTTGTTTTGCGCCAGGTACGGCAAGATGGCCTGGCGCGCATCCAAAATGATGACCTGGTAGAAGTGGCGGCCCCCATTTGCGCCGACGGCGTGCAGCCGGTCGCCGCCTTATTGGTAGGGCTGCCCGCTTATCGCTGCGCAGACGCCACGGTCATCACACTTGGCAAAACCCTGCATCAGGCAGCCGCGCGCCTCTCCTACCGCCTGGGCGCGCCTGTTTATCAACCCTTTGGCTGGACTTCCGGCGATCCGTTAGAGCCGACAACACCCCTGGATGACCGCGAGATTGACCATTTTTTGCGCCAGCCCTGGGGCGCGCGGCTGGCTTGCCTGCGCCCCGATGGCGTTCCCCACGTCGTCCCGCTGTGGTATGAGTGGGACGGCCGCTGCCTCTGGTTAGCGGCCTCGCCCGGCGCCTATTGGCAAGAATATGTGCGTGCCAACAACCACGTCTCCCTCACAGTGGATGAGCCGTGGCCGCCGCTGCGCCGCGCCTTACTCGTGGGACATGTGCAGCCGCTGGCGGATACGGCCGTGCCTGGCGGTCTGGGCGGCCTGCGGCAGCGGCTAGCCGGTCGTTACCTGGGCCAGAGCGCCAGCGGGCGCGCCGAATTTCAGGACACGGCCGGGTGGCAAGCCTTCCGCCTGACGCCGGAAAAAATCAAAGGATATCGCGGGTTAGGGGGCAGCGGTCGTTAACCCGACCGCTTACCACTCACCGCTCACCGCTTACCGATCACCGCTTTCAGGGGGATAATGACCGAGGTTGACGTTCAACTACGTGGAGTCACGCACCAATTTGCCAATGGGGATACGCCCATAACTGCGCTCGAAAACGTGCATCTGGCTGTGCCGCCGGGCGCGTTTGTCAGCATTGTCGGGCCAAGCGGCTGTGGCAAGTCCACCTTGCTGCGCCTGGCAGCCGGGCTGCTGACGCCGACAGCCGGGACCGTGCTGCTGGCGGGGCAGCCGCCGGCGCAGCTGCGGGCGCAAAAACAGATTGGCTGGATGGCGCAGCGGCCGGCGCTGCTGCCCTGGCGTACCATCCGTGAAAACATCGCCCTGCCCGGCCAGGTGAACCGTCACCCCGGCGCTGCGTTGTCAGAGGGCGCAGCCCGCTCTCCCGATGACCTGCTGCAACTCGTCGGCCTGGCAGAGTTTGCCCACGCTTACCCGCACACGCTTTCGGGGGGAATGCAGCAGCGCGCCGCCCTGGCGCGAACGCTGGCGACCAACGCCGCGCTGTGGCTGATGGATGAACCATTTGCCGCGTTGGATGAATTGACCCGCGAACGGTTGGCGGAAGAACTGCGGGAGTTGTGGCGGCAGTTTCGGCCGACGGTGTTGTGGGTGACGCACCATCTGGCGGAAGCGGTGCGCCTCTCCGACCGCATCATCCTTTTGTCGGCGCGTCCGGGGGTCATCAGCGGGGAAATTCCCGTCACCCTGCCGCACCCCCGCGACGATACCGCGTCGGCGTTTCAGGCTGTGCTGCGGCAAGCGCGCGCCATTTTGCAAGCAGGGGGAAACGGCCGTGTCTAAATCCCATCTCCCCTACACCGGCCGCCTCTTCGCGCGCGTTCTGTTCGGGCGGGTGGTGGCTGTGCTGTTGGTGGGGGGGGCGCTGGCAGCCTGGGAAACGGCCGTCGCCATTTTGCACACTCCCGTTTACCTGGTCCCGGCCCCGTCGCGCATTTTGCATCACCTGGCCGTGCAGTGGCGGCCGTTGTTGGCGGCGGGCGGCGTCACGTTGGCCGAAGCGATGGCGGGGCTGCTGTGCGGTACGGCCGTTGGCCTGGGGCTGGCCGTTCTCATCACCTTTCGCGCCCGGTTAGAGCAAGGGGTGTTGTCGCTGGCAATTCTCGTCAAATCTACGCCAATCATCGCCATCGCCCCCATCCTCACCATCTGGATGGGGTTTGGTCCTGCGCCCAAAGTGGTCATCACCGCCTTGCTCACCTTTTTCCCGGTGCTGATCAACGCCCTCACCGGCTTCCGCAATGTAGACGAGGCTATTGTGGAGTATCTGCATTCGTTGGATGCCAGCCCGCGTGAAATTTTTTGGCACGCGCGTTGGCCGGGGGCACGGCCGTATCTCTTTGCGGCGCTAAAAGTGGTGACGCCGCTGGCGCTGATTGCCGCGGTGGTGGCGGAATGGATGGGGGCGTCGAGCGGTTTGGGGCGGCAAATGTGGGTGGCGTATACCAATTTGAATATGCCGGCGTTGTTTGCGGCCGTTTTCGTGCTGACCGCTTTTTCCACGCTGCTCTATCAGGGGGTGGTGTGGCTGGAGCGGCGGCTGTTGTATTGGACGGTGAGCGGTAATTAGTGATACTGTCGGGCATTCAGCCTGTGAATTCCATTCATAGGCTGATAGAAGCGAAAACCTGTTAAAACAGGTTCAGAACACCCGTTGTAACAGGACTTTTTGGCATGGTTCAAAAAGCGGAAGTTGCCCTTTACAAATTAGTCCGCGAATTGTCATTCCTTCGACAG
>JACSRF010000164.1 GCA_014879875.1 Anaerolinea sp.
CCTGAGCGCGGACGGCTGCCGTCCGTCGTCGAAGGGGCCTGTCAACCCCCTGAGTTCCCAAAGAGCCAAAATTCTTACTTGGTGGGCAAACATCTAACTATCCGGTCAAAAAAATAAAAAACTCCCGTCAATGCTGGTTGAGGGGAGTTTTTGCTATCTGTGGGTGGCTCAAATTCCATGATAATGGGGGATGATCGCTGCCCGCTGCGCTGGTCACGCTTCTGGCTCTGCGCCGAGGGCGTGGAGTTGGGCAAGTAACCGCTCAATGCGCTGCTGCGCCGCTTCAGCTTGCTGCTGCGCCGCTTCAGCTTGCTGCTGCGCCGTGTCAGCCCGTTCCCGCTCCTGCCTGGCTAACTCGGCTCCGGTCAGGATCAAGGCGCCGTCCTGGTCGCACCAGCGCAGCCACGTTTCCCACATCCCTTCATATTCCCCCTCCCACAAGGTCAGGCGCAGCCCCAATTCCGGCAGCCAGGCGGTGGACATGGGGACGTAGGCGGTGCGTTGGCGTTCAAACAGATGCAGCGTGTCTGTGCCTAATTGCTGAAAGGGGTCGAAGACGACGTAGTAGGCGACGCCAATGCGGGCATAGAGGCGCTGTTTGCGCCCCAATTCTTCTCCTTTGCGGTTGGAGATCACTTCAATCACCACATCCGGCGGCTTGCCGTATTCCCAGAGGAAGTAGGAGCGGTGTTCTTTGGATTGTAAATCTTCGGGGAATTGGACGCTGATGCTGACCATGGTGTCGGGGACGACGGCGGGGCGGTCAATGGCGTAAAAAAGGCCAACGTTGGCCAGGGCGACAAAGGAGGGGTCGTCTCCAGGTGGGCCGCCCCAGGAGGTGTAAAGGGGTTCGGTTAGCAGACGTTGTTGTTTTTCAGAGAAGATGTTGTCCACCGGTGTATCATCCTCTGTGACGAGATGGTCCAGATTCGGTCTGGTAATTGCGACGACTTCTGTTGCCAGTTGTTCGAGCATACCCCTATTATGCCACGACGTGGCGGTGATTGCCATATTTTGGCGTATTGCACAGACAACTGAATGGGCTATGATTGCGCCATGCGTAACCATCTATCGCTTGGGCTGATTGTGTTTGTGTACCTGATGTTGGGCGCGTTGTTTGCGACACTGACGCCGCCCTGGCAAGCGCCGGACGAGCCGGCGCATTATAACTACGTGCGCCAGTTGGCAGCCGGGCAGTGGCCGGTGATGGAATTGGGCGATTATGACGAGGCGTATAAGAATGAGGCGGTTAGTTCTGGGTTTGCGCCGCAGTATGACGTGAGCGTCATCACCTATGAGGATTGGCAGCCGCCGCTGTATTATTTACTGCTGACGCCGCTGTTTTGGCTGACGGGCGGCTCCTTGCTGGCGCTGCGCCTGGCTTCGCTGTTGTTGGGCGCGGGAGTGGTGGCGTTGGCGTATGGGGTGGCGTGGCGGTTGTTTGGGGGAAAAGGGTGGTTGGCGGCGGGAACGGCCGTTTTCGTGGCCTTCATCCCGCAACACCTGGCTATTCTCGCTTCGGTGAACAACGATGCGCTGGCGGAACTGTTGATCGCGGCGATTTTGTTCCACCTGGTGCGCGCCGATCCGTTTGCCCGCCGGGAATATGTGCTGTTGGGCGGGTTGTTGGGGCTGGGGTTTTTGACGAAGGGAACGGTGTATGCGGTAACGGCCGTCATCGCTGTCTTCCTTTTGTGGCAGTATTGGGGCGACTGGCGGGGGCTGATACGCGCCGGGTTGTGGGTGTTTGTACCCGCCTTTTTGTTGGGCGGGCTGTGGTGGGGGCGCAATGTGGTTGTGTATGGCGGGCTGGACGTGTTGGGCAAGGCGGCGCATGATGCGGTGGTGATTGGTCAACCGCGCACGGCCGATCTGGTGGCGCAAATTGGCCTGGGCGGGGCGCTGCGCCAACTGGTACAGACCACGTTTCACAGCTTTTGGGGGCAGTTTGGCTGGATGGCGCTGCCGATGCTGCACCCGCGCTGGCTGTACCCCTTGCTCTGGCTCTTCACAGCCGTCGTCATCACCGGCCTCCTGCTCAACCAATTCTTCTTCCCACGCGCGACGCGCGACGCCCGACGCCCCACCTGGCCTCTCCTCCTCCTCTTTGCCCTCACACTGGCTGTTCACCTGGGCTATAATGTTACGTTCATTCAACATCAGGGGCGGTATCTGTTTCCGGCGCTGATTCCGATGGGCGTGGGGGTGATGGTGGGATTGGGGGCGTGGGTACGGCCGTTAACCTCCCGCTGGCCCCTTTTCTATCCCCTGCTGCCACTGGGCCTGGGTCTGGCGTTGGCGCTGCTCGATGTTTGGGCGTTGTTTCGCATCCTGCCCAATTTAAGGTAAGGAATGGCACTTCAATAAGTTGGTCAAGATTGGTTCAATCTTCGGAGATTGAACCAATCTAAATGG
>JACSRF010000037.1 GCA_014879875.1 Anaerolinea sp.
CAGAGTTACACGGAGAATACACAGAGATTCACAGAGAGAAAACAGAGAAATTGATTGTCAATCTGCTTGCTTTTGGTAAAAGATAGATACTTATGTGAACCAAAACATCTCTGTGTGAAGCTCCATCTTTAACTCTGTGAATCTCTGTGTTCCTGTTTTGCTTATTTCCGATAATGTCTAATATTGATGTAACTCATCATGCCGAAGTAGGCGTTGATTCTATCGGTGGGCAGATGTTAAGTCAAACATGGCGCAAAGGCTTGACAAATCATCAACGGTGATTATAATTCCGTCATATAGATGGTTATCAATGTGTAAAGCATGACGATAGATTCGATTACGTTTGCGAAAGCGATGGCCGATGAAACCCGGCAAAAAATTATGCGCTTGCTCTGCTGCGATTGGTTTTGCGTGAATGACATCGTAGACCAATTGGGCGAAGTCAGCCAGCCAACTGTGTCACACCACCTCAGCATCCTGCGTGAAACGGGGCTGGTACATACGCGCCGCGAAGGGAAACAGGTGTTTTATTCGTTGAACCAGGACGCCGTCGCCGTTTGCTGTGGTTTGTTGATGCAAAACTTTGCCCCAGAAAAATCATCTATTTCTCTGGAAGAGATTGTGCTGCGTTAAGGTCTTTGTTATTTAGTTGGTTGGTGTGTTAGTTGGCTAGTTTGTTGACCAACAAACCAACAAACTAACCAACAAACTTTTCCATACAGACCTGGCAGTCGTTTTTTTTAAGTATACATATAGATGTTTATCAATATAAGGAGTATATAATGACCCAATTAACCCCCGAACAAATTCATGAAGAAGTGCAGGCGCGTTACGGCCGTATCGCCGACGAGTTCAAGTTAGGCGTGCAAACGGCCGCTTGCTGCGGCGATGGCGTCAACAACACCTGCTGCGGCAGCGATGACGCGCAGTACGACACCCTGTTTAGCAATCTGTACAGCGCCGACACCGGTTGGCTGCCTGAAGATGTTACCGCCCTCTCGTTAGGCTGTGGCGACCCGATCACCCTGGCGCAGTTAACGCCGGGACAAACGGTGCTCGACCTCGGTTCTGGCGGTGGCATAGACTGCTTCATGGCGGCGCGGCAGGTTGGCCCCGATGGGTACGTCATTGGCGTAGATATGACGCCGGCGATGCTGGAAAAGGCGCGCCGCAACCAGGCCAAAGTAGGGTTGACAAACGTTGAGTTTCGCCAGGGGCAGATTGAAGCGCTGCCGGTGACGGACAATACAGTAGACGTCATCATCTCCAACTGCGTCATCAACCTCAGCCCGGACAAAGCGGCCGTTTTCCATGAAGCATACCGTGTCCTCAAACCCGGTGGCCGGATTGCCGTCTCCGATGTGGTCACGCAGGGGCAGTTTACGCCGGAAGAGCGCGCCAACATGGCCGCCTGGACTGGCTGTATTACCGGCGCCGAAGATGTGGCCGATTACGTGGCGGCGATGCGCGCGGCCGGTTTCAGCGCCATTTCCGTGCGCGACAAGGCCAATCCAGACGTAGAATTGAGTGGCGTACAACGCTATACGGGGGAAGTGAAGGTGTTGAGCGCGCGGGTGACGGCCGTTAAGAGCGGTGATCGGTAATCCGTAATCGGTAATCGGTGATGCAATGGGCGTTTCCTGTGGGACGTAAGGGTGAAAGATGAAGCATGAAGTTACTTTACCGGCACAGTATGGCAAGCAAGACATTGTGCGCCATTACAACAACATGGCCGCGCGTTATGACATTTGGGGGCGGCTGACCGAATCCAAAGCGCGAACGCGCTGCCTGGAACTGGCCGCCATCCGGGATGGCGAAGCGGTGCTAGAGGTGGCGGTGGGCACAGGGCTGGCCTTCGCCGAGATTTTGCGCCGCAACCCGTCTGGCCATAACGAAGGTATAGACTTGACGGCCAACATGCTGGCGCAGGCGCGGCATAAAGCGGTGCAGGTTGGGCACAATAATTACACCCTACGCCAGGGCGACGCCTACGCGCTGGATTACCCGGCAGATACGTTTGACGTGTTGGTGAACAATTACATGTTCGATCTGCTGCCCACAAACGATTTTCCGCTGGCGCTGGCCGAGTTTGCGCGCGTGCTGCGCCCTGGCGGGCGGCTGGTCATGGCAAATATGGCCCTGTCCTGGCGTTGGTATCAGCGCGTTTGGCCCTGGGCCTACAATCACAATCCCCGTTGGACGGGCGGTTGTCGCGGCGTGTCGCTGGCTGACCCATTGGCGGCGGCTGGCTTTACCGTCACCCACCAGGAAAACATTAGCCAGATGACATTTCCATCGCAGGTGCTGTTGGCGGTTAAGTAGGCGCTAACAGCGCCATTATGATACCTGGCCAGATGAAAGGTAACACATTTGGGACGTCAGACTTCGCCTCAACTAGAACCTCCAAAAC
>JACSRF010000365.1 GCA_014879875.1 Anaerolinea sp.
GGTCAGGGTAACGGCCGTTTGCGGCGTTGGGGTGATATTGAGCAAGGTCTGGGCTGTTTCGCGCAGTATAATTGCTTGTGGGTGTTCGGGAACTCGCGTCAGAACCCATTCCAGACGGCGCAGCGCCAGGTTGTAGCTGCCCTGTGCAATATTTTCTTCGGCCAGGGAGACCTGCCGCGTAATTTGCTCGGCCTGTTGGGTATCTTGTCGTTCGCGCATTTGCGCCTGCCCACTTTGCCACCCCAGGTATCCGACCAACAGATACAGGCCAGACAAGAGGGAAACTGTAATGAGCAGTACCCCCAAAACGCGCATGGTATGGCGTGGCGCGCGGCGTGGCGCGCCGGTGGATTCCTGCTTTTGATCGCCGGGTTGTGGTAAAACGTCACTCATGTTATGTTACGACAATATTTCTCGGTAAACGGCAGCGGTCTGAGCGGCCACTTGCACCTGGGTGTAGTGAGCGAGCACGCGCTGCCGCCCTTGCTGTCCCAGTCGCCATCGTTCTGTTTCTGATTGCATCAGGGTTAACAAGTGCTGGTGCAAAGCGTCTACGTCATCTTCAGGGAAAATGAGACCGGCGTCGCCAATAACGTGAGGGATTTCGCCGCTGTTGGAGCCGATAACGGCCGTTCCACACGCCATGGCCTCGATCAATACCCGGCCAAACTGCTCCTTCCAGTTTGGCCGCGTGCGCGAGGGCAGCGCCAGCACATCCATCTGTTGTAAATAGGCAGGCATTTGCGTTGAAGGGATTGCCCCATCAAAAAAAACGCGCTCCCGAATAGCTAACGTTTGCGCCAACTGCTCCAGACTGGCGCGGCACGGCCCTTCCCCGGCAATGTGAAGCTGCCAGGTTCCCGGCAGCCGCGCGGCTGCTTGCAGCAGCAGGTCTAACCCTTTTTCCGGGACCAGACGGCGGTTAGCGGAACCAATTGTAAAGACGCGCCCACTGTCACGGCGGGGTGGTGGCTGGTACAGCGCCGGGTCAACGCCAAATTGGGGGATCACGCGATAGGGGCCGCGATACCCTTTGGCCTGCCACACCTGCACCGCCTCCTGGTTGCCCATTAAGGCATAATCCACGCCGTTTAACACTTGCTGTTCCATGCGGTTAAAGGGAAATGGATAGCTGCGGTTCAAATTTTGCCAGGTAAAGAACAAGGTTTTGGCTCCGCTTGCTTTGGCCTGCCGCATCGCTAACCAAGTCGCCAGATTGTATGGTTCTTCATCAATATGCACAACGTCTGGGCGCAACTGCGCCAACCGCTGCTTCAGGCGCGGGTAATAGTAAAAATGATAATTCCCATTGAAGCGAATAGGGTCTACCAGCAGTTTGTAGCCCGCCGTATGGCTGCGCTCTAATTGCAGGGGCGCGGCCGCATCATCCCAGGATGGGGGCACGATGACGGTCAGATCGATCTGGTCATCGCGGGCGATTTCTTCTAGTTTTCGCTGATAAGCCCCAACTAAGCAGGCTTTTGATACCATTAAAATGCGCATAGATCATGATTGCCAGTGTGCCATATGCAGGTGAGCAAACGCGCCGACCAACCGGCGAACTCGCAAGCTCAATTGTATTTTGCTATACTTGCCCTGCTTTGACAACTTTGCAACAGGCGCATCCGATGAAACGACAACGCAGCTCACTCCCCTTGGGGTGGGCTTTCTTCTTACTATTGGTACTGGTGGTCGCGGCCGGACTGCGCTTTTGGCAGTTGGGGACGTGGCCGCCGGGCTTGTACCGGGACGAAGCGTATAACGGGTTGGATGCCCTGGGGGTGCTGGACGGCCGTCACGCGCTCTTTTTCCCGACGAATAATGGGCGCGAACCGGTGTATATTTACCTGACGGCCGTTGCCATTGCCTTGTTTGGGCGCACGGCGTTGGCGCTGCGACTGGCGGCGGCCGTTGTGGGTACGCTGACGACGCTGGTGACGTATCAACTGGCGGCGAGTTGGTTTGGGCGGCGCGTCGGGCTGCTTGCCGCTTTCCTTTGGGCGACCACCTTATGGCCGGTACATCTCAGCCGTGTTGGCTTTCGCGCCATTTTGCTGCCGCCGCTGCTGGCGTTGACCTTCTGGCTGGGCACGCTGGCCTACCGGCGGCGCAACAGGTGGCTGTGGCTGGCTGCCGGATTGGTCTATGGGCTGGCTTTTTACACCTACCTGGCCGTGCGCCTGACGCCGCTGCTGCTGGCCGCCCTGGCGGTATATTTGCTCCTCCGACGCCCACTTACCGCTTACCGATCACTGATTACCAATTACACGCTCTTCATCCTGGGCACGGCCGTTTCTCTCCTTCCCTTTGCCCTGCTCATCTGGCAGCAGCCAGACATTTTGCTGGGGCGGGCGGGGCAGGTTTCCATTTTGAACCCGGCGGTGAACGGCGGCGACTTGTGG
>JACSRF010000327.1 GCA_014879875.1 Anaerolinea sp.
CACTTCAATAAGTTGGTCTAGATTGGTTCAATCTTCGGAGATTGAACCAATCTAAATGGGCAAATTATTCAAATCTCGTTCCTTAAGAAAAAGATTTGGGGTTGGCTCATAGCTTGTCAAGGGCAAGCCAATCGCCAATCGCCAATCGTTAATCGTAAATCCTATAAAATCAATCGCCGGAAACGGCCGTTACCGCTTTCCGCACCGGCTCCGTATCCTGCTTCGAGCGTACAATTGCCCAACCCAATGCCCCTAACAGCGCCAGAATAGCGATGATGACGCCGGCGTTCATGGCCTGGTACTGAACGATAATTGGCGCAATAATCAGGCTCACCAGATTCACCACCTTGATCATCGGGTTTAGCGCCGGGCCGGCCGTGTCCTTCAGCGGATCGCCAACCGTATCCCCCACCACGCTCGCCTTGTGCCGTTCCGACCCCTTGCCCAAGTTGGCCGCCGGATTGCGCGTTTCATCCTCAATCGTCTTCTTCGCATTGTCCCAGGCGCCGCCGGCATTAGACATAAACACGGCCAACAACTGCCCGGAAAGAATGATCCCCGCCTGAAAACCGCCCAACGCTTCCACATTGAGCAGCAGTCCGATCAATATCGGCGTCGCAATGGCAATCACCGCCAGATTCACCAAATCTTTTTGCGCAGCAATGGTTGAAATAGTAATGGCGCGTTTGTAATCTGGTTTGCGCGTTCCCTCCAGGATGCCGGGAATCTTAAACTGCCGCCGCACCTCATCCACCATGTGCCCGGCGGCGCGGCTGACGGCCCTGATTGCCAGCGACGAGAAAAGCCAGGGCAGCGCCCCACCGATCAGCAGCCCCACAAAGACCACCGGTTCCGAGACGCGAATGCCGTAGGCCAGCGCCAGCGGATCAATTTTGTTGACATCGGTGATAAAGGAGCCAAACAGGGAAACGGCCGCAATCACCGCCGAGCCAATGGCAATCCCCTTCGTAATCGCCTTGGTCGTGTTCCCCACCGCATCCAGGTCAGCCATAATTTGGCGCGCGTCGGCTTCCAGCCCGACCATTTCGCCGATGCCGTTGGCGTTGTCGGCAATGGGGCCAAACGAATCCATGGCGACATTGTTGCCGGTCAGCGTCAACATGCCAATGCCGGTCATCGCCACCCCATAGAGGACAAAAGTGACCTGCACCGCGCCCGCCGTCAACGCCGAGCCATTGGTTACAAATTGCGCAATCGGCATCCCGGTGTAAATGAGAATGGCCGCGCCGATGGTGATGGCAATGACCACCACCGACCAGACGCTAGACTCGTACCCCACGCTCAACCCGGAGAGAATGGTCGTCGCCGGACCCCCGCTGGTACTCTTTTTGATTTCCTGCACCGGCTTACTATGCGCGCTGGTGAAGTAGTCGGTGAGGCGGTCAATGAGAATAGCCAGGCCAACGCCGGCGGCCGTGCTCAAAAACGGCCGCCACCATCCTCCAGGCACGTCGCGCATGTACACGGCGGCGACAATGCCAAACAACACCACCGAAATAGTCGCCGACGTCAGAAAGCCCTTGAAAATCGCCTTCATGGCGTCACCGCGCCCCTGCGACTGCCCCTTCACCAGATACGTGCCCACGATGGAGGCCAACACGCCAATGCCGCGCACCAACAGCGGGTATAAAATCCACTCAATATGCCCGGTCAGCGCCGTTAGCGCCAGCCCCAGAATCAGGCCGGAGACAATGGTGACTTCGTAAGATTCAAAAATGTCGGCGGCCATGCCGGCGCAGTCGCCGACGTTATCGCCAACCAGATCGGCAATGACGGCCGCATTGCGCGGATCATCCTCTTCCAGGTCTTGTTCCACCTTGCCCACCAGATCGGCGCCAACGTCGGCCGCTTTGGTGTAAATGCCGCCGCCCACGCGCATGAACAGCGCCAGCAGTGTGCCGCCAAAGCCAAAACCGAGCAGGGCGTCAGGCGCTGCTTTACCAAAGTAGATGAAGATGATCGTCCCGCCAAACAGCCCCAGCCCATCGGTGAGCATCCCGGTAATCGTCCCGGTGCGGTAGGCGATGCGCAGGGCGTCGCTGAAGCTGCGGCGCGCGGCGGACGCCACGCGCACGTTGCCCTGCACGGCCATGCGCATTCCAATTTGCCCCACGCTCAAGGAAAAGCTGGCTCCCATGATAAAGGCAATGGCGCGGCCAACGCCAACAATGAGGCGGATGGTTCCTTCCTCATATTGGGCAAACCGTTCCAGCGCCTCGCGGCTGGGGGGGACAATGTAGACGCTCAAAAAGAGGGCGGCCGTTAAGACCAGGATAAAAGGGAGAATGGTGCGGAGTTGACGGGAGAGGTAAGCATCGGCGCCCTGGCGAATGGCGTCCCATACTTCTTGCATTTCCGGGGAACCTTTGTCTTCGCGCAAAATCTGGCGGCGCAAAAAGACCGCGTACAGGAGACCCGTCACAGCAATGACCAACACAGACCAGACGGCGACGGTCTCAAATGCAGTCAATTCCATTGAATTCATCAGATTACTCCTCGTTCACACGGATCAGGGATGCAAAGAGAACGGCCGTCACGGAAACGGCCGTTGCCCACCGACAACAAAAACAAGATAACAGCACACGTCGGCGCTGCCGCAAGTCGTGACATTGAACAGCAAATGAGGCTGTATCCGTGACATGGCTCAGGCACGCACGTATTGTTTATGCGTATGAAGCGTTAAGGGGGGAAGAACGCATTGTGATTCATGTGGGACCTCTCTTACAATTTGTGGGATAGATAAGAGCTTATATGGTCTGGCAAATGCCCTATAAACAAAAAAAGCACGCAGGCATAGTAAGTGCGTTGCGTGCTAAAAAGCTTCTTGCCACAATGGGCGAATTCTGTCATGGACATAAACGCCTCCATTTTCGTTTACAGGGTCGTTTGTCGCTGCTTATGAACATCTGCCTTATTGTCATCACGGGGGAGGGTCAGGCGAAAGTGACGGATGTCACCCTTTTTACGTGCTATGTGTCATTGATATAGAGAAACGCAAAACGTGAAGCGTGGAACGTGAATAAAGTCTTCACGTTCCACGCTTCGCAGCCCGTTTAAATATTAGCCGAACGCCACCAACGGTAATACTTGCTGCGTAATTCCTCGCGTGAAGGCAAGGGATAGTAATTCAACTGTTTCGGTTTACCAATATAGATACCACTCTTGATCATGCGGAATGGAAATTCAATAGACTGCGTGCGATTAACCATTTTGGTCAGAATCTCTTTGCTTTGCAGTTCCATCAAGCATTCGCGCAGGTGGTGGATGTACGGGTAAGGCAGGTCGCGGACGGCGCCATGTTCAGGATCATTTGCCAATTCGCCCAGTTCCAGGTCAACAAAAGCAATCGCCGGTAGATGGATCATGCTTTCCGGGTCTTTGATGATAAAGTCATAGAACTTAACCGGACTTAACGAACTGACAACCAATGGGTTAACCGGCGCGATTTCCTGGTACATATAAAAGGATGAGTCCTGTTGCGGAAAATCACTGCCTCGCTCCAAAGCCAGTGATTGCCCATACCCTGTCACCAGGTGCAGCTTACCCATCGCATTGAGCGGCACATGCTCTAAAACGCGATAGGTAGAGATGTAAACAGATTTTTTGAGGGAACCATCTTGATGGGGCGTGCAGCGCTGCACGCCTGCTTCAATACGGAAAAACTCGTGGCGAAAATCTGGGTCCAGTTCAACAAAAATGGCCTGCCCATGTTGTTTCTTGGTCGTCCCAACGGAATAGTATGTCCCAAACTCTTCCGGCGAAAGCATGGACGCAATCAACGCTTCAGGCATGAGTGATAAATATAAATGCACGGTCATAATCGTTTTGCTCTCCTCTATGAATGTAGCACGATTTGGCAAATCGCATCACAGGTTTTTATTCGTCGTGGCGTACCTCGCGCGTGTTGTCTCTCTATAAATGTAGGGTAATTTGTCAAATTGCCCTATACACACAAAGACGAAAACGTCGTTTACACATTAGAATCGGCAAGATTATAGCAGGTTTCTGACAGGCATAAAAACCTTCACGCCATGATTTGTAGCAATGGTTTGACATGCCTTGTGCATTTCGTTACAATCGCCGCAAATTTACCCCCTCTTCCAAAAATAATACGACGAGGATTTTTTTTTCGCCTGTAAACCATAGCGGGATCATGCCCCGCTTTTCTATTTCCCAAACCAATGTCAAGAACACATTTCACGCGCAGGAGGCAGAGGATAGTTCTATGGAGACAATCTTTTTAGCGCAGGAGCCTGGTCTTATTCGCCCGGCGCTGCCAGTAATCTGGTGGCTGGCCCCAATTGCAGCGATGCTCGCACTGGGGTATGCCCTCTATTTTTATCGTCAGGTCATGAAGGAAAGCGAAGGCACCGCGAGTATGATTGAAATTGCCCAGGCGGTGCGCGAAGGGGCAATGGCTTATTTGAGCCGTCAATATCGTGTCGTGGGGATGGTCTTTGCAGGTCTGTTTGTCATCTTTGTGTTGATGGCCTTTGCCGGTTTGCAAAATCCGATTGTGCCGGTAGCGTTTTTAACCGGCGGGTTCTTCTCCGCTTTGTGCGGTTTTTTTGGCATGAAAACGGCCACAAACGCCTCGGCGCGGGCGGCTCATGCGGCCAGTAAAAGCCTGGATGGTGGCTTGAAGGTGGCCTTGCGCGCCGGCGCCGTGATGGGGTTGGTTGTAGTTGGCTTTGCGCTGCTGGATATTTCGGCCTGGTTTTTGATTTTGTATTATTGGGCGCCGGCCGCGTTCATCCGTGAGGCGATCAACCCCCTGCCGCAGATTACGGCCACGATGTTGAGTTTTGGCATGGGCGCTTCCACGCAGGCCTTGTTTGCCCGCGTGGGTGGGGGCATCTATACCAAAGCGGCCGACGTCGGCGCGGATCTGGTCGGTAAGGTGGAAGCCGGTATCCCGGAAGATGATCCCCGCAACCCGGCAACGATTGCCGATAACGTAGGCGATAACGTGGGCGATGTGGCCGGCATGGGCGCGGACTTGTATGAGTCTTATGCCGGTTCGATTTTGGCGACATCGGCGTTAGGGGTAGCGGCCGTTGTCGTCGGGGCGGCCGGGTTAGGCGTAGACGCCAATGACGTGCAGGCGGTTATGAGCTTGCAGCTTCGTTATATTACAGCGCCCCTGGTGCTGGCGGCTATCGGCGTCGCCTTGTCTATTTGGGGTGTGTACCTGGTGCGCACGCAAGAAGGCGCCAGCCAGTCGCAGTTGATCAATGCTCTCAGCCGTGGTTTATATGGCAGTTCCATTGGCATTGCTGTCTTGTCGCTGCCTGTTTTGTTTGTTCTAGATTTGCCGAATGTATGGGCGGTCTGGATTTCGATCCTGGTAGGGTTGGCTGTGGGCATTACGGTGGGGAAGGCCACAGAGTATTACACATCTCATGCGTATAAACCCACCCGCGAGATCGCTTCACAAGCCAACAGCAGCACGGCGACGTTGTTGATTGAGGGGTTGGCGGTTGGGATGGAATCCAGCGGTATTCCGGTGCTTGCCATTGTGACCGGTATTACCATTAGTTTTTACGTTATGGGTGGTACTTCGAATATTTCGATGGGGCTGTATGGCGTGGGCATTGCGGCCGTGGGGATGCTCTCTACACTGGGGTTTACGCTGGCAACAGATGCGTATGGTCCCATTGCTGATAATGCCGGTGGGAATGCAGAAATGGCGGGTTTGGACCCGCGCGTGCGTGAACGGACGGATCAGTTGGATGCGGTTGGCAACACGACGGCCGCCATGGGCAAGGGGTTTGCCATTGGTTCGGCGGCGTTGACGTCGCTGGCTTTGCTGGCTGCTTACCTGGAAGAGATTCGCCTGTCGCTGACGCTGCATGGGAGTGGCGACCTGCCGTTGATAGACGGCCGTTCCATTGCCGTTTGGACCATGCAAGATTTTATGACCCATTACAACGTCACCATGCTCAATCCGCCCGTGCTTATTGGCGTGTTTATCGGCGCAGCCACCGCGTTTTACTTCTCCGCCATGACGATGCGCGCTGTGGGACGCGCCGCCGGTGGTATGGTGGAGGAAGTGCGCCGCCAGTTCCGTGAAGACCCTGGCATTTTGCAAGGCACGTCACGCCCGGACTATGCGCGCTGTGTGGAAATCAGCACCCGGTCGGCGCAAAAAGAGATGATTGCTCCGTCTGGGCTGGCAATTTTGGTACCCGTTGTCGTTGGCGTCATCTTTGGCGTGGCCGGCGTGTTGGGTTTGCTTGGTGGAACGCTGACGGCCGGCTTTGCCCTGGCGATCATGATGGCAAACTCTGGTGGCGCCTGGGACAATGCCAAGAAATACATCGAAGAAGGGCATTACGGAGGTAAAGGTTCTGACGCGCACAAAGGCGCCATTGTCGGCGACACCGTGGGCGATCCGTTCAAGGATACCTCTGGTCCGTCGCTCAACATTTTGATCAAACTGATGTCTATGGCGTCGGTGGTGTTCGCCGGGCTGATCACGTATTTTAATGGAGGGCAGGGCTTGCTCAGTATGTTAGTTGGCGGATAGGGCAGTTATCGGTAATCGGTAAACTGTAACCCGTTCACTGATTACTGTTTTTACTGTTTACGGTTCACCGTCAAGGGGTGCAGCAACGCTGCACCCCTGTTTGTTTTGGGTGTGATATAATAGAAATCATGTAACTCCTGACGTTCTGGTCGGTTTTTCAACTGTGCCAGACCAGGTGAGGCTCGGTTCATGAGTACAGGATTTGTTTATGCGCCGGCGCTGGCGCATACGCGGCGCAACCATCCAGAAAATCCACAACGTTTGGCGCTGCTGCTGCCCACATTAGAGCAGTTTGGCGTTTTGTCGGCGTTAACGGCCGTTACCCCCCAGCCAGCAACACTGCCCCAACTACGGCGCGTCCACACCGCAGCCTACATTGAACGAGTGCGGGAAACTGCGCATCGTGGCGGCGGCGTGCTCGATCATGGCGATACGTATGTGACCCCCGAAAGCTACCAACTGGCGCGCCTGGCAGCCGGCAGCGCCATTGCGGCGGTAGACGCTTTGCTGACCGGCAGCGTGCAAAATGGGTTTGTCCTCGTCCGTCCGCCGGGGCACCATGCCGAAGCGAACCGCGCCGGTGGCTTTTGCCTCTTCAACAACGTTGCTGTGGCTGCGCGCCATGCACAGGCAGCCCATCACCTCAAGCGTATCCTGGTGCTTGACTTTGACGTTCATCATGGCAACGGCACGCAGCACATTTTTTATGAAGACGACACGGTTATGTTTGCCTCTATCCACATGTTTGTGCCTTACTATTTTTATCCGGGCATTGGCGCATCCCACGAAATCGGTGAAGGCAAAGGGCTTGGCTACACCGTAAACGTCCCCCTGCCACCTCATGTCGGCGACAATGGCTATAATCAGGTTGTCAACGAATTGGTCTGGCCGAAGGCGGCCGTTTTTCAACCAGAGTTAATTTTAGTGTCGGCCGGGTTTGACGCGCACTGGCAAGACCCGCTGGCGGCTGAGGGTCTCAGTTTAACGGGCTACGCGCGCCTGGTGCGCACCCTGATGCAAATGGCGCAAACTTTGTGTCACGGCCGTATCCTATTTGTGTTAGAAGGCGGTTACCAACAATCCGCTTTAACCTATGGTATTCTTAATACAATGTATGCCTTATTGGGTCAGGATGAAATCCATGACCCAATTGGCCCGATGCCCACGCCAGAGTATGACGTGACTGATTTACTATACCAACTCCGGCAGCGGCACTTGCTTTATTAGTGGAAACTTTGCATAATACCATCTTATAAGTTGACAATAAATAAGGGTTTGCACGTAAAATGTAAGGTCGCAAGCAGATTACATTTTACGGCTTATGGGTTACGCCAGAGGGATTCGTGTGGCTAAAATTGTCCTTCGTGAATATCTTGATCAGATAAACCAGTTTGTCGGTGAAGGCCGTTACAGCGAGGCAACACAGCACTGCCGCCACATCTTACAATCATACCCCCGCCATATAGACACCTATCGCGCGCTGGCAAAATCATTGCTGGAACAACGCCAATATCATGACGCGCGTGACGTCTTCCAACGTGTTTTGAGCGCGGACCCCAGTGATTTTATTGCGCACGCGGGCCTGGCCTTCATGAACCGTGATGAGGGGAACCTGGAACAGGCTGTCTGGCACATGGAGCGCGCCTATGAGGTTGAACCACATAATACGGCCATTCAGGAAGAGCTGCTAGATCTATACCGGGCGCACTATGGCAAACGGCCGCCCAAACTGCCGTTGACCGGGGCGGCGCTGGCCTGGTTGTATTTCCGTGGTGAACTGTATCAGTTGGCGGCGGCAGAACTGCGCAAAATTCTGGTGGATCAGCCTGAGCGTGTTGATTTGAAGGCGCTGCTGGCCGAAGTGCTGTGGCGTGATGGACAGCGTATGGATGCGGTAAACGCCTGTTTGCAAGTGCTGGATAAGCTGCCGAACTGCATTCAGGTTAACGCCATCCTGGCCGAAATCTGGCTGCTGACAGGCCGCATAGATGAAGCCCAGGTTTACTTACAGCGCCTGCGTGATTTGGCATTGGTGAATCAGGCGGATAGTGATCCGGAAACGGCCGTATACCGCGCCTTTGCTGCTGTGAGCACGCCTGGTTTGCCAAACACAATAACCATTGAATACTTTAACGAACTAGATGAGTCGCTGCCCGGGCGTAATGGCGCCGGCGCAGCCACCTGGCTTGATGAAGCAGATACCATTGCCGAAGGGGAAGGGGGCGAATACTCCTGGCTGCAAGACATGGGCGCGCAAACCGATGAAGAAGTTGAAGCTGATCAGGAAATCGCCGAAGCAGAGTGGACGGCCGTAACTGGCAGTGGCCTCATTAATTCCGACTGGTTCGCCGAGGAAACACCCGCAGCGCCCATCCAGCCTCTTGCCCAAGACGATATGGACTGGCTGCACGACCTGGAACCAGACCTGCCTGACACAGCGTCGCCAGACATTCTTGCCGACGAAACCCTCGCCCCTGCCGCCTGGAGTCCAGCAGATTTGCCGGAGGAACCGGGCGCCGTTCCTGATTGGCTCGCCGGCACAAGCGACGCTGATTTCGAACCTGTTCACCTGAGCGCCGCTGACACCGCCGGTTGGTTGGCTGATCTGACCAGTATGGCCGCTGATAAACCCGATTCTGATGTGAACATTGGCCGGACAGATTGGTTTACCGACCATAGCGACGACGCCGACGACGCTGATGACGTGACCGCGTTCGACACGCCTCTCGAAACATCCTTGACAGATTGGTTCAAGGAGTCTACCGAAGAACTGGCTGCATCTGGCGCAGCCGCGTTGATTGATGCTGATTTTGCCGAGCCGGAGGCAGAACCTGAACGCGAAGAAGAGAACGCCACGTGGTCCCCGGATGACGTTCCGGCCTGGCTCATGACAGCCCCCTTATCCACCCCTGAAGCAGCGCCCGCCGCGCCACGCACGACAACGGCCGATGACGCCGAATGGGGGGACGATTTGACCGATTGGCTGGCAGAAACGCCTGCTAGCGACGCCGACACTTCTTCCACTGACGATCAGGAATTACCATTTGGAATTGATTTAGACCAACTGTTAGAATCTCCTGGGCTGACAACCGGCCTCCTGAGCGACAAGGCTGAGGCAGACGATCTGCCTGACTGGCTGCTGAGTGGGCAGTCCGGTCTTGAAGATGTGTTGGCTCCAGAAGAGCCAGATGATGACCTGGGACTGGACGAATTATTTGGCGATTTAGGCATGTTCCTGGATGGAAAAGATGATGAATCGCCGTCCGCTTGGGCGGATGATGAAGCCTATGAGAGCCTGGAAGCGCAGTTGACAGGCGATACAACAAGTGACGCCGATGACTTTGGAGCTGCCGCCTGGTTTGATGATGAACTCGCAGCAGATACGGCCGTTCCCCTGGACGATATACACACGCCAGACGCTTTTATGGCGACTGTAGACGTAGATGCTCCGTTCGAACCGATAGTGGCGCCGACCGAAAAAGGCTCCAGCCTGCTTGATAGGCTGCTGCACAAAATGCCTGACGAGATGGGTGCAATGGAGGCTGCCGTGAGTGGTGATATGGATGAAAAAGAAAACAACCTGGACATTCCCGACGAAGTGACCGGGCAGGAAGCAGACGATCAGGAAATCTCCCTGGATTGGCTGGCGGACCTGGATGAGCAAGCAGAAGCAGCAGATTTGCTGGCGACCCAGGCAGCCGCAATGACGCCAGAAGCTGCGACCGCTTTACCCGACTGGCTGGATGATTTGTCTATAGATGACGCACCGACGGCAACCACCGCTGCGAATAAGGATCTAACCGATCTTTTGCAAACGCACGCTTTTGTTGAGCAACCATCTACTGCGGTCACAGACCTGTTAGATTGGCTGGATGCTGAATCATCCGGTGATGAGGCAGACACCACAGCGCCTGTCACGGATGAAGCGCTGCTGGCTGGCCTGGATGCTGACGATGTCGCCCTGGACGATGTCAGTTTGGGATGGTTGGATGAATTAAGTCTGGACGGGGACGAGGCAGACTTGCCCCCCGCCCTGATGGGAATAGATGAGGCTGAAGACGAAGCGCCACTGCTCGACCTGCTGGCAGAGGGCGCTGATGATAGCCTGACGTGGTTGGCTGAACTGGAAGTAGACGATGGCGACCTGACGGCCGTTCCTGACCAACCAACGGCCGACGAGACCCAAACCTGGCTTGACGATCTGGTTGAGTTTGCCGGCGAGGAAGAAGACCTCAGCGCCCCAGACCTGGCTGCTGAGGTTGCCTTGCCCACAGACGCAGATAGGTTGACGATAGATGACTTTTTTGCCGACGTGGAAACGGCAGCAGAAGCTGATGAAGCGGTCATGAGTTGGCTTGATGATCTGACGGGCGCAGCAGAAGAAGAGCCGGTTGCCATTGCAGAGGCCGATGAAGCGGTCATGAATTGGCTTGATGATCTGACGCCCCAAGCAGAAGAAGAGTTGATTGCCACCGCAGACGCTGATGAAGCCGTCATGGACTGGCTTGATGATCTGACGCCCCAGGCAGAAGAAGAGTTGATTGCCACCGCAGACGCTGATGAAGCGGTCATGAGTTGGCTGGATGATCTGACGCCCCAGGCAGAAGAAGAGTTGATTGCCACCGCAGACGCTGATGAAGCGGTCATGGACTGGCTGGATGATCTGACGCCCCAGGCAGAAGAAGAACAGGTTGTCGCCGCGCTCGATGCCGCCGTAGATTGGCAGACAGACGACTTGTTTACCGATGCCGCCCTTTCCGACGCCTGGTTGGAAGAAGAACCAGATGCGCTAGAGGATGATGAATTTGAAAGAGTATCCTTGCTGCCTGAACTGAGTTCGCCCACGGGTGACGCCAGTGGCGACAGCCTGTCAGATTGGTTGGATGATTTTAACCAGGATACAGAAGAAGATGTGTTGGACCTGGATGTTGAGGAGTTTACACTCGCCGACTTGTTAATGGCCGCAGATGCAGCGGGTGACGAAACGATCAGCGCGGTAGACGCAGCCGCTGCTGAACCGGCAGCCGACGCCTTTTCCTGGCTGGATGATCTGAGCGAGGAAGATGCAGAAGTAGAAGTAGATGGAACGGCCGTCGCCGAACCACAGCTAGAAATAGATTGGCTCACGGAATTTGTCGAGGATGAAATCGAAGACGTCACCGCTGACGAAGCGTTAGCGCTGGATGCACTGCTGCCAGACGAAGCGCAAGACCTGGTCGAGATGCCTGAAACGTTTGTCGCAGAAATCGTCGCTGCGTCAGAACTCCCGGATTGGTTCGATGACCTTGATACAGAAGAGCCAGACCTGGAAGTTCCGACGCTCGCTGCGCCAGAAGCCGAACCAGAACCGGTGTGGTCGCCAGACATTCCCGATATGGAATCGGAAACAGCGCTGCCATTGGCTGTAGATGTGTTCGACGATCTGCCGGCCCTAGACGATGACGACGTGATGGGCTGGCTGGACAGCCTGACAGCCGCAGCCGAAGCAGAAATGGAAGCAGCTACGCTGGCCAGCCTGGATGTGCCCGCCGCCAGCGACGTTGACCTGGCTGCCGATGCGGACGAAGCAGCGGAAGATACGCCCAGCGCCGCGCTGGCCTGGTTGGAGACGATGGCCGTAGAAACGGATGTGGAACCAGAGGAACCTGTCGCCGAACTCACGGATGCCGCTACACCCGAGTTTGACAGCGGTATTATCTTCCCCGAAGATGCCATGTTCCCGCGTGATGTGGGCAAGCCAACCGACGTGCCCGATGAATTGGATGATACCATGGCCTGGATTGAACAACTGGCTGCCGAACAAGGCGTTTCTCTGGACATGGCCGTAGAAGAGCCAGAATTCCTCATCCCTGAAGCGGCAGAAACCTTTGCGGCTGTGGCTCCGGCCACGCTGCCGGAAGCAGAGGAAGAAGCGGAAGCAGTAGAGGAAATTGAAGATCCGATAGCCTGGTTGGAACAATTGGCTTCCCAACAAAGCACGCCCATCGAACCCCTTCCCACCGTTGCCGACCGCGCGATGTCGGAGACTGTTGTGCCGCCCGAACTGCCAATGCCTGAAATCACGCCTGTCATAGCCGCTGCGGCGACAGAGTTACCGGCGGCCACAACACCACCAACCGGCGCTGACAGCCTGGATGACTGGCTTGCTGCGTTGATTACGGAACAAGGCGTGTCCGACGAGTTTGATGTGACGCCCACGCCGGAACCAGAACCACCAGCAGCGGCGCCCCCGGTCATAGAACCAGAACCCGAACCCATACCCGAATTAGAAGTGGTTGATGAAATTGCTGCCGATCTTGATTGGCTGGAAATGTTGGCCGCGGCAAGCGCCGCGCCATTAGTTACCCCACTGGACAGTGCAGAATCGGTAGCAGAGCCGGCCGCCTCAGACTTGTTCGCTGCCTTAGACTGGGTTGAACAGCAGTTAAAGCAAGCCCAACCACCCACTCCGGCGTTGGTAACAACCCTCGTTGAAGATATTGACGTCAGCCAGATTCCTGAAGATCCGGATAAAACGATGGCCTGGTTGGAGCAGCTATCTGACCAGGATGAGGGAGAAGTGATCGCAGCAGTAACGGCCGTTTCGCCACAACCTCCTCTGCTCACCGATGAAGAATTCGACGGTCTTGTCTCTGACGTACCAGAAGACCCGGACAAAAACATGGCCTGGCTGGAAACCCTGGCCGCGCGTCAAGGCGCGCCCCTGGCTGAACTGCCCGCCCAGGCCGATGATGCCACGCCCCACGAACCGGAACCAGAACAGCCGGAACCGCCCCAGCCGCCAACAGACGCTCTCCCGCCTTCGCTCACGACCACAGCATCTGCTGCATTTAGCGTACCCGAAGCCGCCGACCTCGTTTTCCCGGAAGACGCCATGTTCCCGCGAGACGT
>JACSRF010000036.1 GCA_014879875.1 Anaerolinea sp.
TGATGCGTGACCAGAGAGACCACACGCATCACTCGTCACATGTCACGCCGAACCCCATGAAATCCTGTAAAGCCTGAATGATTACTGACAGATAGACAGCCATAGGATGGGAAAGTTAAAGCCATCCTGCCATTTCCACAAAATAATCAATAGCCCCCGGATTACGCATCGCGCCGGGGTTTGCCACTTTGCCCACGTCTTGCCCCAACAAAATGCGGCGCACCGGCACTTCCATCTTTTTGCCGCTGAGGGTGTAGGGAATCTGGTCAATGGCGAAAATGTCGTCCGGGACGTGGCGCGGGGAGATGTCGGCGCGGATTTTTTGGCGGATGCGCTGTTTCAGGTCATCGTCGAGGGTGACGCCGGCGCGCAAGACGACGAAGAGCGGCATGTAGCTTTCACGCCCCAGCAGTTCCAGGTCTACGATCAGGCTGTCGAGCACGTCGTCGAGCGCCTCAACCGCCTGGTAAATCTCGCTCGTGCCCATGCGAATGCCCTGGCGGTTGATGGTGGAGTCGGAACGGCCGTATATCACACACCCCCCTCGTTCATTCACCTTAACCCAATCCCCATGTCGCCACACCCCCGGATACATGTCGAAGTAGCTGTCCCGGTAGCGGGCGTGGTCGGCGTCATTCCAAAAGTAAAGCGGCATGGAGGGCATCGGCGCGGTAATGACCAGTTCGCCCACTTCATCTATGACCGCACGGCCGTCCAGGTCAAACGCCTCTACTTTCGCCCCCAGGCACGCCCCCTGAATTTCGCCGGCGTAAATGGGCAGCAGACGACAGCCGCCAACGAAAGCGGTACACAAATCGGTGCCGCCGCTGACCGATTCCAGGGCTAATTCTCGGTTTACGTTGTCGTAAATCCAGGCAAAGCCGTCCACGGTGAGGGGGGAGCCGGTGGCGCCGACGGCGCGAATGGCGCGCAGGTCGAAATCCTGGTGGGGGCAAATGCCCGCCTTCATGCACGCACTGACAAAGGCGGCCGACGTACCAAAGTAGGTGACGCCGCTTTGCGCCGCCAGCCGCCACAGCGCGTTCATGTCTGGGTAGCCGGGGCTGCCGTTGTAGATGACGATGGAAGCGCCGGCGAGCAGGCCGCCCACCAGGAAATTCCACATCATCCAGCCGGTGCTGGTGTACCAGAAGAAGCGGTCGTCCGGCTTGAGGTCGAGGTGCAGCGCGGCCATTTTCAGGTGTTCGAGCAAGATGCCGCCATGCCCCTGCACAATGGGCTTCGGCTTGCCGGTCGTGCCGGAGGAGTAAAGCACCCACAGCGGATGGTCGAACGGGAGTTGGGCGAAGGTGAGGGGGGGGGTAACGGCCGTTCCCGTCAGCAGGTCATCCCAGACCACCGTGTTTGTCATCCGCCCCCGGTCGCGCTCCGCGGCCAGCAGCGGGAAAAGGATGGTTTGCGCCAGCGTCGGCAGACCATCTTGCAGTTCGGCCACCGTCTCGCGCCGGTCGAACGCCTTGCCCCCGTAGCGGTAGCCGTCCACCGCCAGCAGCGCCTTTGGCTCGATTTGCTGGAAGCGGTCGAGCACGCTGCGGCTGCCGAAGTCGGGGGAGCAGCTTGACCAGACGGCGCCGAGGCTGGCGACGGCGAAAAGGGCGATGACCGTCTCCGGGATGTGCGGCATGTAGGCGACGACGCGGTCGCCGGGCTGCACGCCGAGGTCGCGCAAGGTTTGGGCGAGCACGGCCGTCTGGCGCTCAATCTCTGCCCAGGAAAGGGTTTGCAAGGGGGCGTCTTCCGCCTGGTAGTAGATGGCGGGGCGGTCGGCCCATTGGCGGGCGAAGAAGTTCTCGGCGTAGTTCAGTTTTGCGCCGCTGAACCAACGCGCGCCCGGCATGATCCGCTCGTCGAGGACGGCCGTTGGCGGCTGCGAAGCGCGCACGTCAAAATAATCCCACACACTTTGCCAGAAATCTTCGATGCGCGTCACCGACCAGCGCCATAGGGTGGGATAATCGCTGAACTGTAAGCCGCGCGTTTGCGCCAGCCAGTTCATATATTGGGTCAGGTTGGCGTTGGCTTTGACGGCCGGGGTTGGCGCCCAAAGCAGGCTGCCTTCGGTTATTGGCGTCACGTCATACCTCCTCATGTAGGACGAACTGTTACTTCGTCCGCGCAAATTGTTAGTTTGCGCTGTGATTTTTAAGGTCAAGGATATGCGCAGCGCGGGCAAAAGGCAACGGATTGGCGGCGAAATGAAAAAGGCCGCCTATGTTGGCGACCTTTTCCTGATAGGCAAACGAGGCTCTTTGGGAACTCAGGGGGTTGACAGGCCATGATGCGTGACGAGTGACGCGTGACCAGAGAGGCCACACGCATCACTCGTCACATGTCACGCCGAACCCCATGAAATCCTGTAGAGC
>JACSRF010000445.1 GCA_014879875.1 Anaerolinea sp.
ATCATTCACCCCCGCCCCCTGAGCGTTCGACTGAGCTCACGCCGAAGTCTTGTCGAAGGGGGATCGGTTGCGACAGGCTCAACCGACAGGGGGTGAGCAGTTACCCTGCGAATCAGGCAGCGGCCAGATAGACGGCACAATGACCACAGCGTCTGTCAGGCTGTTCAGAACAGCGTCTGCATAGTCGTTTGCCTCGTCCTGGAAACACCAGGTCATGACAATCGAGTTGTCAACGACAAGTGAGGGGGTCATGTTACCGTCGGCCTTCGGCGATCATTTCGCGGATTGTCAGGTCTCCCAGCCGATTTTGCGCGCGGAAGTCACGCAATTGGGCAATGACTGCGGCCACGTTAACCCGTTTGTCGGGGTCGTAAGGCTGCAAGACGGCGACAGGCACGCCGTGTTTCGTGATCGTGATGCGGTCGGCCCCGGCCCCATCTGCCCAATCCACACCAGGCGATGCCAATAGCGCAAAAACTGTTCTACGTCGGCCAGGCTGAACTCCTGTACCGTCGTGGTGGTGTACCCTTCCCCCAGCCGCGCCGCGCCCTCGTAGCCCACAATGCGGCTGGTAACGACGTAGCGGCAGTTGGGATAGGCTTGCGTGAAGCGCTCCACCAGTCGGGCGACGCGGCGGCGCAGGTCGGCGCCGGGCACTTCGTCCAGCCCATCCAGCAGAACCACGGCCTGCCCTTGCGCCAGGTACGGGTCAAAGAAGTTCAGGGGTACGTCTATGCGCTCGTTCGCCAGGTAGCGGCGCAGGAATTCCAGCAACAGACGCGGCCCTTCGGTGCTTTCTTCGCTGTGGTCTTGGAGAAAGGCGCCAATCTGGCGCAGGGGGAGCAGGATGGGCAGCCAGCCGCGTTCAGGCAGCCCCAACAGGCGATGAATCGGCCCCGCCGTGTCACCGGCGCTGAGCGCAGTCGAACGGGCGCTGAGCGCAGTCGAAGCGTCACGGCCGTAAATCAAGGCCAGGTAACGCAGCAGGGTGGTCTTGCCGCTGCCGGGGTCGCCCAGGACCACCAGCCGCCGGTGGCCGGTCAACGCCTCATTCACGCTAACGGTGACCAGTTCGGTGACGGTCTCGCGGGCCGCAGAGTGATTGCGGTGGCGCTCGCCGGGGGCCAGTTGCGCTTCCTGCGCCAGCCAGCGTTCCTCGGCAGAGACGGTGCGCTGCTGCGTGGCCCGCAAGGTGATGTAGATTTGCTCCAGTTCGATATGCACCAACCGGCCGCCGGAACGCACGCCTTGAAGCTGCAAGTAGCGGTTGTGGGCGATGATATGGGTCAGATAGCGGTTCACGGCCGAATCTCGGTCGAGGGCGGGGGTGTCGGCCCGTTGGTCGGCGTTGTTCATGACAAAGGTCGCGCCCTGCTCCACGGTGACGACGACTTTCTGGCCGGGGATAATGTCGCCGCCAACGCTGCCGCCGACGTTGACGCCGCGCTCGCCAACGGCCACCGCGCCATCGCCCAGGGCAATGGCGCGGTGGCCAATCAGTTGAGCCAGCAAGTCAGCTTCTCTCTTTTGCAGCGTCGCCAGGATGTCGGCCACCTGTTCGTGAGGCAGAACTCCGTGCAATCCTTCCTGCGCCGCTTTGCCACGTTGGAGCTTTTGCCATTCGTCTGCCAGTGAATCGCCATCCGGCCAGGACACGGTTGGGCGCAGGGCGCGGCTGCGCATCACCAAACCAGTTAATCGGTCATGGCGCAGGCAGAATTCGACCAGGGATTGGGCTTTGGTCAGGCGGGTGTCGCCGGGCAGGTTTTCGTATTCGATGACTAAATCGAAGCAGAGTTGGCGCAGTTCGGCATCATTGAAATGGTGGTCGAGTAAATCGCGTAGATTGGGTCGTGTCATGGTTCATTCCCTGGTTGACTGATGGGGGAATGATACCAGAAAGACCCAACAACAGGCAGGTTTCGGCCAGGCTTTAGCAAAAGCCTGCCGCAGGCGGCTATTCCGCAACCCGCATTCCCAGCCCTCCTGCTCTGGCCGGTCTCACTTCGACTTCGCTCAGTGCAGGCTCTGGCCATGCCAGTCAGGTGGCTTGGTCAGAGACCGGCCACAGCGGGGTGAACGGTTACATCCCACGTATGCCCGGCCCGCGCGCTGCATGAAGGGCAGAGGAAGTGCATCGTGCGGCGAAGGGAATACGGCCGTTACCTGCCCCCTCTGCTACAATAGACATTATCGGAAATAAGCAAAACAGGAACACAGAGATTCACAGAGTTAAAGATGGAATTTCACAGAGAGATAATATGGAAGATGAGGAGAAGAGGATGACCCAGGCGCGGAGGGTGATTTTGAATTTTTACTTCACTACCGTACACTTTTAATGTGAACTGAGGGGCATTTGAAATGCCACTGGAATAGGCAAGGA
>JACSRF010000189.1 GCA_014879875.1 Anaerolinea sp.
GCGTCATCATGATGACGCTCCTGTTTTTTTATTAAAAAGCGCGCTGTAAGCGCCATACCATTCAGGAGATGTTCAGATGAAAATCCGTAGTATCATTTTCGTTTTACTGATCTCCATCCTCGCCCTCACCCTCTTCACCACACCGCAACAGGCTGCCGAGGCTGGTTCCGTTGACAGCGATGCGTCCTATAAAGGGGACGTGTGTTACCAGATCATCACCGACCGTTTCTATGATGGCGACAGCAGCAACAACAACCCCAGCCAAAGCGCCGGCCTTTACGACGCCAGCCAGGCAAACTGGAAATTGTACTGGGGCGGCGATTGGGCCGGCATTCAGCAAAAGATGACCTATCTGCGCGATATGGGCGTCACAGCTATCTGGATTTCGCCCCCGGTGGACAACATCAACGTCGCGGCTACCTACGGTGGCACGCCCAATGCCGGCTACCATGGCTACTGGGCGCGCGATTTCAAAACTCCGGAAGAGCATTTTGGAACCTGGACCGATTTCCAAAACCTGATCAATGTGGCCCATGCCAACGGCATTAAAGTGGTCATTGATTGGGCGCCCAACCACACCAGCCCAGCCGACGTGAATAACAGCAGCTTCGCCGAAAATGGGGCGCTGTACAATGCCGGCAGTTATGTCGCCAGCCTCAACAATGACCCCAACGGCTATTTCCACCACAATGGCGGCATCACCAATTGGGATGATCGCTATGAAGCGCAATATTTGAACCTGGCAGACCTGGCTGATTTTGACCAGACCCATCCATTTATGAATCAATATTTGCAAGATTCGCTGGACATTTGGGTCAACCAAAATATTGATGGCCTGCGCATGGACGCCGTGAAGCACATGACGTATGGCTGGCAGCGGGCCTACAATGACGACATCTTACGGGCCAAAGATATGTTTATCTTTGGCGAATGGTACCTGGGCAGCTACAGCGACCCACTGTACTATGACAATGTGCGTTTTGCCGATGAAAGCGGAACGGCCGTTCTTGACTTTTACCTCAACCAGGCCATTCGTGACACCTTCGCTTCCGGTCAATCCATGACGACCCTGCAAAATGCCATCAACAAAACCGGCGCCGATTACAAATACCCGGAAAACCTCGTCACTTTCATTGACAACCACGACATGTCACGCTTCCTCAGCCTGAACAATGACAGCGCCAAATTGCACCAGGCGCTCACCTTCTTGCTGACAGTGCGTGGCACGCCCTGCATTTACTACGGCACCGAGCAATACCTGCACAACAGCACAAATGGCGGCGGCGACCCTTACAACCGCCCCATGATGAACAGCTTCAACCAATCCTCTACTGCTTATCAACTGATTAACAAGCTGTCTACGCTCAAACAAACCCAACCGGCTCTGCAATATGGCTCGCACCAACAACGCTGGATCAACAACGACGTCTACATCTACGAACGCAAATTCTATGATGACGTGGTGCTGGTGGCGATCAATAAATCAAATGCCTGGCAGGAAATCAGCGGCCTGTACACGGCGCTTCCCGCCGGGACTTACAGCGATCAATTGAACGGACTGCTCGGTGGGCACAATATCACGGTCAACAATGGCGGCGGCAACAACCCCATCGGGACGTGGTGGCTGGGACCAAACCGGGCCATGGTCTGGTCATACAATGCCAGTGAACCGGGCACGCCACAGGTAGGCAGCGTCTCCCCAACTCTCACCCGCGCCGGCAACACCGTGACCATCGAAGGGCAGGGCTTCGGCGCCTTAAACGGCAGCAGCAAAGTCTATTTCGTCAACGGGGGCAGCCAATACCAGGCCAGCGTCACGACCTGGGGGCCAAACCGCATCGTCGTCACCGTCCCTGCTGGCGTCCTGGCCGGGCTGCGGCAGGTCAAGGTGGTCACGAGCGGCGGAGCCAGCAACCTGTACGACGTAATGGTGCTGACCAACCAACAAGTGCCGGTGACGTTCCAGGTGAACAATGCGTACACAGGCTGGGGCGAGCAAATTTACCTGACCGGTAACGTGGCGGAATTGTCTGGTTGGTCTACAGCCACGACGGCCGGTAACAACCCGGTCTTTGGTGGGGCGCTTGGCCCGGCCATTACGTATGGCGGGTTCTACCCAAGCTGGAAATTAACAACCAGTATGCCTTGTGGGACAACGGTGCAGTTTAAGTTCATCAAGGTGAACAGCAGCGGCGGCGTCACCTGGGAAGGTGGCAGCAATCACAGCTATACCACACCGGCTTGTGGCAGTATGCCAACGCCTGGCTATGTCACGGTGAACTGGCAGTAAAACCCACAACACCCCAAAAATGATTATGGAAACGGCCGTTTTGCTCAGATAAAACGGCCGTTTCCATTTCCCACTTAAGGCAGCAAACCTTATGCAGATTTCTGTCAAACTATACTAACTCCCATCCCGAATGGTACGGCAACCTTCAATATCAAAGGTGACTTCGCCGATGTTCAGGTTGGTCTGGTCTATGAACCCGGCGATGAACTGCAGCAGGCGGTACACGTCGGCAAAATTGGTCGCCAACCCCACCGACACGCGAATGGCGCCGGCGCTCTTATTGTCCCGGTGTTGAATGATTTGCACGAAGCGCGGCAGGGTGATGTCTGCTCCATTTTGCAGGCCGTAGAGCATGTCTTCGGCCGTCAGCCCTTCGGCGATCTCCCCCGCTCCCGGATTACAAAAGCAGCCGGTACGCAGCGAGATGTTGGCGTGGTTTGCCAGCTCTTCGATGCGGCGGTAGTCGAGTAATTTTTCGTCCGGTCCGTATAAGTTGAGGGCGATGGTTCCGCCGCGCATATCGGTGTTGATGGGGCCATAGATGCGGGTGAGGGGACGGCCGTTGCCATGCCGCAATCTATACAAATTATCTAACAACCAACCCGTCAGGCAGCGCACCCGTTCGCCAATCACGTCAATACCAATGGACTGGATATGCTCCAACCCAATTTTAACGGCCGGGATATTCAGGTAATCAATCGTGCCATCCTCAAACGCGGCCTCATTGGGCGCCAGGTAATGCCCATGCCCCTGCACGCTGGCAAAATTGACCGTGCCCCCGGCAAACCAGGGACGGTGCAGCTTGCCAAAGGCGCGTTTATGAATGAGCAGCGCGCCAATGCCAGTAGGAAAGCCAAACATCTTGTAAAAGGACAGCGTGACAAAATCGGGCTGCACGGCGCTCAGGTCAAGCCGGTTGGTGGGTACAAAGGCGGCCACATCGAGCAGCACGTCCCACCCTTTGCCGCGCGCCAGGTCCACATAGTCCAGCGGGTGCTTCACGCCGGAGAAGTTAGACTGCGCCGGGAAAGCGAATAGATGCGGGTACGCGAGATTAATGTCGTCGAGCAAGGCTTCCAACTGGGCGCGATCCAGGCGCAGGTCAGGCATGGTGAGGGGAACGTAAGTGAAACTCGCGCCGCGACTGCGGACAAATTCGCGGATGCCATTGACCGAGTTGTGATTGTCGAAGGTGAGCAGGTAATGGCCGCCCGGCTGGAACGGGTAGGATTCGCCCACGTGCTTGAGCGCGCCGCTGGCGTTAGCCGTAAAAACGGCGATGTAGTTGTCGCCGGCGTTGAAGTAATCCAGCACGAAATGGCGCGCCCCTTCAACCAGGTCAGTCATCGCCAACGAGGTAGGGTTGGCAGAGTGGGGATTACCAAGCACCTTGCTGCGCAGCATGGCAAAATGCTTGTCAAGCTGCGACTCGCCATGCAGCCCGCCGCCGGTGTAGTCGAAGTAAATTTGCCCCTGCTCGTCGAGGCGTTTGTAGTCGGTGCGGCGCAGATCATCGAGGATGTGGGTACGGGCATAGGTGGGATAGGTTTGCAGAAATTGTTGATAAGCGGCGTTCATCTCATGTGGGGCGTAGGTCGTTGGCAAATGATCGGTTGTCATCTTGTTTATTCCTCGCTAAATTAATTTGTGGTGAATGTTTACCATGTTTGATGGTTAACAAGTGGGGCACGCTTATTTACCAGCTTGGATGATAGACTAATTCCAGCCTGATCGCCAAGTAATCATTCACCCCCGTCCCCTGAGCGTTCGACTAAGCTCACGCCGAAGTCCTGTCGAAGGGGGATCGGTTGCGACAGGCTCAACCTTACGGGGGCGTGAACGGTTACATCGCCAATTGGTAAATAGTGTTGCTGCATCCCCGCATTATATACCCGACTGGCTCTTTGCGTCTTTACGGAGCGCTGCCTTTCAATCCGCACCAGGCAAACAGGGATGCCTGCGTTCCATTTTCATACCACCCTGTTTGACTCTTGTACTATGCTATACTAAGCGTAATTGCTTGAACGTAAAATTAGACAAGGAGCGACCAATGCCCGGTCCATTTCCCGGTATGGATCCCTATCTCGAAGCCCGTGCTACCTGGCCTGATGTACATGCTTCGTTGATTACTTATATTCGTGAAGCTCTGCAGCCACACCTACGGCCGAAATATATCGCCCGTATTGGCGAACGAATACAACTTGCCCAAATCAGCCAAAGCTATGTGCCCGATGTTCTTCTGCTGCAGACCATGCGCGAACCAACGGCCGTTTATGCGGCAACCGGGGCGCTGGTGGCTGATGAACCACAAGTTGTCACCAACCTCGACGAAGCCTACCGTGAACCGTATATCGAAATTGTGACCCGTGATACCGGTGATGTGGTGACGCTGATTGAGCTGCTGAGTCCGTCGAATAAGATTGGCAACGGCCGTTCCCAATACATTCAAAAACAAGCTGACCTGCTGGCCACCGATGTCAACCTGGTAGAAATCGATCTGCTCGGTTACGGCCAGGGCACGGCGCTGGCGCGTAACGCCATTATCACCGACCCGGCCGATTGGCGCTACCTCATCAACATCAGCCGCGCCCACCGGCGCAGCGCCTTAGAATTTTACGCCATTCCCCTACACCAGAAGCTGCCCAACTGTCGCATTCCGTTACGACCGCCTGATGCAGACGTGGTGTTGGATTTAACGGCCGTTTTCAGCCGCACTTACGACATCGGCAGCTACGACCTGCTCATTGACTATAACCTACCACCTGAGCCGCCACTGCGCGACTTCGAGGCTGCCTGGTTGGACGCTCGCTTACGAGAGAAAGGTGTACGTTCAACCCAAGATGAATGAGACCGACGGCAATACAACTGCTTTGGTTTTGTAGTCCACATGGCCGTTTTCTGCGACAATACCCTCATGCACACTTACACGCAAAGCTTGCAAGCCCTCATCCGCGAAAACCTGGGCTCCGACGAGTTTTTCATCCAAAAAGCGATTGGCTGGGCGCTGCGCGAATATTCCAAGACCGACGCAACGGCCGTGACCCAATTCGTCGCCGCCACCCCCCTCGCCCCCCTCAGCGCCCGCGAAGCGTTGAAATGGTTGCAAAATCAGGAGCGTCGCCAACGGCCGTAAAATAGACCAGGTACATAGAGAGTACACAGGAGTTAAACATGGGCGATTGCTCGCCATAAAAGATGCAAGTATAGAAGCTATGAACCGGTTGCAGCAAACAGTAACACGACCACTACTCGTTATCGCTATTCTTCTCCTAATAGTTGTTGCTTGTAGCCCCGAAGAAACAGTGGAGATTGTTGAGCAAGAGGCACAGGCTTTGGAGGCTACTATCTTGCCTCCAATTGCCCCTACGCCAACCCCTTCACGAACTGTATTGCCAACAGTGATGGCTACAGTTACGCCTGTTCCTACGATGACGGCAACGGCCACCACCAGCCCAACAGCGACAATGACACCGGCGCCAAGGTTGACCACCTCCCAACCCAATCTTGCCGATCTTCAAGAATATCTTGTCAGCGTACCAGCGAGAGTTTTTTCTGAAGAACATAACGAAGCATTGCTGTTTGAAGGTTACTTTCAAGAATTCCCTCTGTCAGAGCACGCTGAGATTGTGTATCAGGACATCAACAATGATGGACTGGATGATATGATAGTCTTTGAATTACAACCTTCTATCTGGGGTAGAGGGATTTTATTGGTCATGATCTGGCAAACAGATGGGTACGGTGATCCCTTGCTGCTGGTTAATTTTGCTAAATACGATCCCAGACATCGTTTCTTATTTGAAGATTGGAGCGGGGACGGCGCCCCCGAAATCATCTACGATTTCCAGAGCGATACTGGGGGAACAGATTATATAGACACTACGCGAACCCGATATGTCATTCATTGTCAAGAACAATGTGCGGTAATCTGGTGGAAAGTAATCGGCGAATGGGAGCAATTCTATACTGTGGGTTGGACGCACACAACCATTGAACGATCCATTGATGATGAGACACCCAACCTGTCCGTTTTAACAGAGTCATTTTATGCGCCTCAATTACAAAATATCCTTTCGGATAGCTTCAATCCCGGTTTCCAGGTTTTAACCTCTACTCTGGAAATTTATACCTGGAACGAAACACGTTTCGAGTTGGTTGAAAGTCAAATTTTGTCGCTGCCCTATTATTTTGAAGCTCAGCCCATTTGGACAACAACCAACAAGTCAGGCATACAAGCTCACCTCATCGCAGAATTTTCCGAGGAAACACTCTACCCCCCTATTTACGTATGCTCACTGCATATTGAAAATAATTGGACAAGCGAGCCATTTGACTGCGATCCAGGGTTTACTTCGGTTGAATGGCGGGACATCACCGACGATGGGCAAGATGAGCTTGTGGTTACGGCGCTGGCTTTTGCGCAACAACGTTTACTGGCCTTTCAATGGAATGGCACAGAAGCCGTACAAATAGCCGATGTTACTGGTGATATCATTCGCGTCAATTTGTTTGGGGTCGCTGTAGACGATGTGGATAGCGACGGCCGTATGGAAATTCGCGCCGGGAAAATTGATCTGAGCCAGCGTTCCTTCTGCCGTAATTTTTCCGGTTTCTATCCTGACGAGATTGAAATTTGCTGGCAGGAATGGAATTTTACGGAAGAAGTTTACAGATGGAATGGGGTTGCCTATATTAAGCAAGATTAATCACACGTTCAACGAGTGTCAGATCAAACCCAACTGTGCAACCTTTGTCACCGCTTTGGTGCGGTTGGCGATATTCAACGTGACCAGAAGCGGGTCACGTAATCTTTGGTTACCCGCCCCATCACTGACTTCTTGCGGTCTGATTTTGTAGTCCACACGGCCGTTTTCTGCGACAATACCCTCATGCACACTTACACGCAAAGCTTGCAAACCCTCCTCAGCCAACACGCCAACCCGGCCGCAGCCGCGCCAATGGCAACACACGAAGGAACCACCCCATGCTTCCCCTGATCAAACCCGCCCCTCTCCAGACCGGTCAAACCATCGGCCTCATCGCCCCCGCCAGCGCCCTGGACGATCACGAACAGGTCTATGCGGCCATTGAAACCGTGGCATCGCTCGGCTTTCAGGTGAAGCCGGGCCAACACCTGTTCACCCGGCATGGTTACCTGGCGGGAACCGACGCGCAGCGCGCCACCGACCTCAACGCCATATTCGCCGACCCAACCGTAGACGGCATCATGGTCTTGCGCGGCGGCTATGGCAGTTCCCGCCTGCTGCCCGCCCTCGATTACGACCTGATTCGCCGCAACCCGAAGGTGTTCATGGGCTACAGCGACCTGACCACCGTGCTCAACACCATCACCGCCCAGACAGGACTCGTCACTTTTCACGGCCCGGTCATGAATTACACCTTCACGGAGTATACGCTCGGCGAACTGCACAAGGTTCTGTTCACGCCGCAGGCCCCTGTGACCCTGGGCGCACCGCCACCTTTCACACCGCAGCCAGGGCGGGTAGAACGAACCAACCGCCTGACGACCATTGTCGGCGGCAAGGCGCGCGGGCAGCTCATGGGCGGCAACCTGACGCTGCTCACCCATCTGCTGGGCACGCCCTACGCGCCCGACTTCGCCGGGAAGATCCTCTTTTTGGAAGATGTGCATGAAGAAATTTACCGCATAGACCGCATGTTGACGCAGTTGTGGCTGGCGGGTGTGTTTGCGCAAGTGGCCGGGGTGGTCATGGGCAAATTCACCGAATACGGCCGTCCACGCGGCTTTTCGCTGGCCGAAGTATTGGCCGAACGGTGCCGGGCGCAGTCAGTCCCGGCCGTGCAAGGCTTGATGATCGGGCACGTGGCCGATATGACCGTCATTCCCATTGGCTGCCGCGCCGAATTAGACGCCGACGCCGGGACGCTGACATTGTTGGAAACGGCCGTCAGGCGACATGAAGCGTGAAACCCTACAGAAAAACCGCGTTTGCCCCATCTGTGTTTATAATATTTTGGTTGTAGCTTTGCCACTTTGTGTAATGCGCAAGGGATATAGGTGCTGATGATGAAAGAAAATAAATGGCAGCAAGTGACGGGGACGGCCGTTTCCATGGCCACAGTTGTCCCCCTTCCCCCCATCCTCTTTGCCCAATCCGGTGATGGCAAGCGCACCGTGCGCGCCGACCGCCGCCGCCCCAGCGGCTCCGGCAGCGGCGACCGCCAACGCGCCGAAGCCCCCAAACGGCAGCGCGAGGCGACTCCCCCGCGCGGCGGCAGCTCTGGCGGTGGCTCGCGCCCGCCCACGCCACGACCCTCCGGCGGCGGCCTGCCTTTCGGCGGGGGCAGCAAACCGCCCAGCCTGATCGGCATTGGCGCGCTGATTGTGTTGGGGCTGTGCGCGCTGCTCTTTATGTTCATTTTTGGCGGCGACGACCAGGAATCCACCAGCGTGGCCCCCACGCCCGCCGCCGCCATTGTCACCGGGCCAGATGCGCCGGCCGGCTCCAGCGACATCGCCGGCGCCTTCGCCGCCGGCGCTTCCACCACATTCAGCGATTCCCCCGTGCCGCCGCCCGTCAGCACAGAAGGGCAAACGTGGCTGGTGATGCTCTACCAGGACGCCGACGACAAAATCCTGGAGCAAGACATCCTGCTCGATCTCAACGAAGCGGAGCGCGTCGGTTCCAGCGACCGCGTGCATATTGTGGCGCAAATAGACCGCTACCAGGGGGGGTACGAAGGGGATGGCGGCTGGTCTACCACCCGCCGCTACTACGTCACCCAAGACGACGACCTGAACCGCCTCGGCTCACAACAAATTGCTGACCTGGGCGAACTGAGCATGTCCGACGGCCGTACCCTGGTTGATTTCGTCACCTGGGCCGTTGACGCTTACCCCGCCGACAAATATGTGCTGATTTTGTCCGATCACGGCATGGGCTGGCCCGGCGGCTGGACCGATGGCAACCCTGTCGGGCGCGCCTCCGGCTTCCCGCTCGCCGCCGCTCTGGGCGATATACTCTACCTGATGGAGCTAGACGACGCCCTCGGCCAGATTCGCGCCCAGACCGGCATCGCGCAATTTGAATTGATCGGTATGGACGCCTGCCTGATGGGGCACGTGGAGGTGTTTGCCGCCCTGGCGCCATATGCCCGTTATGCCGTCGCCTCGCAAGAAGTGGAACCGGCGCTCGGCTGGGCGTACACCGGCTTCCTGGGCGAATTGGTGAGCAACCCGGACATGACCGGCGCCGATTTGAGCCAGGCCATTATCGAAAGCTATATCAAGGAAGACCAGCGCATTGTGGACGACGCGGCGCGCGCCGAATTTGCCGGGCGCGGTTCGCCGTTGGGCGGGCTGTTTGGCTTGTTAGGCGGTGGGGGCACGCCATCGGCGGCGCAGTTGACGCAGCAGTTAGAGCAGAACATCACGTTAACGGCCGTTGACCTGGCCGTCATGCCCATCCTTGTAGACAGCCTCAACAACCTGGCCTTCATCCTGCAAGACGCCAACCAGGCGACGGTGGCCCAGGCGCGCACCTATGCGCAATCCTTCACCAGCGTTTTCGGCCGCGACACGCCGCCATCTTATATTGACCTGGGCAGCTTTGTGCAGGTGTTGGCCGAAAACAGTGACAGCGTAGCCATCAGCCAGGCCACCGACGACGTGCTGGACGCGATGCAGCAGGCGGTCATTGCCGAAAAACATGGGCCAAACAAGCGCGGGTCCACCGGCATTTCCATCTATTTCCCCAATTCACAGTTATACCAAAACCCGGTGACAGGGCCGCAATCATACACCGTCGTCGCCCAACGCTTCGCCGCGGCCACCCTCTGGGACGATTACCTGGCGTACCATTACACCAGCCGCAACTTCGACTTCACCCCCACCGCCCTGGCCGTCCCCGACGCCAACACCCCCATCGTCGCGCCGGGGGCCGGGCAGCTTGCCATCTCCGCGCTAACCCTGTCTGACGACGTGGCCGCGCCCGGCGCGCCGGTGCTGCTCAGCGCCGACATCAGCGGCGACAACGTGGGCTACGTCTACCTTTGGGTCGGCTTTTATGACGAGCAGGCCAATTCTATCTTCGTCGCCGACACGGATTACCTGGAAAGCGCGCACAGCTTCACCATTGATGGCGTGACCTACCCAGACTGGGGCGAGGGGGATTTCACGATGGAGTTCGAGTGGGAACCGCTCATGTTCGCCATCAGCGACGGCGTCAATTCGGTGATCACGGCGCTGACGCCGCAAAATTATGGGACCACAGCAGAAATGGCGCTCTATTCGACCGACGGCCTCTACACCTATGTTGATGGCGAAACCCGTTATGCGCGGCTGCTCTTCCAAAATGGCCTTTTGCGGCAGGTGTTGGGCTTCAATGGCCTGAGCGAGACAGGCGCGCCGCGCGAGATCATCCCACAGCCTGGGGATACGTTCACGGCGCTGGAAGAATGGTGGGACCTGGACGCGCGCGGCAAAGTGGTGCAGCGGACGACGCAGCCCGGCGGCGTGCTGACCTTTGGCGAGCAGATGTTTACCTGGCAGGAGATGGATGCGGCCGTTGGCGAGTATGTCGTCGGCTTCATTGTCGAAGACCTGGACGGCAACCTGGTGGAAGCATACGCCACGGTGACGGTGAGATAGCGCGTGTTCCGTAAGCAGCTGATCATGCCCGCCGAACATGGCTCCTGGGCGTGGTTGTTGGTTCCCTTTGCCGTCGGCGTCGGCGTGGCGCGGCAGGTCAACCTGCCCATCTGGCTGACGCTCATCGCCGGGCTGTCCATTTTTTTACTGCGGCAGCCGGCGACGGTGTGGCTGCGCGCGCGCCGGGGCAAGGCGCGGCGCAGTGATGGCCCATTGGCGGCGCGGTGGCTGGGATTGTTGGGACTATTGGCGCTGCTGGCCGGCGGTGGCTTGCTGGGGTTGGGGCGCGTGGCGCTGCTCTGGCTGCTGCCCCCGCTGCTGCTGGTTTTAGGGCTGTACCTGGCAGCGGCGCGTTACGGCCGTGTCGGGCTGCGTTCATTAGAGATGGAATTGGCCGGGGCTGTCGCGTTGGCGATGATGTCTCCGGCGGCGCTGATCGCCGCTGTCGGCTCTGTGACCATGACGGCCTGGATGCTCTGGCTGATCATGGCCGCGCAAAATGTGTTGGGGGCGCTGTACGTGCGCCTGCGCATCTTCGACACGCATCAGCGCCCGCTCAACCGGTGGGGTGTAGCGTTGGCGCACGGCGGCGGGCTGGGCTTGATGGCGGCGCTCGTGCTGTTTAACCTGATCCCGCCGCTGGTTTTGCTGCCCTTCGCCGCCTTTTTGGGTCGCGCTATCTGGGCTGCGCGCGCCATGCGCCCGGTCGCCAACGTGAAGCAGTTTGGCTTTCTGGAACTGGCGGTGGAGATTGTCAGCGGGGTTTTCATTGTCGTCGGTTACTAAACAGCGGATTGGCAGGATTTACGGATTCTTTTTGTCAGAGAAGTCAAAACAGGACGCAGATAAACGCTGAAAAACGCTGATTTTGGGGCAAAAAAACAGCAAAAATCTCAGGAGAAATCAAGCATAAAAACTCCCTGATCTCTCTGTGAATCTCCGTGTCTCCTCTGTGTTCTCTGTGTAACTGACGGCTCAGTAGGTGAACTCTATGTCTGAAGAACGCACAACGGCCGTTTCCTGGCGTATCAAACCGATGCCGACGGCGTATAAAGAATTGGCGCTGGACGGCCGTTACACCGCCGCCGAAATGGTGCAAATCAGCCGGGGATATCACCCGCAAGAGCAGCAGGATAAATGGTTCATCTATTTTGCGGATGAATGGCTGCACGTACATCGCAGTTGGACTGGTACTTGTATTTTCCAGCTGCGCCTACTGCCCGATGGGGCACTGTATCACGCCGATCGGCTGCGCGTGAATGCCGACCCGGCGCAGTACACGATGGCGGACGATGCCTATAACGTCTCGCTGCTGGCGTATCTGATTGACCATTTGCTGCTCAACCGTTTTGCGCCCATGCCGCTGCCGGGGAAGATGTCCACGGCCGATGAACAGCGCCATACCCAACATGTCATGGGCGAGCGGCAAGAGAGGGGGATCCGGCTGCGCGTCCTGTAACTTCCATGCAACCTGCTTTTGCTATGCTGACGGCACGTATCAGTAAACAGGGCTGGCTAAACCCCACTCTGTAATCCCCAACAGCAGGTAAAAGTGGAATGTCGGAAACGGCCGTTACCTCATTCATTGTACGCTTCACCCAAGAGCAAGACCCTGCCACCTGGCGCGGACTCATCCGCCACGTGCAAACCAGCGAAGAAACGCACTTCACACGGATCGAAGATGCGCTGCAATTTATGGCAAAATTTGTAGAGATCGGCGACTGGCACACAGAGAGCGACCACGAAGCGTCAGCAATCGGTCAATCGTCAATCGTCAATCGTTAATCGTCACCATGTTCGTTACCGTCAACAACATCCGTCTCCATTATCTGGATCATGCCGGTGGCGCGCCGACGTTGGCGCTGCTGCCCGGCTTGACGGCCAACGCGCACAGCTTCGATGGGTTAATCGCTGCCGGGCTGAGTCCCCATTTTCGCACGCTGGCTGTAGATTTTCGCGGACGTGGCCTGAGCGACAAACCAGTGACCGGCTACAGCATGGCCGATTATTGTGGCGACGTGTTGGGACTGCTCGATGAATTGGGGGTGGCGACGGCCGTTCTCTGTGGTCATTCCTTTGGCGCGCTCATCGGCCTGATTTTGGCCGCGCAGCACCCCGACCGCTTCAGCCACCTGATCATGCTCGACTCCTCCCACCTGCTGATCAAGCCGGAAACAGTCGAACTGATCAAGGCGTCGTTAGAGCGCCTGGGCAAAACGCTGCCCACCATGGACGCCTACCTGGCCGCCATGCGCCAGATGCCTTACCTGGGCGGCTATTGGGATGACGCTATCGAGAGCTATTACCGTTCCGACGTGCGCGTCAACCCGGACGGCTCCGTACAGCCCCACGCCACCCCGGCCATCATCGCCGAAACGATTGAGCATGAGTACGCGGAACCGTGGCTGGCAAGCGTGACGGCCGTTACCCAACCCGTCCTCCTCCTCAACGCCCCCGCCCCTTACGGGCCGCCCGGCGCGCCCC
>JACSRF010000177.1 GCA_014879875.1 Anaerolinea sp.
CTGAACGTGCTGGCTGTGCTTTGCCTGCTGGCTTACCTGGCCTTCTTTTACGCTGCCGGGCGGGTGGAAAATTTGAACTTGTTGGGCTACGGGCTGCTGCCGCTGCGCGTCTTTGGCCACAGTCTGGCGCTGTCGGCTCCGGTGATTGGGCCGACGGTGCAGGAGATGAGGCAGAGTGGTAACGGCCGTCGCCGCCTGCTGCCGCTGCTGCGTGGCCTGGCCCTGGCTCTGCCCGTGCTGCTCGTCTTCACCTTTTTGCTCAGCTCGGCCGACCTGATCTTTGCCGATTACGTTGAGGAGCTGTTTTCGCTGGACATCTTCGACCACGTGGCCGAGTGGGTCTGGCGCGGCATGATCATTGTGCTGCTGAGCGTATTGCTGGCGGGCGGCCTGGCCCTGGCGCTCACCCGCCGCGCTGAGGACCAGGAACAAAGCGAGCTGGAGCGCGGCCTGGCAAAGCTGCCAGGGTATTTTTCTATCGGTTTTATCGAGACGACGACCGTTTTGGTGCTGGTGAACATGCTGTTTGCCGCCTTTGTCGGCATCCAGTTCACCTACCTGTTTGGCGGCGCGGCCAACGTCACCGAGGCGGGCTACACCTTTGCCGATTACGCGCGGCGCGGCTTTTTTGAGCTGCTCACGGTGGCTATCCTGACGATGCTGCTGATTTTGGGACTGAACTGGCTGTCACGCCGCGAAAACAAGGGGCAGATTCGCCTGTTCAACGGGCTGGGCAGTGTGCTGGTGAGCCTGGTGCTGGTGATGCTGGTCTCCGCGTGGCGGCGCATGGCGCTGTACGAAGCGGCCTTTGGCTACACCGAACTGCGCCTTATTGTGTACGTCTGCATGGCGTGGCTGGCGCTGACGCTGGTCTGGTTTTTGCTTACGCTGTGGGTGCGACCGGACCGTTTTGCCATCGGTGCCCTGCTGGCGGTGGTGGGCTTTGTGGCCACGCTGAACCTGATCAACCCGGACGCGTTTATTGCCCGGCAAAACCTGGACCGGTACGCCAGCACCGGCGATCTGGACGTGGCCTACCTCACCAGCCTGTCCGACGACGCCGTGCCGCAGCTGGTGCGCGGCCTCAACCTGGCCGTCGGCGATGCTGAAGAGCAGCTGACGCCCGCCTGCGCGGATGCCTGGATGCTGGATTATGAAGAGGTGGATTGTTACGGCACGCCGTATGAAATTATTTGGGCGGAGTTAGACGGCCGTTACCAATCCCTCAGCACGGATACCACCTGGCAGCGCTGGACGTCGTTTAACGTGGCCCGCTGGCAGGCGTGGGGGGTGTTGGGCTTTTTGACCAAGTCGTAGCCGCGCTTTCTTAGCGCGTAAAAACGCGGATTGGAATCCGCGGCTACATGAGCAAGGAGAAGTAAGTGGAAGTAGCATCGAAACAAACAAAATGGATAAATTTATCAATCAAACGGCCGTCCCTCTGGCTGGGCCTCATCGTTTTGCTGGCAATTGCTGGCGGGCTGGTGTATCGGGAGCTAACGGCCGTACACCTGGGCCAATCCTCCGTGGGGCTAACCCCGCTGACGGAATTGGGGCGCGGCACCTACCACGGGGCGCAGGGTGGCCTGTATCCCGGCGGCAGCAACAAACGGCCGTCGGCCCATGAAGCGGCGGGCATTGAAATTGCGGAGGGGATACGGCCGTTGGCCCAGGGACGATTATTCTAATATCCAGCAGGTAGCTACTCATCAGACACCCCGCGCCAGTATTGGCGTAAATCAGTCAACCAGGCGTCAATATCGGCGTCGCTCATCATCTCGGGATGACGCGCATCGCTCCAGGCGCCTGCCGTTTCTTCTAGGGTGGCCTGTTGTTCAGTCAACGCCAGTTGCGTCGCATGTCGCGCCAGGGTGTCGCGAATCTCTCCTGGGCGATAGGTCACATCCCACCGCCAATGACCGAATCCTCCATGGGTATTAACCGCTTGTGTCCATTCTTGCAGATAACGCCATTTCACCTGATCTTGCTCTGTGTATTGACCTTTTGTTTCCAGAATGAGCATGTCGCCGTTCACTAGGCGCACCAGAAAATCGGGCCTGTATTTGCGTACCACGCCACGATAAATGTACAAAATCTCAAATCCTAGATGATCGTTTTTCGCCCAGGCAGCGACGTGAGGGTTGTTATCCAGCCAAAAGGCGTCTGACGCTTCCCATGCGCTGTCGTAGACACAGACGTTGATGTGTGATTTCTCGGTCCGTTCACAGGGTTTGCCTGTATACCAGGTGCGCATTTCGCTGGTGGTGCGGATGGGATGGTCACGGTCAAAAACGGGCGTCAATTGTTCGGTGTTTTCCTGGCGCACCGCTTCCCAGATGTGCTGCACCACCCGTGACATATTGAGGGTGATGATCAGGCGGCGGCGCATATCGTCTTGATAAAATAACGGCGGGGAAATAGCGATTAGGTCGGAGCGGATAAATTGTTCGACGATACGCACCAATTGGGCCAGCAATACCTCGCGGCTGCCTTGCCAGGTCTGTTTCATCTGGTCAAACACGTCTCGCGCTGTCTCGAAGATGATGCGCTGCGTACGGAACTCCCGCGCCAGACGCTCCAATTCAATGCGGCTGATCTGGCTGACGTTGGGCTTGCCTTCCAATACGGGGGCCAGTTCTGCCACCTGCGCGGTTTGGGCGGCGTTCAGTTCCAACGGCCGTACCCTAGGCCAATCCAGTGTCAGCCGGGGCTGAAAAACACGCTCGATACGTACCACGTTCGGCCAGTAGATTTCAAATTCGGCTTTGGTCGGGTCGGGTTCAACAGCCGCTTTCGGCGTCGGTGGCGGTGGCGGCCCATCTAAACCGCCTTCATGTGGCAAAAAGGTAAACGGCACGCCAAATATATTGACATATTCTGGCTCGAACAGCCCTGTTTCCGGGTTGATCTCGTAGCTGGTGCGTCGCAGACCGCGTCCGACCACCTGTTCGCACAAAAGCTGGCTGCTAAAGGCCCGTAAGCCCATGATGTGCGTCACCGTTTTAGCGTCCCACCCTTCGGAAAGCATACCCACGGAAATCACCTTCTGAATATTTGCCCCTGGCTGCCCTGGCTTGCCTACCGTGTCAACCGTGCGGCGCAGCAATTCCGCCTGTTCGGCTTTGGTCAGTTTGCGTTCGGCGGGTATTTCCTCATCTTCGGCCTCCCCCTCGGCTTCTGTGGTTAGCACGGGGGCCGCCGGTTCTTCCTGTTCTTCCGCCTGTTTCAGCACCTTTGAGTCAATGTGCAGAATCCGCGCCGGGTCACACAGCTCGTTAATGTGAATCCGGCACGAATCGAAAGCGTGTTTGACCCTTGCGGCCGTTTCCGTCCGATTGCAAACCGTAATCATCACTGGCGGTGTAGGCTGGTTAGCGGCCTGCCATGCTTTCCATGCTTCGCGCCAATCATAGCCCAGCAGGTAGTAGGCGTTTAGCACCAGGTCAGGTAGTGGTTCTTCCGGGTTAGCCCTGCGATTCAGGTCATCTTTTACATCGGGATCATTATAAATGTGGTAAAGACGGGATTTATATGTTTTAGCGTCTGGAACGGCATCATCACGTACGACAACGCGAGGGGTTTTCACCAATCCTGATTCGATGGCATCGTTAAGTCCAAAATCGCTGACAATCCAGTTGAACAAAGCCTCTTCGCTGCTCTTTTTGCCGGAGGGGGTAAAGGGGGTAGCCGAAAAGTCGTAACAGGTCAGGATAACCCGCGTCCGGTGTAGACGATCCAGGCCGCCTATCCAGACGGTCGCTTCGGCCGCACTGTCTTTGAGATCACGCGAACGCAGATATTTGCCTTCCGCTTCCCAATTCACGCGCCAGGCATGGTGGGCTTCATCGTTGATCACCAGTAAATTATGGGCATTAGCCATCTCCCCCAGGACTTCGCGGGTGTACGCTTCGTCACTTTTGGGGCCGCGTTTATCTACGCTGCGCCGTTTGGTGATTTGCTCCGCGCTCTCCCAAGCCAGGGCATGCCAGTTACGCACCAGCACTTTGCCCTGGCGCAGTTTATCTAACAGGGCTGAGGGCACAACGTTGAACTGCTCGTAATAGTTGCCTGTCCCCGCTGGTTCCAAAACGGCCAACCGGCTTTTCACCGTCAAACCGGGCGCCACCACCAGCACGTTTTTAGAAAAGCGTGTGTCTTGGGGATAGGTCACTTTGTTCAAGATGTGCCAGGCAATGGCCATAGCCATGACGATGGTTTTGCCAGAACCGGTAGCCATTTTGCAACATTGGCGCAAAAAGGCCCCGCCATCGCTGGGAATGTCAATCCCCACTCGTTCAGCGGCCGCTGCTTCTGTCAACCAGATAAGCGTTTCTATCGCCTCTAGCTGGCAAAAGAAAAAGCGGCGTGTCTCAAATTCCTCCGGGTCATACCAATGGTCTAACAACCGTTTGCTGATACTGGTAACGCCGGGGTAGCCCGCTTCACGCCAGGCACGCACACGCGGCCGTATCTGGTTGACCAGGGGGATTTCCACGAAAATACCGGGATCATCGAACGTTTTGGAACTTTCGGAAGCGACGACGTAACCGGCCGGCCGACGACCGTCTACCAGATCAAAGATGCGCGTCTCCCGTTCATAGCGCCAGTGGCGGGCCGGTTCTTCATAGGGCGAATTGATGATCAGGCGATCAATCGTGGTACGGGACATTAAGCTACCTCCCCATTATCAAGGAAGTGAGCAAATGCCTCACTTGAAGATTGAATATCTGTGTTCGGTCCCCGTTGCCGCCTTGTTCTTCTCAACAAATCATTACGCCGTCCAAGTATGTGAATTTGATCGTTCGTTATAAGAATAGCATCTTCACGGCAGACGACATAAACGAATGCACGATCGGCGTGTTCAGATGGCTCATAGATAACTTGTCCGATCTGTTGCATCAGATTGTCCTGCTGATTAAGTTCAACCTGATGCCTGATGTCAGGATTCATCCAAAACCTGAGCAAGGGAAGTTGTGGTTTTGTTTCATCCATATTCCTGATGATCGGAATGATCATTTGCTGATACTCATTTCCGATTTTCCTTGTGCTGTCCACAAGCAATTGATAGTGCAGGCTGATCAACTGACCCAATAGTTGATCAATATGAGTGCCCTGATTGGCTATAGGATTGAGAAGGTGCTCAAATATATTCGTGTCAATTGCGATATAAGGCATGAAGTCAGGCTCCCATCGTAATTGCTTCAATCACATCGGCGCCAAAGAATTCCATTGGCAGACCCTTTTCCAATGAGCCATCGGCTTGAATATCCAGATTTTTAACAGTTACCACAGAACGTCCTTCCCGTTCATCTACAGTGAAATAGGCCAATGTAATTTCTTCGGGTTTGATTTGACCCTCTTTCACCAGGCGACGTAAACGAAGTACCACGTTGGCGCTGTGGGTTTCAAGGAGTGTCGGGACTTTTCTTTCGTGCCACAGTGCAGCGAAGAAAGAACCTAGCTCTAATTGTGCTGTCGGGTGCAATTGGGCTTCCGGTTGTTCAACAAGTAATAATTGACCAGGATTGTGCATGGCCCCTTGTATAAAGATTGGTAAACATTGGCTGACGCCAAAACCGAAATCAGCCAGATAACTTGTGGCTTGCGTTCTCTTGTTACGCGCCTTGATTTGCGTGGATAGGTTAGCGATTTGAGACTTGAAGGATATTTCATCTACATCTGCGACGAGCGACGCAAACCGGGAAATTAAATTGGCTTGCTCTTTCTGCGTGTCATCACTGAAAATACGCACGAGATGGGGTATAGCATATTCACCCCGGTCGCCGACATCATGCGGGGGTGGACTCCCAGCCTGAATAGTTCGCAGTGATTCCTCACGTACCGGTGAGAGGTGCCTGATAGAAGTAAATTCATAACGTAACCGGTCAAGAAATTGCTCGGCTGCTACTGATTCAATCAAATCGTTTAGACTATCTGTGCGCCGACTAAATCGGAGAAAGCTTGTACTTTCAAGGTTAGTCGCTCTCTTGCTAAAGATTTCAGTCTCATCAACGCAGCCAGTCACCGTATGAGTACCAAATTTGAACTCTTTTGTGTAGCTTACCTGACCATTAATATTAAACCAGGCTGTGGGTGAAACCTGGTGAACCGGACTTTGCGTGAACGCCATTGAGAGTTGTATCTGATCACCAGTGGTCGTAACAATGCCTTTCTTGCTGGCGCTTTGCCACAACTCTTGAATATCGGCCGTGGGAATATCGCTGGTTTCTATGTCAATTGAAAACTTAAAGGCTCGCTTTTTACAGCGCGAATTCTTGAGGCTGGACCAATTGCCTAATTGAACATAGCGACCATCGGTGACAAAAAATTCGTCTCGCTGCGATTCCAGGGTTTGTCGCAGCATTTGTAAAAATTTGATCAGGGATGATTTACCGGCGCTGTTACGCCCAATTAACACAGTGATAGGCCGAATACGGACGGAAACCTCTTCCTCAAAACCTCTAAAATTTGTCAGGGAGATGTTGGTTATCATGGTGCGTTACCTTCATTTGACGTCAATAACTTTCAGGCTTTCGATACCCCGGTCGTCTACGATTTTGATGGCGACACGGGTATGCTGGCCTAAATCGAAGGGCAGAGAGAGGGTTCCCCGGTACGCTTCGATTAAATCTTCATCAATCTCGGCTTTCAGGTTGCGGGCTAACCTGGCCCACCCTTCATTCTCTCCGGACATGGGGAAGAAGACCTGGCGCGGGTAAAGGCTACGGCCGTCATAATCCGTGTCCAGCAGCCAAACAGCAATTTTGTCCGCCCCGCCGGATTCAATGCCGCCCGTTTTGGTGTTGTAATAGTCAAACCCGTACACCTCCACTTCCCACTTGTCCCGGTGGGGGCCACGCTGAATTTTGCGCAGGCTAACGTCCGGCTGGCCGATGAGCCAGAACGACTCATTGCTGGCCCGCTTTTTCTTCAAGTCATCGGTGAGCAGGTCAGCGTTCATTTGCGCCTTGAGCAGGGTCACGCCAGGCCAGCGGGTCTCGTCAATGTCTTTAGCCGCTTCGGGGTCAAACTGGAAAGCGGCAAAGACAATCAGCTTGGGACGGGGTACCAGGGTTTGCGCTTCTTCGATGGCGTAGGCCACTTGCCGCTGTTCCAGAGGGGCATGTTCGGGGCCAAAGGAGACGACGAGCCGCTGCGGCAGGTAGGCTGTGCCTTCTTCCCGCAGGGTATCTTTGCCTTCGCTGTTGGGGCGGGTTTCGCCGTCGGCATGTAGGTGGCGCAGACCGGGCAGCGGTTCCAGGCGGGCAAAGCGGATGTGCTGCCCGGCTTTGCCGCGAATGCCAGCGCGTAATAGTTCGTCGCGCCATTCGCCCTGGCGCAGGGTTTCCCCGGAGCGGGCAATGGAACTATCGGCGAGAAAGCCAGCCCCGACTTCCAAAACAGCGGGTGGCGGCAAAAGGTCATCTATAGATTTAACAGCCGGAGCCGGCACGGCCTCGACGGTGAAGGGGCCGCTGACCCGCTTTTTCTGGCGGTCTACCAATGGCTGGTCGTAGAGGGTTTCCGTGGTCGGGAGTTCGTTATTGGCGATAGATTTGAGGGTGATGTGGGGCACGGTTTCGTAGCGAAAGCCGCTGCCCACGCCTTCCTGGGGATGGGCCAATTCGTAGTAATCAAAAATGGCGGTCATTAACCGCTGTTTAGCCAGGGTAAGAGACACGCGGGAGGTGTCGCAGGTGATCCAGCGCCGTCCCCACTGCTCGGCAACATAAGCGGTAGTGCCGCTGCCACAGGTAGGGTCAAACACCACATCACCGGGATCGGTGGTCATTAATATACATCGTTCAAGAATTTTTGTAGAAGTTTGAACTACGTAATCTGGATCATCCTCCCCACGGGTATCTGTCCAAACATGTGATATTTCGCGGTAAGGAAAATCGTTGAAATATCTTTTGTAGATTCTTAGGCCGCTTTGACGAAGAAGTCGCCCTGTCTCCCAAAGCCTTTTAACTCCATCTACTCCTGGTTTCCAATGCCTATTTGGTTTACAAGAGAGTACAATTTTTTTACCTTCCCACTCAAATACGATGTCGGGATCATTCCCACCCTTTGAAACGATACTATCTGTAGCAAATACTTTGGCTCCTTTCGGGAGCTGCAAGTAACCTTCATTAATAAAGTGACTAACAGGCCACATAGCGCCATCAGACGTCTCGACACGTTTGTATTCGGTAGCACCTTCTTTCCCAGGTTCAGTAGGTTGATAAAGTTTCCTGTATTTAACCAATTGTGCATCCTTTGAATAGAACAAAAGATAATCGGAAATACGAGGAAGAGTTTTGGTTGTAGAACCAGTAGTTTTTCTGAATGTTATTAAAGAGCAAAAATTCTCAGGGCCAAATACCTCATCCATCAATTCGCGGACATGGTGAACATTTTCATCGCTGATTTGCACAAATATACTGCCACTCTCCGTTAGCAGTTCCCGCGCCAGCAGCAGCCGGTCGCGCAGATAGCTCAGGTAAGAGTGGATGCCCAGCTCCCAGGTGTCGCGGAAAGCGCGTATCTGCTCGGGTTCGGCAGTCAAATCTTCGTCCTTGCCATCCTTCACGTCTCGCTTGTTGACAAAGGGTTGAAAGTTGGAGCCATATTTGATGCCGTAGGGGGGGTCCAGGTACACCATCTGCACCTTGCCCGCCAGCCCCTCCTTCTCCAACAGCGAATTCATCACCAGCAGGCTGTCACCGGCCACCAGCCGGTTGCTCCAGCCGTGGGCGTGGCGGTAAAACTCAATCGCTTCACGCAAGGGCGGGTTCTCCCGGGTGGTTTGGAACAGGCTCAATTGGGTGGCTTCGTTCGGGTCTGGCGGGCGGCGTACTGCTTCAATGATGGTGCGTGGATCAATCCGCTCGTGGACATGCAGGGAGACAGTAGGCACGTCAAACGAAGTATGCTCCGCCTTGCCTGCCCAGTTAAGATAGGGAAGCTGTGGCTTTTCTAAGGCCAGGGCTGCGTCTCTGGCTAAAGCAATTAACCGGTCAGCTTCATTACGGAGCGCATCTAGCTCCTCAGCGGTTACTTTGTCGCTTTCAGCTTTGCGCACCGCCTGGCTTGCCGCGCTTGCAGCATCAATAAGAGCGCGCAAATGAGCGTATCGTTCTTCAATTTCTTTACGACCAACTTGCTGATCCCATGATAATTGCGGATCCAGATGGGGATCATAAGCGTAGGTTTTCTTTATTCCAGCGTCGGGGTCGGTATCTGGCGTCACCAATCCCACAGGGGGGTTATTAACCCGCTGTTTGTCCCAGTGTTCATACGCGGCAATGGGGCTTTTGGTTAGGGCAGTTCTTCTTCTGACCATGAATCGTTCATCCTTTTTGCGCTCTTGTTCCATTTGAGAGTGTACCTGCCATTGCTCACTCTTTCAACTTCCCCATACCCAAACAACCATGCGAAAGTATCTGTGTTCAGGTTACACGGAGTTTTACAGAGGAAATTTTATGGACGTAGCGAACTGTTACCAACGAAAAGCTGTATCGCAAACTTTTCAGTTTGCGCAGACAAACTGGAAAGTTTGTCCTACGTGAAATAAAAAGCTCCCTGTTATGCAGGGAGCTTTGATCATTGCCATATGCCATTTGCGCGTCATCCCCCCGTCAGCGCCAGCAGCACGGCCGCGCGCGTCACGTCAAACCACGTCCCCGGCATGAAGCCCAGGAAAAGGGTGAAGAAGACGGTGATGGCAACGGCCGTCACAAAAGCCGGCTGCCGCGCATCCACCAACTCCCCTTGCCCGTCCGTCATGTACATCAGGTAGACCACGCGCAGGTAGTAGTAGCCGGAAATAACGCTCGTCGCCACGCCGATGAGGATGAGCCATATCAGGCTCGGCCCGCTTTGCGACGCTTCTAACGCCGCGCGGAACACGTAGAACTTGCCCGAAAAGCCCCCCGTCGGCGGCACGCCCGTCAGCGACAACATGAAATAGGCCATCGCCAGCGCCAATAGTGGATGCCGTTTGGCCAGCCCTTTACAATCGTCCAGCGACGTGCCCTCGTTATACTTGCGTTCCATCGCAATGACGATGGCAAAGGCCCCCAGGTTGGTGAACAGATAGGCGAACATGTAAAACAGCGCCGCGCTCAACCCTTCGGGCGAGCTGCCACTGGCCGCCACCGCAATCAAAATATACCCCGCATGGGCGATGCTGGAATAGGCCAACATGCGCTTGAGACTGCTTTGCATGATCGCCACGATATTGCCTAGCAGCAGTGTTAACGCCGCCAACACGGCCACGGCCGGGACCCACGTCGCGCTAATCTCCGGCAGCGCGCTGAGAAAAATGCGCAGCATCGCCGCAAAGCCGCCCACCTTCGCCCCGACGGACATGAACGCCGTCACCACTGTCGGCGCGCCTTCGTACACGTCGGGCGTCCACATGTGGAAGGGCACGGCCGCGACCTTAAAGCACAGCCCCACCAACATCATCGCCACCCCGGCCAGCCCCAACGAGCCGCCATTGCCAATGCCCGCCAGCACATCTGGCAGCGCCGTCGAACCGGTCGCGCCATAGGTCAGGGCAATACCAAAGACAAAAATGCCGGAGGAAAAAGCGCCGAGCAAGAAATACTTCATCGCCGACTCTTCCGACTCCGCGCGCGGCCACGCCAACCCGGACATAATGTACAGCGGGATGGAGAGCAGTTCCAGCGCCAGAAAGACAAGGATCAGGTCATTGGCCATGCCCATGAGCATCATGCCGCCCAACGAAAACAGCAGCAGCATGTAATACTCCGGCCGGTCCATATCAAAGCGGCGCAAATAGTTGACGGAGAGCAAGATGGTCAGCGCGCCGGTGATCAGGAAAATGAGGTTGAGAAAGTTAGCGTAATTGTCCATCACAACCATGGGATGGCCGTCCACCGGGGTAAACGTCCCCCCTTCATAGCCCCACAGCGCCACCGTCTGCGCGAACGCCAGCGCCAGCCCCACCAGGCTCAGCCAGGTGTACCACCCTTTGCGCTCGGCCGGGATGAAAAATTCTAACAACATCAACAACATCCCCCAGCCTATGACAATGAGAACCGGGGAAATAATCACAAAATAGAGTGATGGAACTTGAAACTCCATAGTCAGCCCTTTGCCTGCTTTGATCTAAGTTTCACAATATTACCAGTTTCGGTTATCAGTAACCAGTGGTCGGTAATCGGTAAACTGATCACCGATTACCGATCACCGTTTACGGATCCACACCGTATTGCTATGAAACGTACTCTGCCCCGCCATGTCGCCCAGGGCGTCAGAGGTGAGCCAGTTGACGTTGCGCCCGCCGCGCTGGTGTTGGCTCCAGCGCCCTTTGGGGGAGGCGACCACGCCGGGGCGCACGCTGTCGGTTACTTTGGCGGTCAATTCGCACCAACCACGGCCGTTTGCCACCACCACCACGTCACCAGTCACAATGCCACGCACGGCCGCATCGTCGGGGTGTATCTCCACAAATGGCGCGCCCTCATGCTGCACCAGCGCCGGTTGGTTGGCAAAGGTGCTGGTGACAAAATGGTGCGCGGCGGCGCTGATCAGCGTCAGCCCCATTTGCGGTGGAAACTGTCCGTTTAACGGCCGTCCATCATCTGTCCCATCATCGCCCACCGCTTCATAACCCGGCAGCGGGTCTAGCCCCTGCGCGGCCAGCGCGGCGCAGTACAGTTCCACCTTGCCGCTGGGGGTGGGGAAGCGTAAATCGGCGAAGGGCACGGCCGTCGCCAATGGCAAAGGAATGGAACCCGCCTCCTTCAGCCGCGCCAGGGTGGCGCCGTCCAGGAGTGGGTTGCTGACGGCCGTTTCCGTCAGCACTTCCTCGATCACCTCATCTGGCGTTTGTTGCAGCCAGGAGTCCGTAAAGCCCATCTCCGCGGCCAGCAGGCGCATCACATCCCAGTTGCTTTTGGCCTCGCCGGGGGGGGGGATGGCGGGGGCATTGTAGGTCAACACCGTATGCCCATACGCTTTATGCAAATCGGCGTGTTCCAGTTGGGCGGTAGCCGGGAGCACGATGTCGGCGTAAACGGCCGTATCCGTCATAAATAGCTCATGCACCACCGTAAACAAATCAGCGCGCTGCAAGCCTGTGGTCACCTTGCCCGCGTGCGGGGCGATGGCCGCCGGGTTGCTGCCGAAAACGTACAAACTCTTGATCGGCGGGTCGCTCACCTCGCCCAGCAGCGCCGCGCCGAGGCGGTTCATGTTTACCTCCCGCCCCAACGGGGGGGAATCTTGCCCATGGGAAAGGGCACGGCCGTCCCATTTCACATAGCCGCTGGTGCTGTACCCCAGCCCACCGCCGCGCTGCCCGTACTGCCCCGTCAGCGCGGGCAAGGCGCAAATGGCGCGCACCGTCTGCCCGCCCACGCGGTTGCGCTGCAAACCGTCGGCAATTTTGATCAACGCCGGCCCCGTGGTGGCGTACAACCGCGCCAGTTTCACAATATCCGCCGCCGGGACGCCGGTGATTTGCGCCACCCGCTCCGGTGGATACTCGCTCAAGCGCGCCCGCAGTTCCGGCCAGCCCACCGTGTAGGCAGTCAGCCACGCTTCGTCGTGCAGCCCTTCATTGACGATGACGTGGGCTAACCCTAAAGCGAGCGCGCCATCGGTGGCCGGCTGCGGGGCGATGTGCCAGTCTGCGCCAACGGCCGTGCGCGTGCGGCGTGGGTCAATGACCACCACCTGCGTCCCCTGTCGCTGCGCCGCGCGCAAAAAGGGCATGAAATGGGGCGCGGTGCTGACCGGATTATGCCCCCAAATAATGACCAGCTTGCTGTACTGCACATGGTCATATGGCTGGCTGTGACGGACGCCCAGGGTCATCCGCACGGCAAATTCGGCCGCCGCGCCGCAAATGGAACGCTCCAACTGGCTGGCGCCCAACCGGTTCCAGAAACGGCTGCTGGCCGCGCCCATCTGCACCATGCCCAATGTGCCGCTGTAGCTGTAGGGCAAAATGGCCTCTGCGCCATGCTCGGCGATGATCGCCTGCCAGCGCTGCCCAATCTCGCCAATGGCCTCGTCCCAACTGATGCGCTGCCACTGCCCGCCGCCCTTTGCCCCCACGCGGCGCAGCGGATGTTGCAGCCGGTCAGGGTGGTAAACGTGGTCGAGATACGGCCGTACCTTGGCGCACAGCCACCCCTTCGTAATGGGGTGGTCGGGGTCGCCGTAGAAATGGACGGCACGGCCGTTTTCCACCTCGGTAATCACGCCGCAGGTGTCCGGACAATCGTGGGGGCAAGCGCCTTTAACTATTGTCAAATCGTCTCCTGGTTTTCGTAGTTATTATTCGACATCCGCAGCCATCTTCTAGCCGCTTGTCGGAAAAAGATTTTGGGTTTGTAGTAACCGCTTTAGCGGTCCCACGCTGGACGACTAAAGTCGTTACTACA
>JACSRF010000035.1 GCA_014879875.1 Anaerolinea sp.
TTGGATCAATAACTCTGTCAATTGGCGCAGGAACTCTGTCAACCGGCGCAATTACTCTGTCAACCTACACAAACCAGCATAACCCAACCTGACGAAAAGGAAGAATATCATGACTCGACTCGCCAATATCGAGAAAGCGGGGTATTTCCCGCTGCCTCCCAGCGTTACCGACCTCATTGTGAGCCACGTCACCGCGCCTCATGGCGGCCGCATGCTCGACCCGTGCGCCGGCGAAGGCACAGCCCTGGTGACATTGGCGCAGCAGTTGGGGCTGGAACCGTTTGGCGTGGAACTCCATGACGAACGGGCGGAGACGGCGCGGCAGAAGATGACGGATGCTGGCAGCAAGCCGCAGTCGCTTCTCCACGACAGCTACCTGAACCTGGTCACGTCGCGCGGGGGATATAACCTGCTGTACCTGAACCCCCCATACGACCATGACGAAGCGGACGGCCGTTTAGAACACCAATGGCTCGTGCGCTGCCGTCCCTGGTTGCAGGCGGGGGGGGTGTTGGCGTGGGTTGTGCCACAGCACATGCTACGCTTCCGGGCGGCGACACAACATCTTCTCTCCTGGTACGAGCGGGTGCAGGTGTACCGTTTCCCCGACGAGAGCTATGACCAGTTCCGGCAAATCGTCCTCTTTGGCGCGCTGCGGAGGCGGGCGGTGGTTGCTGATGGGGAGATGGCGGCGCAGTGGGCGCTGCTGGCGCAGGGCAGGGAAGCGCTGCCCCCGCTGCCCCTGTTGGCCGAGCCGGCGTATGTCTTGCCGCCGCTGGCGGTGAAGGGAGAGGCATTCAAGTTCCGCGCGCAGTTCATCGAACCGGCGGAGGCGCTGGCGGAGGCGCGCGCGGTGGGGGCCAGCCGCAAGGGGGCGTGGCAGGAGCATCTGGACGCGACGCGCGCGGGGGCGGAATTATGGCCGCTCATGCCGCTGAAAATCGGGCACATGCACAGCATCATCGCCGCGGGGCATCTGAACAACCAGGTGTTGCGTGATGAGACGGGGGAACGGCTGCTCATCAAGGGGCGCAGCTACAAAGTGACCCAGGCGCAAGCGTACAGCGAGCCGCTGCCCGACGGCCGTACCCGCGTGACCCACCTGGAGACGGAAAGCGTGGTGACGGGCATCACGAGCTTAGGGCGGGATGGGGAAGCGCGCAGCTATAAAGGGGGGGCATTAGAGCAGTTCTTACAGCGGTGGATAGGGCCGTTGACGGGGATCGTGGCGCAGGCGTACCCGCCGGTGTACACCTTCGACCTGAACGGGTATGGGGGATTGCTCAACCGGCTGAGCAAGGAGCGGGCGATACCAGGGATGGGGGGGCAAACGGGGCTGCTGCCGGCGCAGAAACATGCGGCGGCGGCGGCATTGACGCGGCTGGAAAGGGAGCGGGAAGTCATCATCGTCGGGGAAATGGGGGTGGGGAAAACCACAGTGGGCGCAGCCGTGGCTGCCGGCCGGTCGGCGCGGCGGACGATAGTCCTCTGCCCACCGCACCTGGTAGACAAATGGCAGCGGGAATTCAAGGCAGTGTGGCCGGGCGTGCGGACGATGCATCTGCAAACGATAAGCGATGTGGACCAGTTCTTTGCCCCACAGCCAGATACTGCGCCCCGTTCGGCAGGCTCAGGGCAGGCTCTCGTTGGCGTCCTCAAACAGACCACCGCCCGCAGCGCATCGGGGTGGGAGCACGCCTACGAGTATGGCGGGCCGGCCAGCCACAGTTATGGCAGCAAGGGGTATGGGGAGATACAACGGCGATGGGGTAGCTCCGTGGCGTTGGCGCGCGACGTGGCGGATGGCGGCGAGCGTGACGCAGAGGGTGACGCAGGGCGTGACGCAGCGCGTGATGGCGCAGGAGGCGCGCCTGGCTTCTGCGGACGGCCGTTCACGGCGCGGCAGCGGGCGGCGCTGCGGCAGCGGGGCGTGCGCTGCCCGGCGTGTGGCGAGACGCAGTTCCTCAGCGGACGGCCGTTGTCCGTGGTCGAGATGAAAGGGGCGACGCGGCAATGTAGCAACGAGGCGTGCCGCTCGCCGCTGTACCAATTCACGCGGCGGCGCAGCGGCGCGTCTACGACGCGCGCACAGGCGCGAGGTAGTTTCAAGCTGTACGCGCAGCGGGAGCGGGAGATACGGCGGTACACTGAGCAGGGGCAGCCCGCGCCGCTGCACATGCGGCAGCATTGGTATGGTAGCATGGTGCGCGATACCTTCGGCTACGGCAAAGTCCCGTTGTCGAGTTACATCAAGAAACGGGGCAAGGGGAAGCTAGACCTGGTGATTGTGGATGAAGTCCACATGTATGCGTATTCCGGGTCATGCCAATCACCGATTCCGTTTCATGCCGATCACTGATTCCGGCACTGCCGAT
>JACSRF010000599.1 GCA_014879875.1 Anaerolinea sp.
TCGGTAATCGGTAATCGGTAATCGGTAATCGGTAATCGGTAATCGGTAATCGGTAATCGGTAATCGGTTGTCGGTTGTCGGAGAGAGTGTGAGGCTGCATCGGTATGCAGTGGTCTAGAGGCATTTTGGTCACCCTTGTGATTGTTGTAGCCCTGTTCTGGCAGCAGGGCTATTTTCATATTCCGGCGGCGCAGGCGGACGACGAGACATTGCCGGCTGAACCGGGGACGTTGTTTGCTGACGTCAGCCGCGCGGCTGGGATTGTGCAGACGCGCCAGGGGGACGAGCGGGCGATTGGGCAGGCGTGGGGCGATTATGATGGCGACGGCCGTTTAGACCTCTACGTCACCGACCCCGAAGGGCCGAACACCCTTTTCCACAACAACGGCGACGGCACGTTCAGCCGCTCCCCATTGACCGGCCAGGTGTCCCTGCCCGACGCCTACAGCGGCGGCGCGACCTTCGTGGATTACGACAACGACGGCCGTTCCGATTTATACGTCGTCAACTGGGGCGCAAACACGCTCTTCCGCAACGAGGGCGGCCACTTTGTAGACGTGACCGACGTGGCCGGCGTGGGCGACACCGCCAACGGCCAATCCGCTTCCTGGGGCGACTTCGACAACGACGGCTACCTCGACTTGTACGTGGCGAACTGGGCCTGTTACCCACGCTGCGGACGGCCGTCTACCGGCGACAGTGACCGCCTTTATCGCAACAACGGTGATGGCACGTTCAGCGACGTCACCCACTGGCTCAACAGCAAAGTCCTCGGCTCCGGCTTCATCGCCAGTTTTGTGGATTACGACAACGACGGCGACCTGGACATTTACCTGATCAACGACGAATTCATCCATCCCATCGGCAATGCCCTCTGGCGCAATGACGGCCCCGGCTGCAAAGGGTGGTGCTTCACCGAAGTCTCGGCGCAGGTGAACGCCGACACGAAAGTCATGGGCATGGGGCTGGCCGTGCTGGATTACGACAACGACGGCCGTTTCGATTTCTACTTCTCCAACGCCGGCCCCATGACCCTGCTGCGCAACCAGGAAGATGGCACGTTTGTCAACGTCGCGCCGTCGGCGGGCGTAGACCTGCCCACCGGCATCGGTTGGGGAGCGGTGGCCTTCGACTACGACAACGACGGCTGGCAAGACCTCTACCTGGCGGTGATGACCACAACCGACGGCAAAGGCATCCCCGCCAACCCGCTCTGGCGCAACAAGGGTAATGGCACATTTGCACGCATTCATTCCGGCAGCGGCGCGGGGGCGGTTGGCCCCAGCATGGGCGCAGCCACGGCCGATTACGACCAGGATGGCTGGGTAGACCTGGTGGTGGGCGACGCCATGTTTGGCTATACGCTGCTGCGCAATCAGGGCGCGGCGCACTTCGCCGACCACAACTGGCTGACGCTGCAACTGGTGGGCGGTGGCCCGGTGAATCGGGACGCGGTGGGGACGCGGGTGGAGGTGCGGACGGCCGACGGCCGTTTCCAAACCCAAGAAGTGCGCAATGGCGTCGCCCTGGGCGGAGGCAGCGAATTGGCGCTGCACTTTGGCCTGGGGAACGCCGCCAGGGTGGATGTGACGGTGATCTGGCCGAACGGCCGTACCCAACAATTCGCCAACGTGCCCGCCAACCAGCGCGTCATCCTGCCCTACCCGCTGGATACGGAAGCGGAGGCCACACAGCGCACCGCTCTCTACAGCCAGACAAGCCCGCCAGCGTCATCCGCTGCGGCTGCCGGAGCTATTCCCTGGCCGATTATCCTGGCAGTAGGCGCAGTGGCTGTTTTGGCGACGCTGATCTTCACTCGTCGCCCCTTGCCCCGGCCCAGTTTACGCCCCTCGCGCACCTGGGTAACGGTGACATTGTTGCTGGCAGCCTTTGGCGTGATGGTTGTGCTGGTGGAAAACGGCCGTCAGCCAGCCAACCAACCAACTAACCAACCAACCAGCCTCCCCCCACTGCTCGCCGAACTTGGCGTCACCCTGCCACAGCGCGTACCCCCGCCATCCGCAGCACAAATTCTGCTCGGCGAGGCGCTGTACTGGGACCCACTGCTCAGCGGCAACAAAGACACCAGCTGCGCCACCTGCCACCACTCCCTCTTTGCCACCGGCGATGAGCTGTCCGTCTCCATTGGTACGGGTGGCAAAGGGCTGGGGCTGGCGCGAATCATGGGCGAGCGGCGCGAACTCATCCCGCGCAATGCCCCGACCATCCTCAACCTGGGCCTGGTAGGGATGGATGTGATGTTCTGGGACGGCCGTGCGCACGGCACGGCGACGACCGGTTTTGTCTCCCCGGCCGATGACGACCTGCCCTTCAACCTGGAAAACGCCGTCGCCGTACAAGCCATGTTCCCCATCACCTCCCGCGACGAGATGCGCGGCAAGCGCGGCGACCTGGACATCTTTGGCGAGCGCAATGAGCTGGCGCAAATCCCCGACCACGATTTTGAGAGCATGTGGGACGGCGTGATGGCGCGCCTGCTGGCCATATCGGAGTACGTGGAGCTATTTGCCGCCGCCTACCCAGACACGCCCACAGAGGAACTGTCTTTTGCCCACGCCGCCAACGCCCTGGCCGCTTACCAGATGGAGACTTTTACCTTTTTAGACAGCCCCTGGGATCGCTACCTGGCCGGAGAAACGGACACCCTGACGCCCGAAGTGGAGGCCGGGGCGCGCTTATTTTACGGCGCGGCCGGCTGCGCCCAGTGCCACAGCGGGCCATTGTTGAGCGATTTGCAGTTTCACAATCTGGCCGTGCCGCAAATTGGGCCGGGCAAGGGGAATGAGCAGCCGCTGGATTTTGGGCGCGCGCGTGAAACGGGCGACCAGAGTGACCTGTACGCTTTCCGCACGCCGCCGCTGCGCAATGTGGCCCTTACCGGCCCCTGGATGCACAATGGAGCGTTTACGTCGCTGGAAACGGCCGTGCGCCACCACTTCAACCCCCTGCCCACCTACGACGCGGCGCAGTTGACGCTGCTGATGCAAGAGACCGTGCCCAACCCAGACATCTGCCACATTGCCGCTGCGGCCCCATCCATCACCGCGCCCACGCCCTACTTGAGTGACGCGGAAGTGATGGCGATATTGGCTTTTTTGGAGGCGTTGACATCGGAAACGGCCGTTGACCTGCGCCACACCATCCCCGCCCGCGTACCCAGCGGGCTGCCGGTAGAGGGTGGATAAATCGCACATTTGACAGGCATTATCTGATATGCGCTGATACTTCCATCACATCTGGAGAAACTATGACACGCTTAAAGCATCTGTTCACCCTGGCGCTTATCTTGCTGCTGACGCTGTTGACCGCTTGCGCAGCGCGAAACGAAATAACCACATCACCTGCTACCGAACCCGCACCCGCTGCTAGTTCAATGACTGTTGGCGCGACAACGGCCGTCGCCCCCACGTCAACAGCAGCAGCAGAAACAGCCACGCGCTGGTGGGAAGATGCCATCTTTTACGAAATCTTCGTGCGCAGCTTCTACGACAGCGACGGCGACGGCATTGGCGACCTCAATGGCCTCATCGAAAAGCTCGATTACCTCAACGACGGCGACCCCAACACCACCGACGACCTGGGTATCACCGCCATCTGGCTCATGCCGATCATGGCTTCCCCCAGCTATCACGGCTACGACATCACCGACTATTACCAGGTCAACCCGGAATATGGTACGAACGATGACTTCAAGCGGCTGATGGACGAAGCGCACCAACGCGGTATCCGCATCATCGTAGATTTTGTCATGAACCATACCTCCGACGAACACCCCTGGTTTGTGGAATCGCGCAACCCCGATTCCCCCTACCGCGACTGGTACGTCTGGGCAGAGACCGATCCCGGCTGGCGCGGCCCCATCGGCCAAAAAGTGTGGCACACCACTCCCACCGGCGCTTATTACGGCATCTTCTGGCACAAAATGCCCGACCTCAACTTCACCAATCCAGAGGTCACGGCCGCCATTCACGACGCCGCCCGCTTCTGGCTGGAAGAGATGGGCGCGGACGGTTTCCGCCTGGACGCCATCAAACATCTATTGGAAGATGGGCAAATTCAGGAACATGCCAACAGCACGCACGCCTGGCTGCGTGAATTTTACACCTTCTACAAAAGCGTAGACGGCAACGCCTTTGCCATTGGCGAAGTGTGGAGCGAAGATCCACAAATGTCCGCCCGCTACGTTGGGGATGAGGTAGACACGGTTTTTGAGTTCAAGTTGGCGCTGGACATTCTCAACAGCAGTAAGGTGGGCATCGGCAACATGTTTGCCAAGACGTTGGGCGACGTGACGCAGCATTACCCGTCGGGGTTGTATGGCACATTTATCACCAACCATGACCAAAACCGGGTGATGTCGCAGCTTGGCGGCGATGTGGGCAAGGCAAAAATGGCCGCCTCGCTGCTGCTGACCGCGCCAGGCATCCCGTTCCTCTACTACGGCGAAGAGATCGGCATGATGGGCGTGAAGCCGGATGAGGACATCCGCCTGCCAATGCAATGGTGCAGCGACGAGCCGAATGCCTGCTTCACCAGCGGCGCGCCCTGGCGCGCGCCGTTTAAGGATTACGACACGCGCAGCGTCGCCTTGCAGGAAGATGACCCCGATTCGCTGCTGAACCATTACCGCGCCCTTATCCACCTGCGCAGCGCCTACCCGGCTCTTGCTGTTGGGGAGTGGACGTTGGTGGAGAGTAATCCGGGGCGGGTATACGCCGCGCTGCGCCACACAGACGAGCAGACCATTTTGGTATTGCTGAATCTGGGCGACCGCGCCATTGACGAGTACAGCCTGAATCTGGCGGAGGGGGTATTAACGGCCGTTGCCAACCCCACCCTCCTCTACGGCAGCGGCGCCATCCAACCGCCAACGTTGAACGAGAATGGCGGTTTTGCCAATTACCAACCATTGCCCGAACTACCGCCACACAGCACGACGATCATTTTATTGGCAGGTGAATGATCCATCGCAATTGACAAAATAGATGAAAATCGGGAATTGAACTCCCGATTTTCATGATAAAATAACGACATGATTACCCGCAGCAGCTATTTGGCGCAATTGGCAACGGCCGTTCGCCGCTCCCCTATCACCGCCCTCCTCGGTCCGCGGCAGGTGGGCAAAACCACCCTGGCGCGGCAGTTTGCCCAGGACAGGCAAACAACCTTTTTCGACCTGGAATCACAACCCGACCTGCGCCGCCTGCAAAACCCGGAATTGGCGTTAGGCAGCCTCAGCGGCCTGGTCATCCTGGACGAAATCCAGTTAATGCCCGAACTCTTTGCCGTGCTGCGCGTGTTGGTAGATCGACCGGAAAATCAGGTGCGTTTTCTCATCCTGGGCAGCGCCTCGCCAGATATTGTCGCCAACGTGTCACAGACATTGGCCGGACGTGTGGAATTTATCGAACTGATGGGCTTTCATCTGGCAGAAGTAGATGAGAGCGACTGGCAATCGCTGTGGGTGCGCGGCGGGTTTCCCCGTTCCTTTCTGGCCGCTGATGATGCAGACAGCGCTGTTTGGCGGGAAGGCTTCATTCGCACTTACCTGGAGCGCGATGTGCCCCAACTCGGCTTTCAAATCCCGGCAGCGGCGATGCGTCGTTTTTGGACGATGCTGGCCCATTATCATGGACAAACCTGGAATGGGGCAGAATTAGGGCGGGCGATGGGCTTATCCGCCAAAACAGTACGCAGTTACCTGGACATTTTGAGCGGCACATTTATGATCCGCCAGTTGCAGCCCTGGTTTGCCAATGTCAGCAAGCGGCAAGTGAAATCGCCCAAAATTTACTTCCATGACAGTGGCTTGCTGCACCATTTATTGGGGCTGGCGCGTTGGGACGATCTGTTGTCCCATCCCAAAGTAGGCGCTTCATGGGAAGGGTTTGTGTTGGAGCAGGCGTGGCGCGTATTGGATTTATCTGAGGCGTATTTTTGGGCGGCGCACGGCGGCGCGGAGTTGGACATGCTTTTCTTTCGCAACGGCCGTACCTATGGCCTGGAAATCAAGTTCAACGAAGCGCCCAAAATCACCCGCTCCATGCTCACCGCGGGCGATACGTTAAACCTGGCTCATCTTTGGGTCATCTATCCAGGGCAGCACACCTATTTGGCCGAGGAAAACATCACCATGCTCCCCCTCAGCGCCATTGATTCGCTGTCTAATTTGACAATGTTAAATTAGCTACCTCTGGTCGCTAATTTAGCATTGCCAAATTTTGCGTTCTCTGCATTCTTTGCGGTTAAATCTCAGAAAGGCTTGGTAGTTATTTTATGGGATATAAAGAATGGTATTGTTATACTCACTCAAGTCAGAAGACGCCCAAATCAAAAATAATGATTCAACGATTTGATTGATTGTGGCCTGACGTCGAATTAACAAAACACCTGGCAACTGCCCGCCTTTTTCATAATGGGCAGCAATGTGATCGGGCATTGACCTGCGGTCTCGAGTCACCAGGATATAGCGATGCACAGCAATCCAATCAAGCAGCGATGGATCTTTGCTCTGTAAAAGAGGCGTGCCTGGATCGCCTACCGCCATGACCTCTACCTCTGGATACCGGCGGCGTAGCTGGCGTAAGATCACAGCCTCAACATTTTCATCCAGCAGAAAGCGGGGTTTCATGAGAAATTAAATGGATGCGTTTTTCTTCCTGGAGAACCTGATACTGGCTGGCTAATTTTTCTCGTAAGGTCCTTACCAACATCTCCCGTGTATCAGGCGCGTCAGCATCAAGCGATAAAATTTCTCGGTTTACCAGATAATAGGTGATGGCGGCATAGATTTGGGTAAGACTCAGCGCAGGAAAATCGAGCACGATTTGCTCTGGGCTGCTGCCAGATTCGTAAGCCTGCACAATTTGCCAGAGGCCAACACGTGTCCCGGCAAGAAAAATTTCGCCTTGCTCAGTCTTCAGATAATGCCCCAAATCTGTTATGGGGGGAGAAAAATGATTAAGGGTTATTGTATTCATCAATTAAAGTGTAACATAGTCAAAAAGTGTGTTCAATAGACGACTATTTTGTTAACAGGCAAGGGAAGAAAGAAACGGCCGTTGCCTATATGGTACAATCTGGGCAAAATGCCATCAAGACACCCACTGTGTCATTCATCCGACAAGTTGTGCATAATATGAACGAAACCATCTTTGGCTCTCTCTTTACCCCGGAAAAACAACTGGCTTACCTGAAAGCGCAAACGGCCGGCGTCCGTCACCTGAACCAGCTTGACCCGCTTGCGCCAACGGCCGTTGCCACCCCACTGCTCACCGTCACCACCACCCTGCCCCAACGCATTGAGCGGGTGGAGTGCGTGCTGCTGGAGCCGGAAACGGCCGTCATCCCCCTGGAACGCACGGCCATCGCCTGGGACATCCTCAACTGGGCTTACCGCGCCACCTGGCAAGGCCGCCTGCCCGCCCAGCCCGACGGAACCCTGGTGCGCTACCAGATTCGCGCCATCCCCGCCGACGGCGGCGCGCCCATCCTCGCCGACGACGGCGCGACCTTCGCTTACCTGGTAGGCGAATGGCCGGCGCCGCAGTGGGCGCGCGAGGCGATCATTTACCAGGTGTTCCCCGATAGGTTTAATCCGGGAAACGGCCGTGTCTGGAACAACGTCCACCACCTCAGTGACATCTACGGTGGCACGCTGCGCGGCATCATCGAAAAACTCGACTACATCGCCGACCTCGGCTTCAACGTCATCTGGCTCAACCCGTTCTTCCCCGACCTCACCCATCACGGCTATCACGCCAGCGATCATTTCAGCGTCAACCCGCGCCTGGGCAGCATAGCGGACATGGAAGAACTCATTGCCGGGGTGCACGAGCGCGGCATTCGTTTGCTGCTCGACCTGGTGGCTAACCACGTCGGCAGCACTCACCCCTACTTCCAGGACGCCCTGGCGCGCCAGGACAGCCCGTACCACGATTGGTTTTGCTGGCGCAGTTGGCCCGATGATTATGTCGCCTACTACGAGGTGAAGGAACTGCCAGAGCTGAACACGGAGAATACGGCCGTGCGCGACTACATGTTCCGCAGCGTCCGCTTCTGGTTGGAGAAGGGGTTCGACGGGCTGCGCATTGATTACACCCTGGGGCCATCCCACGACTTTTGGACGGCGCTGCGCGCGGCCGTGCAGCCGCTCAAGCCGGAAGCCTGGCTCTTTGGCGAGACGGTCCACACGCCAGAGACGCAGATGGGGTATGACGGCCGTTTTCACGGCAATCTCGACTTCCTCCTGGCGCAAAAACTGCGCGACACCTTCGCCTTCAACACCATGAACGTCGCCGAATTCGACGCCTTCCTCCACCTGCACGAAGCGTACTTCCCACCACGCGTCAGCCGTCCCAGCTTCCTCGACAACCACGACATGAACCGCTTCCTCTTCATCGCCGACGGCGACACGCGCAAGCTCAAACTGGCCGCCCTCTGCCAATTCACCCTGCCCCAGCCCCCCGTCGTTTACAACGGTACCGAAGTCGGCCTCAGCCAACATCGCGCCATCGGCGACCCCGACAGCCACGGCATGGAAGAGTGCCGCCTGCCCATGCCCTGGGACGACACGCAAAACGCCGACCTGCGCGACTACTTCCGCCAACTGGCCCATCTGCGTCGCCAGCATCCCGTCATCTGGCAAGGACAGCGCCACACCCTACACGCCGACGCCACCGCCTACGCCTACGCCATCAGCGACGGCGCGGAAACCCTGCTCGTCGCCCTCAACCTCAGCGACGCGCCGCAAACCATCCACCTGCCCGCCCCTTACGCCCATACCTTCCACCTGCCACCCTGGGGCGGCGATTGGTGCATCGTAAACAAGTAACCTGCCGTTGTCTGCATGTTGTATAATCGAATCGCGGTCATTTGATTACGCTTATGGATGGAAACAAATAACAACGTCGTCTCAAGAACTGAGGGTAAAAGGGGATTTGTTATGCAAGTAGAGCAACTTCAACAAGCAATTGAAATCCTTTCCGAAGATGATTTCGTTCAATTACGGCACTGGTTTGCTGAAAAAGATTGGGAAAGATGGGATCGGCAGATCGAAAAGGACATCGCCACTGGCAAATTGGATTTTCTTCTGAATGAGGCATTGCTGGCTAAAAAGCAAGAAGTGCTTCAGGACTTATAAATGCACCGGACAACGCCGCAATTTTGGGATCGTTTCAATCAATTGCCGGGTCCTGTACAGGATCTGGCCCGCAAAAATTTTGAGTTGCTGAAACAAAATCCCAGACATCCATCGCTCCGCTTCAAGAAAGTCGGATCATTTTGGTCGGCGCGAGTAGGCCTCAGCCATCGCGCATTAGCCGTTGAAGACAGCGATGATTTTGTCTGGGTTTGGATTGGCGATCATAGCGAGTATGATCACTTGGTCGGCTAGAGTTATCCCACCTCCACTATGAACAGTCTCCACACCCACCCCGACTTTCCCTCCCAATACGTGCCGCCCCGCCGGGTGGATGTCTGGCTGCCGCCGCAATATGACGCGGAGGAAAACGGCCGTTTCCCCACCCTCACCATGCACGACGGCCAAAACCTCTTCACGCCAGAACACGCCTACGGCGGCGTCACTTGGGGCGTCGCCGAAGCCGTCACCCGCCTCAGCGCCGCCGGGGAAATCGCCCCTGTCATCATCATCGGCATTTGGAATGCCGGTGATCTGCGCTGGCCGGAATATTTACCGGAACGGCCGTTCACCACCCCCGCCGGTCAGCAACAGCTTGTACACATACGGGCCGAATTCGCGGAACAGTCTGGTACGGCCGTCCCCGCCCCCCACTCCGACAACTACCTGCGCTTCCTCGTCCAAGAACTCAAACCCTTCATAGACCAGACCTACCGCACCCGGCCGGAGCGCGAAGCCACCTTCATCATGGGTTCCAGCATGGGCGGTCTCATCTCCCTCTACGCCCTCTGCGAATACCCGGACGTGTTCGCCGGCGCGGGCTGCCTCTCCACCCATTGGCCGGCCGTCAAAAGCGCCATCCTCCCCTACCTGCACGACCATTTGCCCGCGCCCGGCCGCCACAAACTGTACTTCGACTACGGCACGGCCGGCCTCGACGCCGCATACGAACCCCACCAGCTTGCCGTAGATGCCCTCCTACAACAGCGCGGCTACACATCAGGGCAGCATTGGCTGACGCGCCAATTCCCTGGCGCCGACCACAACGAAGCGGCTTGGCAAGCCCGCGTTTACATCCCCTTGACCTTCCTGATGGGCAAGGGTGAAGGATAAGGGGACCTCTTTGCGCCTGATGAGTCATTTACGCCGCATGGGTTCCCGTTCCCCATTTTCTGTTTACCGCTCGCTGTTCACCGGTCACCGCTTACCACTCACCCTTCTTCTCCTACTCGCCTTCTTCCTGCGCGTTTACCAGCTCAGCAGCGCCCCGCTGGGCATCAATGGCGACGAGTTGTTCAACGCCATTGACGCCCGGCAAATTGGCCCCGGCCATTGGGCCATTTTTTTCGCGGGCAATCAAGGACGCGAGGCGCTCTTTCTCTATCTGATGGCCGCATCCATGCGCCTGTTGGGTAAAACAATTTTCGCCTTTCGTTTCCCAGCCGTACTGCTCGGTACAGGCGTCGTGCTCTTGGGTTACTTACTCGGACGGGATTTGTTTAATCGGCGCGTGGGGCTGCTGACGGCCGCGCTGATAACCGTTTCCCTCTGGCCGCTGATGCAATCACGCTGGGGACTGCGCGCCGTCAGCCTCACCTTTTTCACCGCCTTCACCCTCTATTGGTTCCAACGGGGGCTGCGTCACGGCCGTTTCCGTCATTGGCTGCTGGGCGGTGTCAGCCTGGGGCTAACCCTCTACACCTACATCCCCGGCCGCCTCTTCCCGCTCGTCATCCTGGCCTGGTTAGGCTGGCTTGGGTGGCAGCAGCGGCCACTCTTGCGCCAGCGGTGGCGCGGCATTCTCTTTAGCGTGGCGGTTGCCCTGCTCATTTTTGCCCCCTTTGGCCGCTTCATGTGGCAGCGCCCCGACGCCGTCAACCAACGCCTCAACTCCATGCACGCCGCCTACCAGGATGCGCTGGCCGGCGATTGGCTGGCGCTGCGTGAACCGGTCACGGCCGTTCTCGGCATGTTCAGCTTTCGCGGTGACGACGATTGGCGCTATCACGTCGCCGAAAAGCCGGTTTTCGATCCCGTCACCAGCCTCTTTTTCTACGCCGGGGTGGCGCTGGCGCTACAGCGGGCCTTCAAGCCACCGGCTGATGGCCGCGGCCCCGCCTATGCGCTGCTGCTGCTCTGGATGGGGGCCATGCTCACGCCCAATGCGCTGCTGGACGCCAACTCTTCCTTTTTGCGCGCAGCGGGGGCTGTTGTGCCTGTCTATTTGCTCACGGCCATTGGTCTGGACGTGGCGGCGCAATTCCTGCACACCCGTTGGCCGGGATTAGGAAAACGGCCGTACCTCCCCACCCTCGTCGCCCTCGGCCTGCTGCTCACCCTGGCCGATACCTGGCACAGCTATTTCACCATCTGGAACAACCACCCCATCGTGCGCGATGTGTACCAGGGCGACCTGGCGGCGATGGGGCGCTTTTTAGAGGAGGAACGGCCGTCAGACGGACAATTACCAGACAGTCAGCCCCCGCGCATTTTCATCGCCCACCCCTACGCCTACGACGCCGCGCCGCGCACCCTGGCCTACTACACCCAAACGCCCATCTCCTGGTTCGCGCCGGCGCAGACCTTTGTCTGGTCAGCAACCGGCGCCAATTGGTATCTGCTGCCGCTAGACGAGACGCTGCCGCTGCCTTTGCCGCCAGAGACGGTGACTACGGCCGTCCCCTACGCCAACGGCGACCCCGCTTTCACCCTTTACCAATTTCCTACCAACCCCATGACCGCCCCGGCGCATCCCATGCACGTCGCCTTTGCCAACGGCCCCGATCTGACCGGGTATGACCTGCCCGCCACCCTTTATCGCGGCGAAACTGTTTCACTGACGCTGCATTGGCAAATCCCGCCAGACCTGCCCACCCAGCCAACGCAGCTTACCTTTACCCAGGTGCGGCTGGTGGATGAACAGGGCAATGTGTGGGGGGAAAGCGGCCGTCTGCTCGGCTATCCACAAACAAGCTGGCGGCCGGGCGACCAGTTCCAACAAACCATCCTGCTCGACATGCCCGCGGCCATGCCCCCCGTGCCCATCTCCCTGCGAGTTGACCTGGCGACAGGTGATGGGGCGTTGTACGCGGTCAACGGCGCGAACCAGATCGGCCCGGTGATCGCCCGCAGCCGTCCCCTGGACAGTTTCACGCCGGGGCCAGACGTGACCATCTTTGCGGATGCGCTGGCGCTGACCGGCGTCAGCTTTAGCACGCTGCTGGAGCCGGGGTTGGCGGTGGACATCTCCCTCAACTGGATTGCCTTACAGCCGACGGCCGTTGATTACCGCCTGCAATTCCAGCTTTTCCAGCCTGGCGCCCCCGACCCCATTCTAACGCAAGAATCGCCGATTTTGCCCGGCCTGTATCCCACATCTGCCTGGCAGCCATTGGAACCGGTCAGCAGTCTACACCGGCTGTTCATCCCGGCAGATATACCCACCACGCAAACAAACCTGACGCTGCGCGCCCAACTGCTGCCGCCAACAGGGGACACGCCGCTGCCGATCACCCAGGGCAGCGCCACGCTGGCGGACGTGACGCTGTTGGTGCGTGAACATCTGTTCACTGCGCCACCCATCAGCCACCCGCTGACAGCCACATTCGGCGCGGCGATTCAACTGTTGGGGTATGACCTGGATAACAGCCGCGCCCGACCAGGCGGCGAAATTGGCCTGACGTTGTACTGGCAGGCCATCACCACACCGGATGATCATTACACGGTGTTTAACCACGTCATCGGCGCTGAGGGGCAGCTTGTGGCGCAATTTGACAGCCCGCCGGTGGGTGACGCTTGGCTCACCGGGGCGTGGCTGCCGGGGGAAGTGATCATTGATCGGCGCGTGATTCTAGTGGGGGCGGACGTCGCCAACGGCCGTTATACCATCGCCATTGGCCTGTACAACGAAAACGGCCGTCTTCCCGTCACCCACAACGGCCGTCCCCAACCCAACGACCAATTCATCCTCACCGACCTCTCCCTTAATCAGTAAGCGGTAAGCGGTGAAAAGTAGGTTTTCCAGGCATGGTTCAGAAAGCTGAATCTATCCTTTACAAATTAGTTCGCGAATTGTCATTCTGAGCGGAGTCTTCGGAGCGAAGAATCTCTACGGTTTAGTAAGTTGAACGGGATGCTTCCCCGTTTGACTTCGCTCAGGGCCGAAGACTTCGTTCAGACCTGTCCTGAGCTTGTCGAAGGAATGACGCTTTTCAT
>JACSRF010000033.1 GCA_014879875.1 Anaerolinea sp.
TCTGAGCGGAGTCTTCGGCCCTGAGCAACGTCGAACGGGGAAGAATCCCTACGGTTTAGTCAGGTGAACAGGATGCTTCACTCCGAAGACAGCCTGCCCTGAGTGCAGCCGAAGGGTTCAGCATGACGCGCTTTCTTACTAGATTTGTAAAGCACAGATTACTTGGAATGAACCATGCCGAAAATCGTCAATCGTCAATCGTCACGCTGCGCCCAAATACCGGTGAATGGTCTCTTTATCATTCACCAGCTCCGCCATCAGCCCTTGTTTGACCGATTGACCCTCTTCAATAATCACGTACCGTTCCGCCAGTTTGCTGGCAACGATAAAATTTTGTTCCACCAGCAGCACCGTTGTCGTTTCCGACAATTTTTGAATTGCCTCAATCATCTGTTCAATGATCACCGGGGCCAGCCCTTCGCTTGGCTCATCAATCAGCAGCAGCTTATTCTCCGGGACCATTGCTCGCGCCACCGCCAACATTTGCTGCTGCCCGCCAGACAAGTTCGTGCCGGGCAGCTTCAACAGTCGTTTCAAATCCGGGAACAGCCCAAAGATAAACTCCTCTTTGCGTGCCAGGTCCCCCTTTTGCCGTTCCGCAATGCGCAAATTCTCCAACACGCTCAAATCCCGAAAGATCGCGCGATGCTCCGGCACAAAGCCAATGCCCATGGCCGCGATGTCAAAGCTGCGCCGCCCCTGAATTTCTTGCCCAGCAAAAATGATTTTACCTTCACGCGGCGGCGTCAGCCCCAGCACCGATTTCAGCGTCGTCGTCTTCCCCGCGCCATTACGCCCCAGCAGCACCGTAATACTGCCCTGTGGCGCGGCCACTGTCACCCCTTCCAAAATGTGGAATTGGCCGATGAAGGTGTGGATATTTTGTACTTCGAGTAAATTACCCATAGTTTTTAGTTCGGTAGTGCGATAGTGCGGTAGTGTGCGCACTAAAAAACTATCGCACTACTCACTGATATAACGCCCCTAAATACGCTTGCTGCACCGTTTCATTGGCCGAGATTTCGGCCGGCGTGCCTTCGGCCAGGACTTGACCATAGTGCATGACCGTAATCGTATCGGAGACATTCATCACCACGTTCATGTTATGTTCCACCAGCATCACGGTTTTGTCGCCGGCCGTTTGAATTTGTTGGATCAGCGCCATTAACTCCGGTACTTGTTCTGAGGCCATCCCGGCCGTCGGTTCATCCAGCAGCAGCAGTTCTGGGTCTGGGGCCAGGATCATGCCCAGTTCCAATTTACGCTGGTCGCCATGTGGCAATGCGCGCGCCGGCATCAACGCCCGCGCTTGCAGCCCAACCTGATGAATGACTTCCCAGGCGCGCTCTTCATACTGCTTAAAATAGCGATGCGAACGGAACAGGCGGAAGTTATCCTTGCCCAACGCCTGGCTGGCCAGCCGAATATTTTCCAGCACGGTCAGGCTGGGGAAGATGTTGGTAATTTGAAAGGAACGGCCGATTCCCAAATGCGCCGTTCTGTGCAGTGGCAAGCGCGTGATGTCCTGCCCCTTGTAAAATACCTGGCCGTTTGTTGGCTCAATATTGCCACTTAGCAGGTTAAAAAACGTCGTCTTGCCCGCGCCATTGGGGCCAATGATCGAATGCAGCGAACGCGCCCGCACCTTCATGCTCACGTCGGCCACCGCGACCAGCGCCCCAAACTCGCGCCGCAAATTGCGCGTCTCCAGGATGATGTCATTTGCCATAACAACTCCATTGTCGGTAATCAGTGGTCGGTAATCAGTAATCACCGATTACCGATTACCGATTACCGATTACCATTCACTCTCTTATTCTCCGCTCAGGCTGCCCACCGGCAGGTCGCCACAGCGGTCGGCTAACGCTTCCGGCAGCAAGCAGGGTACGTCAGGCCGATTGGTCTTTATCAGTTCAAAGAATTTGAATTCGGGGTCGGTCACATTCAGCAGTTTGACGATGTACATGTCCTGAATGGCGACGTGGTCTTCCGGGCGGATGTAGATCGTGCCCTTCGGCCCTTCAAATTCCATCCCTTCCATGGCGGCAATCATCGCTTCCGCGCTGACGTCGCCGCCGGTCGCCTGCACCGCCTTCACCAGCAGCAGCGCCGCGTTCATACCATCCGCATCGAACAAGTCCGGGAAGGTGCTGAAGCGGGCTTGCGTCTGCTCTACTAACCAATCGTTGATTGGATTGTCCGGCGCGGTGTAATGGTAGAGAATGCCGCTGGTTTGCCCAATGGCATTGGCGAAGAAGGCGGGCATGACGATGTTGTCCACATAGCCAGAGGCCATAGACATCTCGTCAAAGACGCCCAACTCGGTGGCGGACTGCATCATGGGCACAAAGCCACCGCCGGCCCAGGTGACG
>JACSRF010000175.1 GCA_014879875.1 Anaerolinea sp.
GAGTCATCAGTTACACAGAGAACACAGAGGAGACACGGAGATTCACAGAGAGATTGGGGAGTTTTTACGGTTGATTTCTCCTGATCTCCGTGTCACTCTGTGTATCCTCCGTGCAACTCCGTGTAACCCCAGATTTTTGCTTTAATCTGTGAAATCTGCGTAATCTGCGGATAAATCTCTTTTCTGGTTTATCCAGGTTAGGCAATTGGAGCAATAAATGACAACAGCGGGTGTACTTGAAAAACCCTCAAACGTTGTGGGGGTACGATTCCAAAAATTGGGGAAGTTGTACCACTTTAAGGTGCAAGAGCCAGCAGAGATTGATCCGGGGGATCACGTGATCCTGGAAACGAAACGGGGACGGCAGTTAGGGCAGGTGATCGCTTACATCAATTCAGAAGAAGTTCACAATATCAAAGGCATGAAATATGTTGACCGCAAAGCGACGCCGCGCGACCTGATCATGAAGCAGGTGTGGGAAACCAAAGAGCTGGATGCGTTAATCACCTGCCGCGAACGGGCGGCGCAGTTGGGCATTAAAGACGCCAAATTCGTGAAAGCCGAGTACAGCTTCGACGGCGCCTGGCTCACCATCAGTTACACAACAGAGAACAAAAAGCTCAACGTGTATCCCTTACAAAACATGTTAGGCCAACACCTCAGCACGCGCATTGAAATGCGCCTGGTTGGCCCGCGCGACATCGCTAAAATGATGGGTGGGTTTGGCGCCTGCGGCGCGCCGCGCTGCTGTTCGACGTTTTTAACCGATTTCAGCCCAATTTCGATCCGCATGGCCAAAGAACAGGGCATCTCGCTCAGCCCACAGGAAATTACCGGCATGTGCGGCCGTTTGCGCTGCTGCCTCATTTACGAATACGAGCAGTACGTAGAGGCCAAAAAGACCTTGCCAAAAGTGGGCAAACAGGTAGGTACGCCCTATGGCGTGGGCAAGGTTAGAGATGTGCGCGTCTTGCGTGAATCTGTCATTGTCGAAGTGAGTGAAGGCGAGCAAATCACACGCCACGAAGTGTTCCGCCACGAGTTGGAACCGTTGGCAGAGCTAGAGGCGCTGCAAAAAAAGGCGGAACAAGGCTGCTCCAAACATGAAGGGGGCGGCTGTGACTGTGGCGCGCAAAAGAATGTGCAGGACGACCAGACATGAAAACGCGAGCAGAGGCGTGGCAGTTGGTTTGTGAATTTGTGCAAGATGAAGGACTGCGGCGGCATATGCTCGCCGTTGCCGCGGCCATGCGCTTTTATGCGCAGCAATTGGGTTATGACGCCGACGCCTGGGAAACTGTGGGCTTAATTCACGATTTCGATTGGGAAATTCATCCCAATTTGAATGAGCACCCAATGCAGGGCGCGCTCATCTTACGCGAACGGGGTTGGGATGAGGACACCATTCGCACTATTCTCTCACACTACACCGAAGGAACAGGGGTGGAACGAACCATGCCGGTTGACTTTGCGCTGCTGGCGTGTGACGAAATCACCGGATTAATTATTGCCACAGCCCTGGTACGGCCGTCCAAAAACATCGCCGACGTCGAGCTAAAATCCATCCGCAAGAAGTGGAAAGATGACCGCTTTGCCGCCGGCGTCAACCGCGAACACGTAACGGCCGTCACCGCTGACTTTAGCCACGCTTGCTGCGGCGGCCAGCTCGACCTGTGGACGCATATCGGTAACGTACTGCGCGCCATGCAAGGGGCAGCGGAAACATTGCAATTAGACGGCCGTCTTGCCACCTGATTGATACACCATGAGTACACAAGAATATCTAACCGTCGCCGCGGCGCTGCAACTGGTACTCGACGGCGTTGCCATCTTAGCCGCCGAAACGATCCCGCTCCATGAAGCGCCGGGGCGCGTGCTGGCAGAGCCGATTTACGCCAGAGACAGTTTGCCTCCCTTCGCCAATTCCTCCATGGACGGCTACGTACTGCAAGCCGCAGACACAGCCGGCGCCACCGCGAACCGACCCGCCGCCCTGCGCGTCCTGGCCGACATTGCCGCCGGGTCTGATGTGACCGTAACAGTGCTGCCCGGAACGGCCGCGCGCATTATGACCGGCGCGCCCATCCCCCCCGGCGCCAACGCTGTTGTGCCCGTCGAAGATACCAACGAACCGTGGCGGGATGAGCAACGGCCACTGCCGCCCATCATTCACATCCACCGCCAGGTCAGCGCCGGCGCTTACGTGCGCCACATTGGCGAAGATATTGTAGCCGGGCAGCAAATCTTAAACACCGGGCATCTGCTGCGGCCGCAAGAAATTGGCGCTCTGGCCGCGCTGGGCGTCAGCCGCGTCCCCGTCATTCGCCGCCCCCGCGTCGCCATCCTCTCTACCGGCGACGAACTGATTGACGTCAACGAACCGCTGCGCCCTGGCAAAATTCGTAACAGCAACAGCTATACTCAAACCGCCCAGGTTGCCATGCTCGGCGCTGTGCCCATCCCGCTGGGCGTGGCGCGTGATGACGAAGCAGACGTGCGCGCCAAACTGCAAACCGGCCTTGACGTCGGCGTGGATTTATTCGTCAGCTCGGCGGGCGTTTCCGTAGGCGCTTATGATGTCGTCAAGGCAGTTTTGGAAAAAGCGGGCAATGTGGGATTTTGGCGGGTACGAATGCGACCTGGGAAACCACTGGCCTATGGACGGTATCAAGGCGTCCCATACCTGGGGCTGCCGGGGAATCCCGTTTCCGCAATGGTCTCGTTTGAGCGTTTCGCCCGACCGGCGATCTTGAAAATGGGGGGGCATACAAACCTGGAACGGCCGTGCGTCTCCGTCACCGTGCAAGAGGAGATTCAGTCTGATGGGCGCGAGAGTTACATTCGCGCCGTGGTGACGCGCATGGGAGATGGATATACGGCCGTAACCACCGGTGAGCAAGGCTCGCACATGATGACCTCCCTTATTAAGGCCAACGCGCTAATAATTCTACCAGAGGGCAGCACACACATCCCTGCTGGCGCAACCCTGTCTGCCATGATGATTGACTGGCCTGAAACCGTTTTCTAGCATCAAAAAAAGACCCGCTCTTGCGGGTCTTTGTCTTTACTAATCCTGCATTTGTAGTGTGCGGCTCAACAAATCCTCTTGCTGCCGGCGTCGGTTATCATGATGACGCTTACGCGCACCCGGCTTACCCCGGCGCGCTGGCGGCGTCAACGACCCCGTTCTCTCATCACCCATTGCCCGACGCAGAGCCAATTCCATAGCCGTTGGCAGTTCTTCTTCTTCCTCTTCGTCAAATTCAATCACTTCTTCCACACGCTGCTGCCTGCGATTGCCTCTAGGCGCCGTAAACAGCTCTTCTGGTGGCGCTGGCTTTTCCATCAGCGCCTTCATGCTCAAATCAATCCGCCGTTTACGTTTGCTGAACCCTAAAACCTGCACCTGTATTTCATCGTCAACTTTAGCCACCTCGCCAGGATGCTTAACATAGTCATGGCTCAGTTCGCTAATGTGAACCAACCCTTCGCGTTCAGCGCCAATGTCCACAAAAGCGCCGAAATTTTCCAGGCGGGTTACTTTACCCGTGTAAACATGCCCTGTTTTCAGGTCACTCCAATCAACCGCCAGCGGTTTAATCATTGTCACCATGATCTGCTGTGTTTCTGGGTTCACCTTATCAATCCACACAGTTATGGTATCACCCACGTTCAACACGTCGGAAACACGGTTTACCCGCTCTTCACCCAATTGGGATATGTGAATGAGCGCATTGACACCAACACCGATGTCAATGAAAGCCCCATAAAGTTCCAGTCTATCCACCCGCCCGATGAGTCTCATCTTTGGTTTTAACTCATCTAAATTTGTTGGGGCTTGGGTTTGTAAAGCAGGTGTATCAATGACTGCTGTGATTTCATCCATAGCTAAAGTCTCCTACGCAGGGACATGGCGTGTGCATTCTGCGCGTCTCATTTTATTGTTCATTAATTATCCGGGGGCTTGTATGCCGTAATATGCTCATGCTCCAGAATCCAAAGGGCAATTATAGCAAGGGCGTCTGGCGTGTCAACCTTATTTCGGATGAATTTCACAAAAAGCCCCTACAACACGATTTTACAAAACTATACTATACAAAACCATACGGCTCCTCGCTTTTTATTTTGTGCCAACGGCCGTTTCCTACGTTACAATGGTTGCATGAAAGTTTACCTCCATTCCATTGGCTGCCGCCTCAACCAAAGCGAGATGGAAACGCTCGGTCGCCAACTCCTGGCCGCCGGGCATGAAATCGTCAGCGACGCTGCCCAGGCAGACAAAGTCGTCATCAACACCTGCGCCGTCACCGCCGAGGCTGCGCGTGACGCGCGCACTGTCACCCGGCGCATCCACCGCCACAACGACACAGCCGAAATCCTCCTCACCGGCTGCTACGCCACCATCTCCCCCGCCAAACTGGCGCAGGTGGAGGGCGCCGGCCAGGTCATCGCCAATGAGGAAAAATCCCGCCTGCTGCACATCCTCGACCCGCAAGCCGGGCACGACCTGCCCCTGTACGAGCAGGAGCCAATTTTGCGCCAATTCCTGGCCGGCAGCAGCAGCAACACCCGCGCCTTCATCAAAGCCCAAGATGGCTGTGACAACCGCTGCACCTTTTGCGTCACCACCATCGCGCGCGGCGACGGCCGCAGCCGCCACCTCGGCGATATTGTGGCCGAAATTCAGGCGTTGGTCGCCGCCGGGTATCAGGAAGCAGTGCTCACCGGCGTCCATTTGGGCAGCTACGGCCGTGACCTGGGCAACAACACCGGACTGCGCGAATTGGTCGCCGCCATCCTGGCGCACACCGACATGCCCCGCCTGCGCCTCTCCTCGCTGGAGCCGTGGGACATCCCCACCAACTTTTTTGACCTGTGGCAAAACCGGCGCCTGCTGCCTCATCTGCACATGCCGCTGCAATCGGGCAGCGACACAACACTGCGCCGCATGGCGCGTCGTACTAACCGCGCCAGTTTCCGCGACCTGACGGCCGTCGCCCGCACCGCCATCCCCCACCTCAACCTGACCACCGACGTCATCGTCGGCTTCCCCGGCGAAACAGAGGCGGAATTTGCCGCAAGCCTTGATTTTGTCCATGAAATTGGCTTCTCGCGCCTGCACGTCTTCCCCTACAGCGCGCGCCCCGGCACGGCCGCCGCGCGTATGCCCAACCAATTGCCGCAAACGGTCAAAAAGGAACGCGCGCGCCAGATGATTGACGCCGGCCGCCAATTAAGCCTGGCTTTTCATCAGGCCTATGAGGGCAAACGGATGGATGTGTTGTGGGAAACGGCCGTTGGCGCGAACGGCGCCGGTCTTAAGTGGATCGGCTACAGTGACAACTACATCCGCGTCCAGGCCAGCGGCCCGGCCGACCTGTCCAACCGCATCACCCCCACCCACCTGCACAGCGCCCGCCCAGATGGGATGATGGGCGTCGTAAGTCGCGCGTCGGAAGAGCCAACGCTCAACTTTTAGGAGAAACCCATGTTACCACAACCCATTCAATACACACTGGACACCGCCGACGCCACCATCGAAAAAGCCGTCAACGAAAATCACCTGCCCGGCATTGGCGTGGGCATTGTCTACAAAGGGGAGTTGATTTACGGCAAAGGATTTGGGTACGAAAATGTGGAAAAGAAAACGGCCGTCACCCCCGCCACCGTCTTCCGCATCGCCTCCATCTCCAAAACCTTCGCCGCCGTCGCCCTCATGCAGTTGTGGGAACAAGGCAAATTTGGCCTGCACGATCCCGTCAACAACTACCTGCAAGCGTTCAAAATTCGCGAAATGGGCAAGCCTGTCACTTTCCACCACCTGCTGACGCACACGGCCGGTATTGGCGAATTCGTATCAATCAGCAAATATTTCAACCCCCAGGCGCACTTTAACGTCGTCAAGGCGAACAAACCCGTCCCCCCCCTCAAAGAATTGTTCGGCAGAGAGTTAGTCCCGGAACGGCCGCCTGGCGAAAAATGGTCCTACGCCAACAACGGCTACGCGGCCGTCGGCCAACTCGTTGCCGACATCAGCGGCCTTTCCTTCAACGACTACACACGCCGCCACATCTTCCAACCCCTGCGCATGGACAGCGCCGACTTCTGGCGCAGCGAGCGCGTCAAGCCCAAACTCGCCACCGGCTACAAATACCAGGATAAAAAAGGGCAGTTCAAGCCCGTGCCCGACCTGGAACAAATCACCACCGCCGCCGGCGCCATGTACGCCAGCATCAACGACATGGGCCGCTACATCGCCGCCCTGATGAACGGCGGCAAAAATGAATTCGGCCAGATTCTCAAGCCAGAAACGATGCAGATGATGTTCACGCCCCAATTCCAACTAGACCCGCGCTTGCAAGGGATGGGCTACGGCTTCAAAGTAGACGATTGGGACGACCACCGCGTCGTTTCCCACGACGGCCTCTGGCTCGGCTTCATCTCCTCCATGTTCGTCGCCCCCGATGATGACTTGGGCATCATTGCCATCACCAATGCCGCTGAATCAATTGCCATCAGCCTGGCGCAGCAGTTATTACAACGCGCCCTCAATTACACGGAACGCCCCCTGAAAAAAGGGGCCACCGTCAAACCACCGGAAACGCCGGAACTCTGGCCTGAATTTGTCGGCTTTTACGCCCCGCCCCCCGGCTGGAACACCAACTTCCGCTTGTTGCAACAGTACGGCGGCGAGTTTGAAGTGTACGTTGAAGATAACGCCCTCATGATTCGCTCCACCTGGGGTAGTTGGAAAAGTGGGCGCAAACTGAACCGCTCCGACCCGGACGATCCGCGCGCCTTCAAGGTGGGCAGCCGCGATTTCATCTTCCATCGCGGCAACCCGGACGAACTGTGGATGGAGTTGTATGGCTTTGTCAAAAAGCCTTACGGCGACAGCATCAAAAGTAAGCTGGATAAATTCGGCATTAGCAAACTGCTTAACCGCAAATAGGCTGTTCGTATTGCGGACGATCATTAAGGGAGTGACATGACATGGTAACAACGCAGAAACCCCTGATAGGTTGTACGACTTATCGCATGGAAGCAGAATTTACCGTCTTTGCCTTACGGCCGGCATACGTGCGGGCCATTCAAGCAGCGGGTGGCGCCCCTGTTTTAATCCCCTTGGGGCTGTCAGAAGAAGATTTGCGGGTGATTTTTGCGCGGGTAGATGGGCTGCTGATTCCCGGTGGCGGCGACATTGAACCGGCGCAATATCACGGCCAAAATGAACATGATCTGGTGCATGGCGTGGACAGGGATCGGGATTGGGTAGAAGCGCGATTGGTGCGTTGGGCAGTAGCCGAAGGAAAGCCAATGCTGGCGATTTGTCGCGGACACCAGATGTTTAACGTTGCTTTGGGCGGATCATTGTGGGAAGATGTCTACACGCAAATACCGACGGCCATTGCGCATGATTTTGTAAACACGCACCCCCGGCAGCATCTGGCGCATACGGTAATGGCGCAGTCAGGATCACGCCTGGCAGCGCAAATGGGGACGCTAACGGCGCAGGTGAACAGCCTGCACCATCAGGGCATTCGAACATTGGCGGCGGAATTAACGGCCGTTGCCCATGCCCCCGATGGTCTGATCGAAGCCGTCGAAATACCCGACCACCCCTACGCCATCGGCGTGCAGTGGCATCCGGAAGACCTGGCCCCCATAGACCCGGCGATGGCGGCCTTGTTCCAGGGGCTTGTCGTCGCCAGTAAGGATGAGGGATGATCGGCGTTCTCGATTCCGGCGTGGGTGGCTTGTCTGTATTGCGTCATATTCGGACGCAGCTGCCTGCTGCTGACTTGCTTTACGTGGCCGACCAGGCACACGTGCCTTATGGGTCGCGCTCGTTAGCCGAAATCCGCCAATTTTCTGAAGGAATTGTCCGCTTTTTGTTGGCGCAGGGGAGCGAGATGATCGTCGTTGCCTGTAATACAGCGTCGGCGGCGGCGCTGACTTATCTGCGCGAACGGTTCCCAAACACGCCGATTGTGGGCATGGAACCGGCCGTCAAACCGGCGGCCGCCCACACGCGCACCGGTAAAGTCGGTGTGTTGGCAACGGCCGGTACGTTTGAAAGCCCGCGATATACCAGCCTGATGCACCGCTATGCACAAAGCATTGTGGTGTTGGAAGACCCCTGCGTCGGGTTGGTGGGCTTGATAGAAGCAGGGAACGTGGCGGGAAGGGAAACGGCCGTCCTGCTGCAAACCATCCTCGCGCCCATGTTAGCCGCCGGGGTGGATACGCTGGTGCTGGGCTGCACCCATTATCCTTTTGTGCAGCCGCTCATCGCCCAAATTGTGGCAAAGTCGCCATCCAAACCGACGCCATTTACGATCATTGACCCGGCCCCGGCCGTCGCTCGCCAGACGCGGCGTGTGTGGCAGCAGCAAGGGTTGCCCGTTGAGCCTGACCTGATGGGCGTTGTGCGCCTGTTGACGACCGGGGATACCAGCCAGATGGCGCAATTGACGGCGCAGTTGTTGGGGGAAATGTGGGGGGTGGAAACGGCCGTCTGGCAAGGTGACATTCTCAAGGTGGCGTGATACATTTACGGGATGAAGCGACGGAACTCTGCTCGTTGGCGCACAATCGAAGCCCGGCTCGGCCGTGAACCCACCATTTGGATGGCAACGACGCGGTATGACGGCCGTCCACACCTGACGCCCGTCTGGTTTGTCTGGTATAACGAGAAAATCTACATCAGCACCGGCGCTGAAACTCAAAAATTCATCAACCTCACCGGCAACCAAAACATCGCCCTGTCTCTGCCCGACACAGACAGCGTCATCATCCTGGAAGGGGAAGCGCACGTCGCCAACTGGCAAACCGTTGACGTCATCGCCGACCATTTTTACCATAAATACGAGTGGGATTTTCGCTACGACGACAGCGCCGATTGGCGTCTGATCGAAGTCACCTTACAGAAAGTGCTGGCGTGGGGAGATGGGTATGAAGCAGAGGGGACGCGGGTGCAATGAACGGTAATCGGTGAACGGTGATCGGTGGAACGTAACACATCATGATGCACAACCATTCATCCTTCTGCAGAAACTGCTTATCTCTGCTACTATTTTCTTACGCGAATCCTACCTTTACTCGCTACACTACGTTGAACATTTAATCGGGCCAGAAACCGGGTTTTTAGAGAATACTGGTTTCCCCAGAGGAAAAAATAACCGATGATGCGATTCGATAGATTTACAGAACGGGCACAAGATGCCGCTGCGCGCGCTTATGAAATCGTGCAGCGGTATAAACACACGCAAGTAGACACAGAACATCTGTTTATGGCGCTGCTCGAACAGGCTGAAGGCGCAGTTTTACACATTTTGGATGAGCTAAAAGTTGACGTAACCGCCATGAAAAGCCGGCTGGACGCCGACCTGGAGCGCAGCCCGAAAGTGGCCGTCTATGGCGGTGGCGTGGGACAAGTTTTTTATACGCCGCGCATTCGCACTGTGCTGGAATTGGCGCAAGGGGAAGCCAACCGGCTCAAAGATGAATTCATCTCTACTGAACACATCTTCCTCTCCATCCTCAGTGAACGTAACACCCCATCAGCGCGCATTTTGCAAGAATTTGGCGTGACGCGCGAGCGTGTGTTGGAAGGTATCAAAGGGGTGCGTGGAGGCAAGCGCGTCACCGACCGCCAGTCGGAAGGGCGTTACCGGGTACTGTCCAAATACAGCCGTGACCTGACGCAATTGGGTAAAGATGGCAAACTGGACCCGGTGATCGGCCGTGACAATGAGATTTTGCGTATCGTCCAGGTGCTCAGCCGCCGCACCAAGAACAACCCGGTGCTGATTGGCGAAGCGGGGGTGGGCAAAACCGCGATTGTTGAGGGGTTGGCGCAAAAAATCATTAACAACGACGTGCCCGAAAATCTGCTCAACAAGCGGGTGATTTCGCTGGATTTGGGCGCGATGATTGCCGGCAGCCGTTTCCGCGGCGAGTTTGAAGAGCGGTTGAAGGCGGCCATGGAGGAAATTCAGCAAGCGCAAGGGGAAGTGATCCTGTTTATAGACGAACTGCATACAGTGGTTGGCGCCGGCTCGGCGCAGGGGGCGATGGACGCCAGCAATATGCTCAAACCGGCGCTGGCGCGAGGCGAATTGCAATGCGTGGGGGCGACGACGCTGGATGAGTATCGCCAGTACATTGAACGGGACAGCGCCCTGGAACGCCGCTTTGCGCCGGTGTTTGTGGATGAACCGTCGGTAGAAGACACCATTGAGATGCTGCGCGGACTGGCGGATCGGTACGAAACGCATCACAACATCCAATATTCAGATATGGCGTTGGTGGCGGCCGCCAAGCTGTCTGACCGGTACGTGACCGACCGTCGCCTGCCGGATAAGGCGATTGACCTGATGGATGAAGCGGCCGCCAAACTGCGCGTGGCGCTGCATACGCTGCCGCCTGATTTGAAAGAGCGTAAAACGCAGATTGACCAGCTTACCGTTGAAGAGGAAGAAGCGCATACGGTACGGGATTACGAGCGAGCAGCCCGTTATCGCGCCGACCGGCTGCGCCTGGAGACAGAGTTCCAGCAGATTCGGGAAAAGTGGAAGACAGAAAACATGCTGGACGAGGTGGTAGACGAAGAGGACATTGCCGACGTGGTGGCCTCCTGGACGGGCATTCCCGTTAACCAGATGATGGAAACGGAGGCGGAGAAGCTGCTGAACATGGAAGAGCGGCTGCATGACCGCATTGTGGGGCAGGCCAAGGCGATTGAGGCGCTGGCGGATGCGATTCGCCGCAGCCGGTCGGGTCTCAGTGACCCGCGCCGGCCGATTGGCTCGTTCATTTTCCTGGGCAGTTCGGGCGTGGGCAAGACGGAGTTGGCAAAGGCGCTGGCGGAGTTTTTGTTTGGCGATGAAGAAGCGCTGATTCGCGTGGACATGAGCGAATACCGCGAACAGCATACGGTGAGCCGGCTGTTTGGCGCGCCTCCCGGCTATATTGGCTATGAGCAGGGCGGGCAGTTGACGGAGCAGGTACGCCGACGGCCGTATTCGCTCGTTCTCTTTGACGAAATTGAGAAGGCGCACCCGGATGTGTGGAATGCGCTGCTGCAACTGTTGGATGACGGCCGTTTAACCGATGGGCAAGGGCGGGTGGTCAATTTCCGCAACGCGGTCATCGTCATGACCAGCAACGTGGGCACATCGTTTGTGAAGCGGGCCGGCGCGCTCGGCTTTGCCGGGATGCGCGACTCTGACGAGGCGGAACAGAATCGGCAAATTGACGATGCCCTCAAGAAGACGTTCCGCCCGGAATTCATCAACCGCATTGACGAAATTATCATCTTTGAGCCGCTGAGCGTGGAAGATGTGATTGAAATTGTGGAGTTACAGATTAAGGACGTGCAAAAGCGGCTGTCTGATTTTGGCAATTTGCAGATTGAGCTGACGCAGGCGGCGCGGGAGTGGCTGGCGCGGCAGGGGTATGATAAGGATTTTGGCGCACGGCCGTTGAAGCGCGCCATTCAGCGGCACGTGGAAAGCCCGCTGTCGGTGGCGATGCTCAAGGGTGAGTTTGCCGCTGGGGATCACATTTTGATTGATGTGGCGAATGGGTCGTTGGCGTTTACAAGGGTGGAGGAGACGGCCGTGGCATAACTTTCCCGACCAAAAAGAAAAGCCCTTCGCATGAAGGGCTTTTTTGTTTTATGTGGCCTATCGTCATCCTTGTACCCTCGTTTGGGGCATACGGCCGTTGTTGTGCCGATGTGTGGGCGCTGGTTGGCGGCGCAGGGTCAGCGGCGTGAATTCGTTGTAGACAGGCTGCCGTGGCGAGCCGATGGGTGCTGCCTGGGCAAGGGCTTCATCTTTGGCGTTGACCATCTTGAAGAAGCGATTCCAGAAGAAGATGAAGACCAGTGCCAGTGCGCCGTAAGCGGTGACGGAACCCAGGACGATTGCGGCGATGCCGGCCCATTTTTGTAAGCGCAAGGCCTGTTCGTGCTGCCGCTTGTAGAAGGCGATGTCCTCTTTGATTTTCGCTTCTGTGGCCTGCGACTGCCAGGCGCGCTCCTGTTCATAGTACTGCGTATCAATTTCGTTGATTGCCTGCTGGCGAGACATTTCTGTCCGCATCTGATCAGCTTTAGCCTGTCCTGTCCAGGGATTTGCCAGGTCGGATTGAGAGACGGCCAAACCACTCAAAAAGCCTAATCCAACCAGAGCTATAACGATCCCTTTTGTTAAAGTTTGTATGATATTGCTGTTCATCGTTTTACCTCCGTATCAAAACTAAAATTGACATATTCGTAAAAATGTTTGTTGGGGTTGGCCCGGCGCTTGATTTTGCGCCGGGCCTGATCTTTATTTCGATAGTCACCTCCTTGTTGTGTAGTGGGTGTATTGAAAACTCGTTGAGGAAATATTTCTTATTGTTATTGCTGTTCCTTCTGTTCTTTCTATAAAAGCCTCCTCGTTTGCTTGGTTAATTGCCTATAGCATATCGGATGTCACGAACGCACGGGTTACTTGTTCCAGGCAGGAGTCTGCCACTATAAAACAAAAACGGGCGCTTTGGCCCGTTTTGTCTGACAGATGGCTGACACAAATCTATGCTAATGCAAGTAGCCGTTTGTTTTGAGCAGGCGCAGCCCTTCCAGGCGCAGGGCGGCGGGCAGCAGGGTTTTATAGATGTGGCAGTGCGGGCTTTTTACGTCCCAACGGCCGGTGGCGCGGTAGGTTTCTAAGGGGCAGCCGCCGGCGCAGCGGTAGCGAAATTCGCAGTCGCGGCAGCCTTCTTTTTGGTCTACGGAGAGGTTTTGGATGGGGCCGGTGGCCATGGGCAGCAACAGGTCGCCGTCAAGGGTGTGTGCGGATGGCAGGTTGACATGCATCTGGCACTGGGCCAGCCGCCCTTCGTGGTTGACGACGAGGTAGCTGTGCTGCACGCCGCAGGTGTGGGCGTGGGCTTCAGCCTGCACGCGGTCGAGGAGGCCATTGAGGAACGGCCGTTCTGGTAACATTTCTTCAAATACTTCATAGGCAGCCAACATACCGTCAATAATCGCCTGCTCCTCCAGCGCCAGGTCGGCGCGGCTGGCGCTGAGCAGATTTTGGCGGTAGAAGTTCAGGCTGACGGGCAAGTCTCGCGCCAGCGCCCAGCGCACGGCTGCGGCTACGTCGCCAGCATTTTGCTGCGTGACGGTGATGGTCACGTCTGGCCGAATACCGCGAGGGTGTAAAACGTGGTCAACAGTGCGTGCGACGTGATCAAATGTAGCGCCACCCCCCTTCATGGGCCGCTGGCGGTCATGGGCCATAGCGTCGGTGAATATGCGGCGGCGGTC
>JACSRF010000413.1 GCA_014879875.1 Anaerolinea sp.
GGGCCTCTACATCGTCGCCGACGGCATGGGGGGGCAGGCGGCCGGCGAGCTTGCCAGCGAAGGCAGCGTCAAACGCACCTTCCTGCGCTTCATCGAACGGCGCATCTTGCCCGGCCTGCGCGAACAGCAGACGCGCCGCCTCGACACAGGTGAACAGGCGCTAGGCCCTGCCGATGTCCTCGGCGAACTGGTGCAAGAGGCCAACCATCTGGTGCATCAGGCCAGCCGCGCCAGCCGCGCCAATCGGGGGACCACCATCACGGCGGCATTGATCATCGGCCGTCACGCCACCATCGCCAACGTTGGCGACAGCCGCACCTACCTCTTCCGCGCCAACGAGCTGCACCAGATCACCACCGACCACTCCCTCGTCTACAGCCTATACAAATCAGGGCAAATTCCCAAAGATCAGATTTACATGCACCCGCAGAAAAACGAAATTTACCGTTCCCTCGGCGACAAAGCAGAGGTGCAGGTAGATACTTTCCCCGTCACCTTGCGCGCCGGCGACCGGCTGCTGCTTTGCTCTGATGGCCTGTGGGAAATGGTGCGCGACCCGCAAATTATCCAGATTTTACAGCAGGCGGCGTCTCCCCAGGCGGCGTGCGATGCCCTCATCCAGGCCGCCAACCACAATGGCGGTGAGGATAACATCAGCGCCATTGTAATTAATCTGGAATGAAGCCATCCGCTTTCCGGGAAAAAGCGTAACTGTCTATGAGGAAAAAACCATGTCCGACATCATCCAATTCAGCGGTCTCTTCAATAAAAACGACATCCCTTACTTGAACCAGGCGCAGTTGGTGTACGCCTATTTTGAGATTCGGCCGGGAACGGCCGTTGCCAACGTGCGCCTGCCTCTTAACTTCAGCCTGGCGCTGGACAAAAGCGGCTCCATGGGCGGCAGCAAAATCAGGCAGTTGCGCCAGGCTGTCAGCCAGATGATTGACCAGTTGCAGCCCACCGATTACGTCTCGCTGATCGCCTTCAACGAGCGCGCCGAACGGCTGTTCCCGGCGACCACGGCGCATGACAAGGAAAATTTGCGCCGCCAACTGGATCGGCTGCAAGCGGGTGGCGGCACGACGATGGCTCCGGCGATGGAAGCGGGCCTGGCGGAGATCGCCCGCTATGCCGGGCCGGATAAGATCAGCCGCCTCATCCTACTCACCGACGGTCAGACCACCGGCGAGAAGGCGTGCCGCGAGGTGGCCGCCCAGGCCGGGCAGCAGGGCGTGCCCATCGTCGCCCTCGGCCTGGGCACAGATTGGAACGAAAATTTGCTAGAAGAGTTGGCGCAGCGCAGCGGCGCGGCCGGGTATGCAGACCTGATCAAACGGCCGGAAGAGGCAGCGGCCGTTTTCCAGGAAGTGCTCGCCAGCATGAAAGTGGTGGCGCAGGAGCTGACCTTCCGCCTGCTGTTGGTGCAGGGCGTGGAGGCGCGGCGCGTATGGCAGGTGACGCCGCTGATTAAAGATGTCTCCCTGGGCAGCATCTTGGGCGCGACGGTGGCTGTGTCCCTCTCTGAACTGTCGGAGTCGGGCGCAGCGTACCTGGTGGAACTGCTCATTCCCCCGCGCAACCCTGGCGGCTACCGCTTTGCGCAGGCGGAAGTGTTGTACGATGTGCCCCAACGCGGCCTGGTTGGGCAGAAAGAGCGGCTGAACATGACCCTGACCGTGACGACTGATCCCAATGCGGCGCAGGCGGTGAACGGCCGTGTCATGAACATTGTCGAAAAAGTGACCGCCTTCAAGCTGCAAACCCAGGCCCTCGACGAAGCTGCTATGGGCAACATCGCCGGGGCCACGCGCAAACTACGCGCCGCCCACACCCGCCTGCTCGAACAAGGCGAGCTAGACCTGGCGCAAACCGTGCTGCAGGAAGCGGAACGCCTGGAACAAGGGCAGGGACTCTCCGACGCCGGTCGTAAAACGATGAAACTACAAAGCCGCAAAACCGTCAAACTTTCCGATATGGAGTTGCCGTAAAGGTATCTTCACAATAACTTGGGGTGGCTGTGGCCGGTCTCTGACCGTGCCCGCTGGTGGCGCGGTCAGGAGACTGGCCACAGCCCCACAATATTGAGAAGTTACCCGTAAAGAGATGTGGTTTACCCCCGTCTTCTAGACTTGTCGAAGAGGACATGATTTCGATAAGCGCAACCTGCAGGGGAGTGAGCAATTACCTATAAGATGGATACGAGTACAACAAGCATGAGTATAACAACAAGCCTGGAAAAACAAATTTTTGATACTCAAAAACTTATTTCTGAGTATGAACAGATTAAACTAGATGCTACTGACCCTAAAGAAAAACGAAGATGTGAAAGAGAAATAGCTAACTTATGGGGAACTACAAAAGAGTACCTGAATCAATACTATATGGTTTGTCAAAACCTCAATCATGCAGTTCCTGAAGAAATTCAACAGATAGCAAGTAACTTCCCTGAATTTCTTGCCAGAGAATTTCAGCAAGTTTTTTCTCACTTACGGACGGTGGTTCCAGAGGAAAAAGATTCTTTCGAGAAATTATCCAAATTTTTTGATAAGCTAAATCGTTTTCATCAAAATCTCAATGAGTGGAAAGAAGCTCATAATTTAATTCAAGATTGTATTACTGATTTGATCCCATTCCGAGATGAAGTAGAGGCTATTCTTATAACAGAGAGTAGTTGGAATAAAGCGCATGGGCGGCGTTTATGGCGCACCGTAAAAGTAAAACTAAGTCGCTTTGAATCTTTTGCACATAATGTAAATCATATTAGTGAACCACTATGCTGGGTAGACGGAAGATTAAAAGGAGAATCTTGGATGGTAAAAGTGATTGTCATGCAAAGAAATTTCGAGGAGTCATTGCCAGAAGGCGATGTTAATGACATATCTGATATGTTAGATGCATTATGGTATGCCTGTTACGATGCTCTCTATATTGCAGATAAACATCTTTTGAAGATCGCTAATGATTTGTATTCTTTTTCGAATAGCTTTTTGAGGAAAGTGTGAAATGACCATTACTGTAGACGATCTTAACCTCCGCCACCAGGATTTATTAGAACAAACAAGAGATCAAGTTAACGAAAATACGCTGACAACAATTCAAAATTTTCTTGTAGAGCTTTCTCATGCTGGAAAACTTGTTTCAAAACCACGCCAACGTTCTAAACTTAGAGGATTAATTCGTTTTTGGAGCAGCTTTATTTATGAACAAATAGGGGAATTTCCTAGCGTTCAACTATTTCCAGCCGACGAAGAAGTTGACGACATTATGTTGCCTGGGCACCAACCAGAAATGTCATTTGAAGACATGGTTTTCTTTAGATTGATAAATTTATTTCAAGATAAGGGTAGTTGGTCAAAGATCTCAGATTATTTTGCCCAGACAGAGTACCTGGATTCCTCTGGAGACATTGCTGTACTTGCAAAGGTTATAGAAACTCTGAGTGGTTTGATGGATGATAACCTCGATAATGACTTGGCATCCGAAATTGATAGATTGAAGCAACGCGAGATCAATGCTGTATCAGCAGATGATAAAACGATTTTCAGAATTGCTGGACGCTTTTTGGAATTTATGGAAGGGCTTGGAGAGTTTGGAGATAATGTGGCTGATATTCGTTCTGGTGAATATAAACCAGTTCAACATATTTTTAAACCACGTGATCTCTTTGGGCCATATGAAATATTGGAAGAGGTAGGAGAAGGTGGTTTTTCGGTAGTGTATAAGGCCGTTGATAGACAAACTGATCAAATAGTCGCATTAAAAATATTACGTGATAAGCAATTTCGCCAATCACATAAATTCCGTGAACGTTTGTTGAAGCAGGAGGAAATGATTGCCAAACTGAATCACCCAAACATTGTACCGATTTATTCAGTTTCCGAAATGGACGGTATTCCATATATTGCCATGAAATTTATTGAAAGTGGTTCATTGTCAGATCGTTTAGCGCAATGGTTTTGGCGACCATCGATAAGACAAATCCTGGAAATCGTGCAGCAAACTGCAAAGAGTTTAGCCTACTTACATGATTTGAATATTGTACATCGAGACATTAAACCAGCAAATTTACTCTTGTCCTTTGAAAACCATGTGTATTTGACAGACTTTGGTATTGCTCAAGTGTTTGAAAGTGCATTCAAAGGAATGATAGTTGGAACACCAGAATATTTGGCTCCAGAAGCGATACTAGAACCAGAGAATGTAGATGGGAGGGTTGATTTATATGCCCTAGGTATTATTTTCTTTCAGTTGTTAACAGGTGTTTTACCATTTCATGCAAATACAAGCGAAGAAGTCTTACACTTACAAGTTAACAAACCTATTCCATTATTGTCAAATATGCCCGATGAAATTGCAGAAATCATAAATAAATGCCTGGCTAAAAAGGTAGACGATCGCTTTCGATCTGCTGACGGCTTGGCACTAAAGTTAGAAATGTTACTCGAAACGTTGGATGAAAGTATATTAGATAGCAGTCCTACTAATTTTACAGCTTCTCCAGAGCAACGCGAAGAAACACCAATTACAAAGCAGTTTTTACCCCTTGATATGGAGTTGGAGTGTTCGGCTTGCCATCAAACTCTAAAACCTGGTGCAGCATTTTGTGATAATTGTGGTGCTCCAGCTAGGCAGGCGCAACTACCTTCACCGGTGTTTCAAGCTCCTGCATATGGTCCTACTAAAAGAACTTCTTGCCCTAATTGTGGAACACCGTTAAGCCCTGACGAGGTTTTTTGCGGTAATTGTGGAACACCAGCACACCCGACATCACCCCCTCTGGCTAAATCTTATGACAATGAGGGAGACACTTTGATATTAAACGGAGCATTTTCGCGACCACACCAGGACTTTTTAGCTATATTGATCGTTCAGTCAGGTCGTTTGGATCAAGAGTATTTCTTGGTTCGAAGTATCTGCACGACAATAGGGCGTAGCAAGCACAATAATATTGTTATGAATGAGAATAGCATTTCACGTCAGCATGCTCTTTTAGTTTACGAAGAAAAAGATAAGTCTGGAGTATTCAAACTGTTTGATTTAGCTAGTGCAAATGGTATTTATGTTGACTCAAAGAAAGTACATATTATGAGGTATATTGATCACAATGACAGTATAAAATTAGGAAATATCAAATTGCGTCTAAAGCGATTAGATGACAAACCAATGCAAACAGAAAGTCTAAGCGAAAATTCTCCTGATCAGCCAGAGCAAAGAGAGGAGAGATTTGACAAGTTTTGTGAGAATTGCGGTTATCAAGTGGCAAACAGCATCGCTGTTTGCCACATGTGTGGTTGTGATAGATTTGAAATGTGATTATTCAAGCAATAACTGTCCATTCACTTATTCCAGTTATACAACTCGTTATAGATGAGACAGAACAACTTAACCTTTAACTGAGTACATAATGAGTCAGAAAGACGATCTGGAAAAACATATACGGGAATCATACTCTTTAATACGAGAATATGAAGTTATTCGGCAAGACACCTCTTCACCCAAGGAAAAACGTCGTGCTACACGTGAAATCGCAGAACAATGGGATATGATAAAGGAGTATGTGACAAAATATATGTATTTATGTAATGCTTTCTCTTATAAAGTTCCACAAGATATTGTAGAACTTGCCACAGCTATTGGTTTTTCCTTGCCATCAGACAAGTTCCCAAAATCTTCTACCCCAGTGGAATTGTATGAAATGATAAGCAAGTATTTCAATGACGCTGAACTACAAGATCTCGCTTTTCGATTAAGCATAGAATACGAAGATTTCATTGCAGTAGACAAAAATGGGAAAGCTCGAGAACTAGTCAGTTATTGTCAGCGTCACGGCCGTTTTCAAGACCTAGTAAATATTGTTGAGCAACTCCGCCCTCATGCATTCTAATTTACTCTTACATTTGCTCGTTTCATCTGATTTAGGATGAATGCTGTCGAGGTGGCGTTAGGGCAGTTTGAAGCGGAGGTTAATATGCAGTATGTCAGCAGTATTGAACGAATTGCCGTCGAAAGGGGGATGAAACGGGGTCTTCAGCAGGGGATGCAGCAGGGGATGCAGCAGGGGAGCGTTAAGAGCACGCAGGAATCGGTGCGCGCTGTGTTAGAGACGCGCTTTGGGACTGTACCGGCCGATGTGGTTGCCGCATTGGACAAGATTGACGATATGGAGTTGTTACGCGAGTTGCTCAAGCAGGCGGTCACGGTTGCTTCGTTGAGCGCATTTGCCGAACTGTTGACAAGTCATGGGTGACCGAGGTTCTTGTTGATAACCACGTGGAGCGCGAGCAGCTTGCTCGCGGTGATCAGGGCTGGTCGTGCTCCATCAACAAAACCCACGCGCACTCGCGAGGCACAACCGTTGGCGCTTGATGACAGTGTAGGTTGCATCTGCCACGCTTTCGCAAAGATGTACCAATTACATGAGTGGACTAAACATCAGAGATTGAAATAATGGGACAAACAACAATCACCTTAACTGGGCCAGGCGTCCAGACAATGCGCCTGGTGGACATTCACATTGCCATCGAAGCGACGCTCAACCTGGATGCAACGGCTGCTCGTCGCCGGGCAACCGCCTGGTTAGTCAGCGAAGTGGGCAATATGCTTGTGGGGGGGCCACCACAACTTGTCATTGGCAAAGAAGTTGTCTGGCGCGTGCCGGCGCTGCTGACTTCTTCGGAAGTTGGTATGTTGGGTGCGGTTGGTTCCATTGATGTATTGGCGGAAAGCGGTATTCCTCTGGTCAGCGACGAATTGCGCGCGCAGATATTAGAGCAAGTCGAACAGTTTAGCCGTTCCCTACCATCGCCAGATCGCTGATGGATATTGTTTGCCAGCATGTGTACAGATGGTGCTGGCTTATTGGGGTATTCACAGGCGACAAGATCGCCTGGCGCGCGACCTAAAAATGATCCCAAAGGCCGGTACGCCTGGCTCACATCTCCGGCTGTTAGCGTCATCCATGCTCAAGGTCGTTTACGAAACGGGTGAATTGAGCGATCTACGATCAGCGTTGGACAATGGAATACCTCCTATCGCGCTGGTACATACAAGTGAGATGCCTTATTGGGACAAAGCATTTGCCCATGCTGTCGTTGTGTTAGCTATGAATGATAAATCGGTTGTGCTTCATGACCCGGCATACAAGCAGGCGGCTATCTCTATTGCTTTGGGAGATTTCCAGTTAGCCTGGGACGGAATGAGCAATCTGTACGCATTACTGCACAAAACGTAGTTGTGATTCTCGGCAACGATCTTCGTTTGGGCCAACGCGACCTGTGGCTTCCCGCGAAGGCGGGAAGCCACAGGTGAGGATGAATTGTTGCCCCACGCTTACGCGGGAGGTGTGTGGACGAGACGGCGCAAGCAGAGGCCATTTTTTGCTGAACAAGGCCTGACTGCGCCGCCTTGCCCCTGCCATAATTGGAATTGCTGCAATTACCGGCTTGATTGCGCATGTGTTATCATATCTGCCTATGAACTGGATCGGCCGTACCCTGGGCACTTATCAGGTTGAATCCCAAATTGGACGAGGCGCGATGGCGACGGTGTACCGCGCCTACCAGCCGCAGTTGGCGCGCTGGGTGGCGGTGAAGACGTTGAACATGGGCGAAGGCAGCCAGGAGTTTCTGGATCGCTTTCGCCAGGAGGCGCGCGCCGTGGCCGCCTTGCGCCACCCCAACATCCTCACCGTTTATGATTATGGTGAGCAGGAAGGGGTGGCGTATCTGGTGATGGAGTATGTGCCGGGGGGCGCTTTGAAGACGCGCCTCAGCGGACGGCCGTTTCCCTGGCTGGAAGCGTTAAAATTGCTGCTGCCCATTGGCTATGCGCTGGCCTATGCCCACGAGCAAGGCATTGTCCACCGCGACATCAAGCCGGCGAATATTTTGATGCCGCGCGATGATTGGCCGCTGCTGGCGGACTTTGGCCTGGTGAAGCTGTTGGGCAGCCAGAAGGGGATTACCCGACCGGGAGCGATTCTGGGTACGCCCGCTTATTTTGCGCCAGAACAGGTGACGGCCGGCAGCGTGGATTTTCGCAGTGACGTGTACAGCCTGGCGATTATGTTGTATGAACTGCTGGCCGGGCAGCCTCCGCTGATGGGGGCGTCGCCCATTGAGACGATGCAGCGCCGCTTGCAAGAGAGTATCCCGCCCGTCAGCCTCTACGTGCCGGGGCTGCCCACCCAGTTGGAACTGATCTTGATGCGCGCGCTGGAACGGAACCCGGAAGCGCGCTACCAGACCATGGACGAGTTTGTCCGTGAACTTTCCTGGCTGCGCGGGGATACAGGGCAGGCGGTGATCCCCAATACGGGCGCCGGGCAGACGACGAAAGCGACCACCAATTTGCGCGGCAGTTCGTTGCCGTCGGATGCCGTGCCTGCCGTTGGCGCGCATCTGGTGGTGATTGGCACCGGCGTCACGCTGCCGCTGCCCCAGCAGCCGGAGGTGGTGTTGGGGCGGGTAAATGTACGCTCTTTGCAACCGCCGGGGATTGACCTGGAGCCGCATGGCGGCGGTCAGGCGGGTGTGTCGCGCCAACATGCCTGTTTGCGCCAACAGGGCGGCCGTTGGCTGGTCGAGGATTTGCAGAGTACAAATGGGACGTTTGTGAATGAACGGCCGTTGTCCCCCGGCCAGCCCGTCGCACTACGTCATGGGGATACCATCCGCTGCGGCCGGTTGATGTTGGTGTTTTACGCGCAGTAGGGGAGTTTGCCAGAGAGTTTGGGGGTTGGATACGGCCGTTTTGCTGAAAATGAAAGTTAAATTGCAGATGCTCGTGTAGCAGCCATTGTCACGCCTGTTTGGGGAGGAAACAACGATGCCTTTAGCCATTGGACAGGTTCTCAACAACCGTTATCGGATCGCAAAACTCATCGGTCAAGGAGGTTTTGGCGCTGTCTACCGTGCCTGGGACCTCACCTTGAACCAGCCCATCGCCCTCTTATTTACCAATCCCACCAATCCTGCCCATCCGTGTCCTGCTGCCTCAATATTCACACATCAAAACGGAATCCAGCGCATTTCATTCACCCATTCGGCCGCATCACTGGCTTCATGAACCAACTCAATCGTTTTGCAACAACTTGCGAATTGGCGCGTCTGGGCGTACCCGAAAAATCCCCCAATGATGTCCACCATTTGCAAGATGGTTAGCAACGTGACCCGGCATACTGGCGCGATTCCCGGTGATGAGCAGGCGTTGTGATCGTTCCAAATAATGCAAAATGTCAGGATCGAGCGTATGAAGGCGCGGGGCAGATTCATCACCAACGCGCAAGATATGAATTTCGAGAAAGTGGCGTAAAACAGCTACACGGTCATGAACCAATGCCTCTCAAACTCAGACATTAGTCTGGTATAATCCTGATACAGTGATAAAAGGTGTCATGCGATAGAGATGTGATGCCTGCCAAAGGAAAGGATATATGCTCGATAAATCTATAGCCATTTACGTACCAGAATTGGCCTATCGCAAACTACAGCGCGCGGCTAGGCTCACGTATCGTTCTGTAGATGAAGTTTTACTAGACGCGATAGAGACGGCGCTGCCATCACCGCCCGATGTACCAGCGGAATTGGCGGAAGAATTAGCCGCCTTACATTTGTTTAGCGACGAGGCTCTATGGGCAGCAGCCGCGCCGTCTATGTCCGCCACGGAACAGGTGCGGCTGGCGCAATTGAATCAAGTTGCGGGAGAACGGCCGCTCACCACAGCCGAAACAGCGGAACAGGCAGACCTGCTCGGCGCGTATCATCGTTCTGTTTTGCGCCGCGCACAGGCGTTAGCGATTTTAGCGCAACGAGGGCATTCTGTTACTCTCGACAGCTTACCGCTGCCTGAACCGATTGAATAACAATGATCAAAATCTTACCAGAAATTCGTGCCCTGGTACGGCGGCGCGCTGATTATCGATGTGAATATTGCCAAACAGATGAACGTCTCAGCGGTATTGCTGGCGAAATTGATCATGTTATTCCTCGGATTGCCGGGGGCACAGACGAGCCAGATAATTTATGTCTGGCCTGTTCCTCTTGTAATAGTCACAAATGGGCAAAAACGGAAGGTTTTGATTCCCAAACCGGAACAGTGGTTCCCCTCTTTCACCCACGCCGACAAAACTGGCGCGATCATTTTGCCTGGAGCGAAGACGGCCGTTTTATTGTTGCACTAACTCCTTGCGGCCGGGTCACAATTGACGTCTTGCAAATGAACCATGATTTACTTTTAACAGCGCGCGCTACTTGGGCCAGTTTTGGTTTGCACCCTCCCCGCTAATAGAATAATTCATCCGCAATATATCTGTTATTTGCGCTGAGGCAATGTAAAAATGCGTAGCGCAAACTTTCCAGTTTGCGCAGGCGAACTGGAAAGTTCGCCCTACATTGACAAAGGAGAAACGCATCATGTCCAAAAAACAGCTTGCCATTTTTAGCCTGGTTGTTGTGCTGCTGCTGGCGGCCATTGCGGTGGTGGCCTGGCAGCTTTGGGGCGGCGGCGACGCGGACACCGGCGAACCGCTCACCGACATTGTCGCCACTGTGCAGCCGCCGCTGCCGACGGTGCTGGCGACGCAGCGTCCGCCCGACACCGGCGTCAGTGGCGGCGAGATTGCGCCAACGCCGGCGCCCACCCCACAAATTGTTGGCGACCTGGAAAATGTGGCCGCATCACTGGGTCTCAAACTGGATGCGCCCCCTTCTTTGGCCGAACTGCTGGAAAAGTACCCCGACCTGGCCGACCTGGCGACGAATATTGACCTGACCGACGAGGAAAAGTTGAAAGCGGCCTACGCCAAACTGCTTGACTTGTACGAAAAGGAAGGGTTGAGCGGGCTGCATGAATTTATGATCAGCAGCGGCGTCATGGCGGCCCTGAACCTGGATTCAGCCTATATTGATTTTGTGCTGGCCTATGAAGATGGCGGGTTGGAAGCGGCTAAGACGTTGGCGCGGGATCGCCGGCTGCTGACAGATAACGAGGAACTGCGCGTGATCTTGATCCTGGACACCACCGACCCCGGCGAAATAGCGGCTTTGAAGCAAGAGTTAGCCGCCTATGGCGTGGTGGTGTTGAACGAATATGAAAACCAGCTAGAAATTGGCATCCCCCTGGCGGAAATTGAGGAAACGGCCGTTTCCGAGGACGCCCTTGTGCAACTGGTACAAATCGCCCATCTGCCCCACGTCGTTGGCGTGCGCGCCCCCGAATTCGCCTCCTCCGATTTCTCCCAGATTGAAGGCGAGGGGGCAGGCATCACCGGGGCCAGAGCGTGGCACGCGGCTGGTTACACCGGCGCGGGCTTGCGCGTAGGCATCATTGACCCTGGCGGCTTTGCCAACTTCCTCGGCATGTTGGGCAACGAACTGCCCCCCGGCGAGCGCGTCTTCATCCCCGACTGGCAAGACGCCACCTACCTTGACCGGCACACCGGCGAACATGGTACGGCCTGCGCCGAAATCGTCCACGAGATGGCCCCCGACGCCAGCCTCTACCTGGTGTGGGCGCAAACCAACATTGAGTTGGGGCGGGCGGTGGAATGGCTGCTGGCGCAAGGGGTAGACGTGATTTCTTACTCGGCCGGGAACATGTTCGAGCCGATTGACGGCAGTGGTTACTCGGTCGAATTGACGCAAAAGGCGTTGGCGCAAGATGTATTGTGGGTCAATTCGGCCGGGAACAACGCCGAAACGCACCTCTACATGACCTTCACCGACAGCGACGGCAACGGCTGGCACGAATTCCCCAATGGGGATGAACTGTTTCCCATTGGCACAGGCGGGGTGATAGACGTGGCGCTCACCTGGGATGACGCCTGGGGCGGGGCCAGCGAAAATTATGATTTGTACCTCTTTGAGGAAACGGCCGATGGCGCCGAAGAAATCGCCAGCTCGCGTGATTTCCAGGGGGGGCGCGCCGCCGACGAGCCGGTGGAAGGATTGCAAGGAAGTGTTGGCGTGCCGGGAACCTATTACCTGGGGATTCGCGCGGCGAGCATCACCCGCCCCGGCCAATTGAACCTGACCGGCTACAGCAACGTGGTGGAATTTGCCTACTCTATGCCAGAGTACAGCCTCGCTTCCCCTGCCGACGCGCCCGGCGTGATGGCCGTCGGCGCGACTTATTGGCGGGATGACAGCCTGGAACCATACAGCTCGCAAGGCCCGACCACCGACGGCCGTCGCAAACCCGACATCTCCGCTCCGGCCGGCGTCAGCAACCTGACCTACGCCGCGTTTGGCGGCTTCTCCGGCACGTCCGCCTCCGCACCGCATGTGGCCGGGGCGGCGGCGCTGGTGCGGCAGGTGTATCCTTACGCTTCCGCCTATGAAGTGCGCGATTACCTGATGCAGCAGGCGCTTGATTTGGGGCCGGCCGGTTTTGACACCGGCTATGGCGCCGGCCGTCTGGCGCTGCCCGCTCCGCCAACAGGGACAGAGCCACCCCCCACCGGCGCCGCCACCGCCTTTATCAATGACGTTTGGGTGGAACATAACGCCTATGTGGCAGAGGTGTTGGGGATGGCGATTCACGTAGATTTTAACGCGCTCAACCAACGGGACCGCGCCGGCCTGGTAACGGCCGCGTTCTACGACGCCAATGGGGCGGCGCTGCCCGACCGCAACGGCCGTTACGCCAGCGGCGGGCAGGTTGCCGTCAGCCAAAACTTCACTCCCCGTTACGACAACTCCCGCTACACCGATTTCGTCCTGTTTATGCCGTATGCGGAAATGGATTTAAGCGCCGGTTCCTACACCCTCTCCTTCATTGTCACTGTGCAAGACAGCGGCAACGCCCTGCTGGCGCAAAGCGCGCCGGAACCCTTTACCCTCACCGTCAGCGGCGAAAATCGCGCCGCCGCCGATATTCGCAACATTGAGGTGTACCATAATATCGAAGGGGGTATGGGCATCCTGATTGATTTTCGCGCCCTGAACATGCAGGGACAAGAGGGCCAAATTCACGCCTATTTTTACTTTGACGATGGCAGCGATCGGCCGTTACAAGACTTCAACGACAATTACCGCACGCCATCCGGTAAAGTAGCTGTCGGGCAGTTGTTTTACCCGCGCAATAACAACGCCACCTATACCGACTTTGCCATCTACATGCCCTACGCTGAGCTGCATATGGAGCCAGGGGCGCGTTACTACCTCAAATTTTACCTGGTCATTTGGGATGAAACCGGCCGCGAGTTGACCAGTTCTAAATGGGTGAAGTTCTGGTACGAAACGTATAATTAGTCGAACTATAGATGTTAAGAAAAAGATTTGGGGTTTTCTCACAGCTTGTCAGGG
>JACSRF010000122.1 GCA_014879875.1 Anaerolinea sp.
TCCTTTGTAAATCGAACATCCCTGTTCGATGTCCGAACAAGGATGTTCGGACTACAAATTTTCATTCATGGTGGTGCGTACCACACATGTCGTCTCCTTCATAAATGTAGGACAAACTGTCAGTTTGTCCGCACAGATGAACCCTTTGCGTTACAACTCTTCATGAGATGATGTCAATTGTTTACACGCTTCACACATGCCGAACAAGGAAATATGCTCTAGATCGGCGCTAAATCCATGTTCGGCAACAAGATACTGCCTTACGTCTTGTAAGACCTGAGTATCTGCATCTAACACATGACCACACTGGCGACAAACCAGGTGCATGTGCATCCCATGCTGCACGGTTGCAAAAACCTCTTTCCCGCCACCTAAATCAACACGGGTCACCAGTCCTTCCTCCACAAGCATGTCCAGCGTGCGATAGATGGTAGCAATATTGACAGCGCTGGTGGATGCCTGCACGCGCGCGTGAATTTCTTCGGCCGTCTGATGTTCATCATCATCCACATCGGTCAAAGCTCTGACAATTAATTCGCGCTGCGGGGTAATGCGCAGCTGCTTGCGGCGCAAGCTTTCAATAATCTGTTCAACGTCATTCATGCGATTTCTTGCAACTGCGAATAGTTGCAGTTACGCATGATTATACACGTAAAAGTTGACTTGATTCAAATGTGTCTGAAAAACTGTCGGACGATTTGGCAAACCGTTTCACAGGCGGTTGCCCAACCAAGAAGCACGGCGTACAATGAGGCCATCTCAATGAGGGTGAAGATGATGACGCCTGATGAACTCATACAAGATTTTGCTGTCCTGGAAACCTGGGATGATCGTTATGGTTATTTGATTGATTTGGGACGCGCGCTGCCACCAATGAGCGCGGCGGACAGGTGCGAAGAGACACGCATTGATGGCTGTATGAGCGGTGTGTGGGTTAAGGCCAGTCCGACAGAGGAGACGCCGCCCCGTTTGCATTTTGTTGGGGACAGCGACGCCGCCATTGTGAAGGGGTTGGTGGCAATTGTATTGAGTTTGTGCAACGGCCGTACCCCCCATGAAATCCTCGCCTTCGACATCCGCAGTTTCTTCATCCAACTCCATCTGGAAAATCACCTCAGCCCCACCCGTAAAAACGGCCTCAACGCTCTGGTCAACACCATCCGCCAGTACGCCGCCGACCTGGCCTAAACCAAACCTCCACCATAACTACATTAGCAAAGAGCACAAAGTGGCATGTTTACCAGAGGTACAACAGTTGCCTTCTTGTGCGGTGCTTTTGATCTTGACAACGGCCGTTAAAAACTGTATTCTACCGGTAATGGTATTCAACCTATTGTAGGGTAGTAAAAATGAATGTAAAGTCAGACCAATCAGACCAATTGTTGCAACAGTGGGAAGACAGCTACAAAAAAGGGCTGCTTTCTTTTTGGATGCTGCTGCTGCTGCACGGCCGTTCCACCTACGCATACGAAATGACGGCGATGATTGCCGAAATGAGCCAGGGCACGGTGGTGGCCGACGAAAAAAGCATCTACCGGGCGCTCAAACGCTTTGAAGAAAACGGTATTATCCAAAGCCGGACGCAAGCCTCGGACATGGGTCCACCGCGCCGCTACTACAGCCTGACACCGCTGGGGCAGCAGTTGCTGGCCCGCTTCATTGAGCGCAACATTCGTATTTTTGCCCTGCCGGACGTGGCAGCGGCTATAGATTCTGTCAAAAACGGAGGATGACGATGAAACAACATGTCTTTGATTATGAAGAGGTGCAGGAAATGGCAACGGCCGTTTCCCTACAACGGCAGCTCGAATCCATCCAGCGCCTCATGCACATGGCCCTGGGCGCTGCCCTGACATTTCTCCTGTTTGCGCTATCGGGGGCAGTGGATTACATGGGGCGAGAAGGGGCTATCCTTTGGCTAATGCTCCTCTTTGGCCCGCCGGCCGTTTCGCTGCTGCTGCTCATTTCCCCCACCTGGCGACTGCTGCCACTCAACCAACGCATCAATCCCATTCTGCTTGGCCTGGTAGTGAGCTGGTTAGCCACTTTTGTCTTTTATATTTCCTCACTAAGTCGTTACGGCGCCCCCCTGTGGCTGCGAATGTTGTATCTATTGTTCACGGTTGGATACATGTTCGGCATCCTTGGCTTCGGCTTTTTCTTACGGCGTCGCGCCACAGCTGCTGAGAGCCTTTTTCCTTGATATACAGATTTTCAGATAATGTTGGCTCTTTGGGAATTCAGGGGATTGACAGCCCGTGATGCGTGATGCGTGACTAGTAGTCTAACTAACATCTATTGACGGATATAATTGATGCAATTTGATACGAGCATCTTCAGTTGT
>JACSRF010000361.1 GCA_014879875.1 Anaerolinea sp.
ACCGTAGGGATTCTTCGCTCCGAAGACTCCGCTCAGAATGACAATTCGCGAACTAATTTGTAAAGGACAAATTCAGCTTTCTGAACCATGCCGCAAACTGATAGTTTGCCCTATTTTATACGAGGAGAAAAAGATGCCTGTTATGCCGCAGCTTCCTACGTTCAAAGTTGAAGTATTGATGCCGGGGTATGTGCTTCGCGCCGATTTCCAGCCGAAGGGTGACATACTTATTTTCTTGAATGATCGCCGCTACTCGGTCATTCGGTGCGATCAGGTGGAGTTTTACCCAACCATGCCCGACGCGCAGATACGCGGGGTGAAACAGGAGATGATGGCGCTGACGAAGAGTTACGTCATGGGCATATCGGTGTTGGATAATGAGCACCTGGGAAATGTGCAGATGATATCGTCGAAACGGCCGTTTATTGTCTACACAGAATGGTATGCCATCCAGGGAGATTTGCACACCAACCCTGATTCCCGTGACGATGACGTTTTTGATGAGACGCGCGCCTTTTTTGCGCTGACGGATGTTCTGGTCTTTCCCCTGCGCGGGGTGCGCAAAGCACCCACGCGCCAAGTCCCCTTTTTAGCCATTAATCAAAATTGTGTGCTGGCCTATCATCCGCATCACCCGAAAGAGTAGATGATGTAAGCAATTGCAATACGTACTACACAATGCGCGCTTACAGGCGTGGTTGTCGCTGTCGTGGCTGACTGCGACGTGAGGGGGAGGTGGGATACGGCCGTTTCCCATCCCGCTGTGGCTGCTGCCCATTCTGCCCATTTGGGTGGCTGGTGGGGTTGAACGCGCCATAGTCAAAGCCGGGGAGGGCGCGGCGTTCCAGGCGCGCGCGCAGCACCTTTTCGATTTCTCGGATCAGGCTTTCATCTTCTGGCGAGGTCAGGGTAAACGCTTCACCCGTTTCTTGGGCGCGGCCGGTGCGGCCGATGCGGTGGGTGTAGGCGTCAACGGTGTCGGGAATGTCGAAGTTGATGACGTGGGAGATTTCGGCCACGTCAATGCCGCGGGCAGCAATGTCGGTGGCGACGAGGATGTCGTAACGGCCGTCGCGGAACCCATCAAGCGCGTTTTGCCGTTGGTTTTGTGACATGTTGCCCTGGAGGGCGGCCGCGCGATGTCCATGTGTTTCCAGTTTGCGCGCCAGGCTGCGGGCGCGATGTTTGGTGCGCGTAAAAATGAGCGCGCGCCCAATTGCCATTTGCTCCAGCATGGACAAGGTCAATTTCATCTTCAGGTCAGACGGCACGGGATAAAGCGCGTGGGAAACGGTTTTGGCCGGGGCAATGATGCCGATCTGCACCGTTACCGGGTTGCGCAAAATGGCGTCGGCTAATTGGCGGATGTCGTCGGGCATGGTGGCTGAAAAGAAGAGGGTTTGCCGCTGAGTGGGGACGTGCTTGAGAATGCGGCGAATGTCGGGCAGGAAGCCCATGTCGCACATGCGGTCAGCTTCGTCCAGCACCAGCACTTCGACGTGTGTCAGGTCTACGTGGCCTTCACGCATGAGGTCGAGCAGACGGCCGGGACAGGCGACGATGATTTCTGTGCCGCGACGCAGGGCTTCAATTTGGGGAGCTTTGCCGACGCCGCCATAGATGGTGGCGCTGCGCACTTTGGTCTTTTGCGCCAATTCGACGTTGGCCTGGTGGATTTGTTCGGCCAATTCACGGGTGGGGGCGATGATGAGGGTGCGCACCTGGCGCAGCGGCCCTTTGCTGAGATGTTGCAGGATGGGTAGGAGGAAAGCGGCCGTTTTGCCGGTTCCGGTTTGCGCCAGGCCAAGCACGTCACGGCCGGCCAGGATGGCGGGGATGGCTTGTTCTTGAATGGGAGTGGGTGTTGTATACCCAACAGCTTTGACGCCGGTGAGGATGCGCGGGTCAAGCGAAAAATGTTCAAAATTCACAGAGAGATCTCCTTGACTCTGTTGAGCCAAGTCGCACGCTCAGCCCGATGTTGATTTGCAAATAGGCTGTGGCTCACGCTTTATGTGTACACAGCATTTGTTAGTATAAGGCGTGTTGGGTATTTAGGCTAACTTTATACGAAACCTCTAAAGGGCTGGCACAAAGCTGCGCCAGGGATGGGATAGATATTGGCGCTTGCGCGAGTGGGGTGATCATGTTTTACTACGCTGTTTGTGGGTTGAGGCATGGTCGGGGTGGGGTTAGATGGGTGTGATGCAGATGATGGTAAAAAGGGCATGGTTCAAAAAGCGGAAGTTGTCCTTTACAAATTAGTCCACGAATTGTCATTCTGAGCGGAGTCTTCGGAGCGAAGAATCCCTACGGTTTAGTCAGGTGAACGGGATGC
>JACSRF010000672.1 GCA_014879875.1 Anaerolinea sp.
GGGTTGGGGAAGAGGGGGACGGTCATGACTTTCATTGTCTGGGGTATCTCGATGTGTCATGACCGTTAGTTTCTGTAGCAATTCCGTCCATCGCATCCCGCCCCTCCTTCAGGAATGGAATGAACGCGACAGATCATTTGCTACAACTCCGGACAGATTATTTTCTTTCTACATGAACGACGTTCCAGCGTTGCATGATCAGTTGGCGTCGACTAGTATTACCAAGTATCCATGGTGCAGGCGTGATGATATGGGTTCTGAGAAACCGATCATGCCAGAAATGCTCGCCCCCGTCCTCCGCTTTCACCCCAAGCAGAAGAAATCAGCCCTGGAGCGCTAGTTTTACATAAGGCTCAACGGGAGTCAGATGCCCAATGTTGGTTACTTGTCACTGGTGACGGATCTTTTCACAAATCATGTTGTCAACCCGCGCCGCCAAGCGCCATGGCGAGTCACCGAGCGGGTTTCCGGCCGTTGCCGTGTTCGCGGTCAAGGGCGTGAAACCAGCCCAGGCAGCAGCTTGTTACGCCGCGAAACCGGTAGGCCCAGCCTTTGAGTCGGCTGTGGTAGGCATTGACCTTTTGCACGTGCCAAGCCCCATCAACTCGAATGCCTGGACAGGTCACGGCACGACGTTCAACACCGGGTTGGCGTGCTGCGCCAGCCAGGGCGCTGAACGTCTTTCCGCACTCCTGGCAGCGGTAGCGTTGCAATCCGTTGGCTTGGACGTGCCGGCTCACGCGCTCGGCTCTGCCATGCGGGCACGTCGCTGTAATCGCCGATACCGGTTGCGTGTCCAACGACGCCAATTCCGCAGGCACCAGCCTGCGTTGGATCGGCGTCATATTTCGCCAAGTTGCCGTGATCTGATTCAACCCTGGCTTTCTCATTTCTCGCTGCTGGATGATTCGATGCAACCGCGCCTTGACGCCCGGGATCCATTATGGGCAGCTCACAACGTGAGCCAGCAACACGGTTTACGAAGACAGCTTCAATCAGACGCAGATTATTGTTGAAACCCATTGATTGGAGGATATTATGAGTTCCGTCGTTATTTCGAGTAGTTTTAACTTTCTATCAGATCAGGATTGGGATTGGGAAGTCAGTACTGCAACGCCCTCGAACATTGCGATATTTAACGGACCCTATCTGCAGACCTTCGCCGGTTCATTTGTATACGATGCAAATGGCACTGTTTTCGGCACAACCACGTCGAGCAGTTTCTATTTCAATAACGCGTTGGTTTATAGCGTCAGTGGGATGTCAGCCGATGCTACACAATTGCAGATATTTGCCTCCACCTATGGCGACACGCAACAGACCTATGCGTACGTACTGAAAGGCAATGATTCGATCAAGGGTAGTGTCGGCAATGATGTCCTGCTCGGATATGCCGGTGACGACACGGTCGATGGAGGCAGTGGCATAGATACTGCCGTATACCGTGGCAATCTAGCCAACTACACGCTCACCAAAGGTGCGGGAGGCTACACCGTGAGAGATAATTCGGTAACAGACGGCACCGACACACTCACCAATGTGGAGCGTCTTCAATTCGCAAACGCCAAACTGGCAATTGATTTAGAAGGAAACGCGGGCACAACAGCTAAAATACTGGCTGCGGTTTTTGGTGCGCCATCTGTGGCTAATAAGGAATACGTGGGCATCGGTTTGAATCTGCTTGACGGAGGGATGAGTTACGAGAATTTGATGCAACTCGCCATCAACGTCAAATTGGGTGCCAACGCGACCAACACAGAAGTGGTGAACTTGCTGTACACCAACCTGGTGGGCACGCCACCCGGGGTTGCTGACCTGGCTTATTTTAGAGATATGCTGGATCAGGGTGTATTCACACAGGCTTCCTTGGGCGTTATTGCGGCTGAAACTTCACTGAACCAAGGTAACGTAGACCTGGTTGGCCTATCGTTGACAGGCATCGAATTCATTTGAAGTTCGGCCTGTTCAGGGAGTTGTTCGCCAGCGCCGGAACCGGGAAGCAAGGGCCGACGACCGGCGCTCGCGCATGAAGGCGAGATAGAGCAGTGGCACGGCGAAGAGGGTCAGCGCCGTCGAGAAGGTCAGCCCCCAGACGATGCTGGATGCCACCGGCCCCCACAGCAGGCTCTTGCCGCCCAGACCGAAAGCCAGCGAGAAGAGGCCGCCGATGGTCGTTGTGGTGGTGATCAGGATTGGCACGACGCGCCGGCGCGCGGCCAGGATCAGTGCATGCATGGTGCTCATGCCACGCTTTCGCCGGTCATTGGCTGCGTCGATCAGGACGATCGCCGAGTTCACGCCGATGCCGGTCAGGGCGATCACCCCGTAGAGGGTGTAC
>JACSRF010000583.1 GCA_014879875.1 Anaerolinea sp.
TCCGTCGTCGGCAGCGTCAGATGTGTATAAGAGACAGGGGGGCAACGGCCGTTACCCGCACGGTCACAATCTCCACAATCGCCTCTGGTTGGGCATAGCCGTAGCGTGTTTCATGCGCCTGATGAAAATGGTTGACGATTGACGATTGATGATTGACGAGGGTATACGGCACATTTAGCTCATGTGATTGCCCTTTGTAGCGCATGTCCAGGCTGTGATGCAGCGTCACTGCCTCCGGCGCATACCCTTCGGCAGCCATCTCCGCCAACGCTCGCGGCTGCAACAGCGCCAACGCCGCCGCCAACCGCTCTCCTCCCTCCTCTCTCTTCTCTCCAATCTCTACCATCACCGTCTGCGAATAATCCTTTGTCGGCGCGGCCGCCAGCATTCCCAACGCCGACAACACGCCGGGCGTGGCCGGAATCAGCACGCGCGGGATCTGCATCGCCGCCGCCAATTCGCAGGCGTGCAGCGGCCCGGCCCCGCCAAAAGGGAGCAGCGTGAAGCGGCGCGGATCATATCCCCGCTCGACCGAAATCTTGCGAATGGCCCGTTCCATGTTGGCGTTCGCCACCTGAATGACGCCCCAGGCTGCCTCTTCTACGGAAGCCGCGCCCATCTGCTGCGCCAGTGCATCTAGCGCCCTTCGCGCCGCTGCTTCGTCCAGCCGCATCGCGCCGCCTAAAAAGTGCGCCGCATCCAGCCGCCCCAACACCAGGTTGGCGTCGGTGACGGTGACTGGCGCGTGCAGGCTGGCGCTGGCCCCCTTAAGCGCCAGTTGCCAGTCACCCATTTCACGGCCGTAACAGCTTGGCCCCGGTTCAGCCCCGGCGCTTTGCGGCCCGACGTGCAGCGCGCCGCCGGCATCTACGTAGGCCAGGCTACCCCCGCCCGCGCCGACAGTGTGAATGTCAATGATGGGCAGGCGCAGCGGCATCCCGGCCACTGTGCCATGCGCCGTCGTTGGCAAACGGCCGGGGCACAAAGCGACATCGGTACTGGTTCCACCCATGTCGAAGGTGATGATGTCGGGAAACTGCGCCAATTCGGCCACGTAGCGCGCGCCGACCACGCCCCCCGCCGGGCCAGAGAGGGCCGTGCGCGCCGCCTGTGCCCCGGCAACGGCCGCACTGATCACGCCGCCGTTACTTTGCATGATGGTTAACGGCCGTTGTCCCAACCCCTCCGCCAACCGCGCCAGATAGCGGCTCATCAATGGTGCAACGTAAGCATTGATCACCGTCGTGCTCGTGCGTTCATATTCCCGGTATTCGGGGAGGATGTCGCTGGAGAGGGAGAGATGGGGCGTCATCCGTAATCCGTAATCTGTAGACTGTAGGGCGGCGGCGATTTGTTGTTCGTGTTGGGGATGGAGGAAGGAGAAGAGGAGGCAGATGGCGACGGATTCGATCTCGTCGGCTTCCAGTTGGGCGAAAATGGGGGTCAGGCTGGCCGCTTCAAGGGGTATGAGGACGTCGCCTTGCGCCGTGATGCGTTCATCTACCGCAAACCGCCACGCCTGCGGCACAAGCGGCTCTGGTTTTTGCGGCACGAGGGCGTACAAGTCAGGCCGGTTTTGGCGTCCAATCGCCAGCACATCGGCAAACCCCTTGGTGGTGATGAGCGCCGTCCGCGCGCCGCGCCGCTCTAGCAAAGCGTTGGTGGCGACGGTGCTGCCATGCACAACGGCCGCTTCTTCCGGCACGCGCAGCCAGGCCACGCCCTCTAAAACCGCCTGCGCCGGATCCTGTGGAGTGCTGAGTTGTTTGTGGATGTGCAAACGGCCGTCGCCATCCACCCACACAAAATCGGTAAATGTACCGCCCGTGTCTACGCCAAGTCTCATATCGTCATCCGTAATTCGTTATCTGTTATCCGTTATCCGTAAGCCGTAATCCGTGAACCGATTACCGATTACGGCTTACGGGTTACGAGTTACGGGTTACGGATTACGGATAAATAAGCCATCGTCCAGGTAACGGCCGTAAATGTATGCAAAATGGCCTGTAAAAACAAGACCAACATCGCCAGGAAGATGACCAGGATAGTTATGATGAGGTTGGGCAGAGCGGCAAAGGGCAGCGTCAGGACAAAAAGGGGCAGGCTGACCAGACTCACGGTCAGGTCAAACAAGGTTTGCAGGCCCCACAGCAAGCCGGTGACGATGAGCAGCGGGCCTAAATTCCTCCGCGTGACTGCCCATGTGTGACGGATGCTAACGCGCGCGCCAGTCTGGTAAACGGCCGTATCCCGAAACGCCAACCCACGCAACACCATTGTTGCCAGGGACAACTTTTT
>JACSRF010000238.1 GCA_014879875.1 Anaerolinea sp.
CACCATCACCCCCAGCCCGGCGCCCACATTGACGCCACAACCGCCGCAGCCACATCAGGTTAACGCAGGCGAAACCTTAATCGGTCTGTCGCTGCGTTACCGCGTGTCCATAGAAAGTATTGCCGACGTTAGCGGCATCAATGCCGACGCGCCCATTCAGATCGGGCAAACCTTGCTCATCCCCTGGCCGACGCCAACGCCGCCTCTGGCGCCGGTAGCCGTAGAAATTAGAGGCGAAACGGTCATTGCCGATCCGGAAGGGTGTGAACGGTATCAGGTGCAAGGCGGCGATTCGCTTTCCGGTATTGCCGCTCGTTACGATATTGACTTTGATCTATTCTTGCGTGTAAACCGACTCACCGACGCCTATATTTTGCAGCCTGGCGAGACGATATGTATCCCCAAAATTATATACGGGGCCATTTTACCCCCTACGCCTGGCCCTTCTCCAACCGCTTCGCCAACACCGCCCATACCTGGCCCTTATTTGCTATATCCGGTAGATGGCACGGCCGTTACCCCCCCAGATGGTATCCTGACGTTACAGTGGGCGGCCGTTAAAGACCTGGACGCCGCCGAATGGTACATGGTTGAACTGGTTGACCTGGATACCCCTGACGCGCCCGTTTATCGTGGGTTCACCCGCGACACTGCCTTGCAAATCCCCAGCGATTGGCGTCCCGCAGTCCCAGAAACACATCTTTTCCGCTGGCGCATCAGCATTGTGCGCGTCACCGGCGTCCGCGCCGACGGGCAGTTCCTCTACACCTATGGCGGCGAAGCCAGCATCCCCGCCACGTTTACCTGGACAGGCGCTTTCCCCACCCCCACGCCTACGCCAACCGCAACGCCATCTCCCACGCCGACAGTGGACGGTAATCAGTAACCGACAATCCAACACCCGACGCCAACGTCACACACTCAGCGCAAAAATGGGTTCCACTGACGTTCATTGCCAATCGTCGTCGCCGGCCCATGCCCGGATAGGACGTGCGTCTCATCGGGCAGGGTCATCAACTTTTCTTGAATGGTGCGCATCAGCAATTTGTGATCGCCACCAGGCAGGTCAGTACGGCCGATTCCCTCTTGAAACAACACATCTCCATCAAACACCACGCCATGTTGTGGCAGGTAAAAGCTAACATGACCGGGAGCATGTCCTGGGGTATACAATACGCGCAGTTCCAAATTGCCTATGCGCAAAACCTCATCATCACTCAACATCATGTCTGGTGGTGGCGGAGCCGGGATATGTATCTGGTACAGCGCCGCCGACATCGTTGCCAGTTGCAGCATTTCCACAGCTTCAGGGTGAATGTAAATGGGCGCATTGACCTCTGTTTTTAACTCTGCCAGTCCGCCAACGTGATCAAAATGACTATGCGTAAGCAAGATGTGCGTAATGAACCAGCCTTGTTCATCAGCGGTAGCGGCAATGGCACGGCCGTTCCACGCCGGGTCAATGATCGCCGCTTCCATCGTTTCCTCACACCCCAGCAAATAACAATTCGTCTGTAGTGGACCAAGTGGTAGTTGCAAAATTTTAATCATAGGCATTCAAGTATAAACGAGTTTAGCGTGAATCTCCACTCATGAAGCAGCCACAATATGCGTGCGCAGCCACAAGTTTTTGCCAATCGGCAGCACCTGGCTGGCACGCCATCCCAGGTAGAACAGTTCAAACAGAGCGGCCAGGTTCAGCGCCAGCGCCGCTGTGGGCAGCCCTGGCTGCTGCATGAGCAGACCAACACCCAAAATAACGGCCATTACCACCAGATTGATCCCCATACCTCGGTTCACCTCTTTAGTCGCCTTGCCGTTGATCAACAGCCCACGCAGCCAGGAGGTGATGGCCGCCAGCGCCGGAAAGAAGAGGAACAGCAGCAGCCCCGACGCCGCCAGTTCACCCACTACTGGCGTCATATCCTGAATGGTAAACAGGTAAAAGCGCGCCGCCGGCGTCAAAATGAGCAGCGCCATCAACAGGGTGCTGATGATCGCCATATTGATGGTAAAGCGACGCATGGGGATGAACGCATACGGCCGTTTACTAAGCGCAATGACCACTTCCGGCAGCGCCAGGGCCGCCGCCCGCGCCATCAGCATAATCTGGAACAGCACCGGCCACGCCGCCAATGATTCGGTGGGCAGTGGCAGCCGCGCCAGGCTTGATGTAACCAATGGCTGCGCTAACAAAATGAGCAGCGACGTCGCCGCTAACGGCAAATGGAACCAAAACAGCGAACGGTAGGTAAGCGGCTCTTCGAGCTGCGGCTCTTCGAGCTGCGGCTCTTCGAGCTGCGGCTCTTCGAGCTGCGGCTCTT
>JACSRF010000132.1 GCA_014879875.1 Anaerolinea sp.
TCAAACAACAACAGCAGCAACGTCAACAACGTCGCCACCTCACGCCAAAAAGCAAGCTGCCACGCCGACAACACGCCATGCCCCATAATCCGGTCTATGAACAAACCAGACGTCCCCCAGCACGCCGAGGCCAAAATAGCGAGCGGAATGCCCCGCAAACGGCCGTTGCCCCACCTCGCCTTCACCATCGCCAAACCTTGCGCCGCCAATGACTTACTCCTCATATTACAGCCCGATTTGGGAAAATCGGGCTACAAATTTTCATGACATGCCAAGTTATCCCCCAAATCACCCAACCCGACAAGAATGAACATTTTTGGCAGCATCCCCAACTCATGCTATCATGCCACGTACCCAAACATTGGCAGCCATGCGCCTCACAGATATGTAATCAACCTTACACGCAAAAACGCCCCTACACGGTAACATGGCACAATTTGCCAATGGGTGTATTTCATTTCAGTTGGCAAGGACAACGAATAGCAGGATTGGCAGATTTGCAACTTAATCAGGCCAATCAGTAAATCCTGTAAATTGGCGCTCTCCCGGCGCTTCAACCAATTTGAAACACACCCTTTATCAATACCCATTACCTGGAGGTAAACACAAAATGTTATTAGGAAGTACATTTCGCTTACACAACAAACGGTTGTCCAGCTTGCTGCTCCTCATCCTCATCCTGGCGCTGACCGCCTGTGGCGGCGCCAGCGACAACAACACCCCCGCGCAAACCAGCAACAACACCACAACCGCCGACTCCGCCCCAACCGACACAGCCGATACCGCAGCCATGAGCCGCAGCGGCGTCCTGCGCGTCGCCATGCAGCCGGTGGTTAACCTCGACCCCATCGCCATCTCCTCCGACAGCGAAGTGCTGTTCGCCAACCACATCTATGATTACCTGGTAGACGTAGACGCCCAATCAAACCCCGTCCCGCGCCTGGCAACTGAGTGGGCCGTCAGCGACGACGGCCGTACCTACACCTTCCAACTCGCCCCCGGCGTCACCTGGCACGACGGCAGCCCTTTCACCGCCGCCGACGTCGTCTGGACCTTCGACCGTCTGCGCCAGACCGAAGGCGCGCCCACCGCCGACCTCTACGCCAACATCGCCGCCATCGCCGCTACCGGCGACCTGGAAGTGACCTTCACCCTCACCAATCCCAACCCATTCTTCCTTTATGATCTCAGCGACAACCACGCCCTGGTGCTCAAAGCGGACACAGCAGACGCCAACACCGCCTTCAACGGTACCGGCCCCTTCAAAGTCGCCAGCTATACGCCTGAAGACCGCATCGTCATGACCGCCAACGAAGCGTACTTCATCCCCGACCAGCCCCAATTGGCCGGGCTAGAAATCATCTTCTTCAATGACGACACGGCCGCTATCGAAGCGCTGCGCGGCGGGCAAATTGACCTCGCCATGCGCATGTCCTCCTCCCTCTTCCAAAGTCTGCAAGGGGAGCCGGGCATCACCACCATAGACATCCCCACCAACGGCTTCGACCTGATCCGCCTGCGCTCCGACCGCGCCCCCGGCAACGACCCGCGCGTCATCCAGGCGCTCAAGTTGGCGACCGACCGCGAAGCCATTTTCAACGTGGTGCAGCAAGGGTATGGCGCCATCGGCAACGACAGCCCCATTGGCCCCCTCTACGCCGCTTACCATGCCCCGGCCGCGCAGCCCCCCGCCCGCGACGTGGAAGCGGCGCGCGCGCTGCTGGCCGAGGCCGGCTACGACGCCGCCAATCCGCTGCGCCTGACCCTGCACACCCCCGACACCGGCGGTCGTCCTGACCTGGCGGCCGTCTTGAAGGCGCAGTGGGCCGAAGCAGGCGTCGAAATTGACCTCAGCGTGGAGCCGGAGAGTGTCTACTACGGCGACGATGGCTGGCTGGAAGTAGATTTGGGCATTACGGGGTGGGGATCACGGCCGTATCCCCAATTCTACCTCGACGTCATGCTCATCAGCGACGCCAAATGGAACGAATCCCACTTTGCCGACACGGAATTCGACGCCCTGGCGCGCCTGGCCGGTTCCACCCTCGACGAAGCCGAGCGCATACAGGCTTACGCCGACATGCAAGCGCTGCTCATTGAACGCGGCCCCGTCATCATTCCCTATTACTTTGCCCAATTTGCGGCCGTCAGCGACCAATTCGACGGCTTCACGCTGAAAGCCTTTGCCGGCCGTACTGACTTCCGCACCGTCGCCTACACCGGCAAGTAAAGCAGAACGCGAGTCGGAAGTGGGGCGTGGGGCGTCGGATTAATCTCCCGACGCCCCACGCCCCAAGCCATTCTCCCCATGACCACAACCACC
>JACSRF010000032.1 GCA_014879875.1 Anaerolinea sp.
GCCCATTTAGATTGGTTCAATCTCCGAAGATTGAACCAATCTTGACTAACTTATTGAAGTGCCATTCCTTAACTCTGTGAATCTTTGTGTTCCTGTTTTGCTTATTCCCGATAATGTCTAATAGTGACAACAGATCAACCAGCCAACCGCCGGCGCAACTCGGCGACAAATGCCGCGTGTTCTGGCGTCTGCAACCCTTGTTGCAAAGTCGCCAACACCTGCGCCAACGCCCCTTGCCGTAGCGCCGCCACATCAAGCCACAATCCGGGGAACACCTCGCTGCGTATAACCCCATCCTCACCCACTGGCAGCGGTTCATAAATTCCATCATGCAGCCCAAACCAAACCACCCGCTGTTCATGCACTAAGAAGACCAGATACTCGCGCACCCCGTTACGCCCATAAGCGCGCCGCTTGTCGTGCATGTCATAACTGGCGCTGCTGGCGGCAATTTCCACAATCAACTCTGGCGCACCCTCCAGGTAATCATCATCTGTCACCACCGACTGCCCCCCCGCCGCCGGCTCCAGGCGCAGCAGCGCATCGGGTTGCGTCTCGTTCTCAAAATCGAGGCGCAGTGTGGCATTATCACCGCCGCGCACCCCCGGCGTCGCCGCCTGGTAAACGGCCAGCCAACCAATAATCGTAAAATGGGGATCAGCATGTTGGGTATAGCGGACAGGGGATGACACGTAAACAACTCCTTCAACCAATTCAGCATGTTTGATGTGTGGGTGCGCCCGGTAACGCCGTTCAAATTCGGCGCGCGACAGGCGGTCGCCAGATTGCAAAAGGGGCGCTTTAGTCTGGACGTTAGCAACCATTTTCGTTTCGAGCATCACATTCATCGTTCACCGTTTTACAGTCATTCGTAAGATTTAGCGCGGCTTTCTAAGAGGAGTATACCATAAACCCGATTTCAGGAACCACGTTCCTTTGAGGAACGCCGTTCCTTTGAGGAACGCCGTTCCTACACCGCAATGATCGCGCAGGTATCCGCCAGAGCTTGCTCGAAATTGACCAGCGCGGCGTAGCGACGGCCGTTCGCCGCCACATCCGGCGCGGTCAACAAATGGTGTAGTTTCTCGGCAACGGCCGTTCCCCGGAACTGCCTCGGCGAAAGATACTCCCCCACCCCCAACGCCTTCAAGCGGGCAGCGTTATCCGGCTGGTCATGGCTCATCGGCATCACTAACATCGGCGCGCCCGCCGCCAACCCCTGCGCCATCGTCCCCACGCCGCCATGAAAGACCAACGCCGCCACCTCCGGCAGCGCGCGGCTAAACGGCAGATAAGGGGCATAACAGATCGTCTCCGGCAGGGAGTCGGGGATATGTTCCGCATGAGCGGAGACGAACAGACCCCGCCGCCCCAATACCTGGCACGCTTCCAGGGCCGCGCGAAAGAAAGCCGCGCCATGCTGCATCGCCGAACCGGGCGTGAACAGGATGGGCGGGTCGCCGCTATCCAGAAAATGACGGACGGCAAGGGGAAACGGGCGTTCCCCTTCCGGCTCAAAGTGCAAAAAACCGGTTAACGTCGTGTTTGGCGGCCAATCGGGCGGCGGCGGTGCATACCACTCCGGGAACAACCCAAGCACCTTGTCTGGAGAATGAATCCACCCATCAAACAGACGGCGCGTTGGCGGCAGTCCCAACTCAGCGCGAAAAGCGTTCAATTCCGGCAATACCACCGGATCAATGATCGCCCAATCTATGAAACGGAACCAAAGCCGCCGCAGCCACAGCGGCCACCAATTGGGGATCGCCGCCACGCCCAACACCGGCGGTCGCTGCACGCTGCGCAGCATCGTCGGCTGCAAATGGGCGGAGATGAGCGGCATCCCCAATTTTTCTTGCGCCAGCCGCGCCCCAAACGCCAACGCCGGGGCCACCACAACAACCCCTTGCGGGTCAAACTGCTGCAACGCCGTGTACAAAATGCGCGTCGCCGGGATGAGAAAGTTACGGCCGATGAACGCAAACCCTTTGGTCGGATGCCACAACAGCGGGTCCGCTATCGCCTGCCGGTACTGCGCAGCCGTGCCCAAGGGGATGAACTCCAACCCCATGCGCCGTACCAACCCTGCAAAATGTCCATTGGCGATCACCGTCACCGCATGTCCGCGCGCGCGCAGCCCTTGCGCCAGCCCAATCACCGGATACACGTCACCGGCGCTGCCAATCGTCGGCAAAATAATTCGCTTCATAAGCCTACCTCTTTAAGAAGGGAACACAGAGAGACACAGAGTTACACTGAGTCATCAGTTACACAGAGAACACAGAGGAGACACGGAGATTCACAGAGAGATTGG